>JBLIBL010000019.1:0-47086 GCA_047633355.1 Polaribacter sp.
CATGCTGAAAAAAGGGAAGATGAATAAGGTTCCGTCTGGAATTATGTCACCCGCAGAATATTTCTACTCCCGAGCTTCGAGATCCGACATTGGGTTTGAAATAATTATTGGACGAATGGAAGTTTGCGACAGAACCTCATTTATCGAAAAACAAGCTAGTAACACTATTGCTAGTTGTCAACAAATAAAAGGACTAAAGAAGATTCCGAACAAGCTCTTGGGTAAAAACTAAATAGAATGATTGAACACTTAAAATTAAACTCCTCACCGGTTCAAATAATAGAATTTAACCAACTTAAATTTTATATAAAGAGAGATGATCTTCTCGAACAATATTTTTCTGGCAATAAAGCGAGGAAGCTACACTACTTTCTTGAAAAAGATTTCCCACAGATAAAAAGAATGATTAGTTACGGTTCGGTTCAATCTAACTCACTTTTATCAATGGCCGCTTTAGCAGAATTAAAAAATTGGCAATTAGAGTTCTACGTGCATAATATACCAAAATGGTTATACGACAAACCGATTGGAAATTATGCACAGGCTCTCAAATTTGGTGTGAAAGTGATCCCTTGGTCAAGTGAAGATAAGAATAATGTTTTTTCTTCTGTTAATGATTTTATCGAAAACAAAACAAAGGACTTATTAGAAGACACCTTATTTATTCCAGAAGGAGGACACTGCGAACAAGCACAATTTGGTATAAAAAAACTCGCTTCCGAAATAGAAAGTTACTGCACAAAAGAAAAAATTGAACAATTATTAATTATGCTTCCATCCGGTACAGGAACAACCGCCCTTTTCCTTAATTCTTTTTTACGCCATTTAGACTTAGAACTTTCTGTGTTCACCTGTGCTTGTGTGGGAGATGATAATTACTTAAAAAAGCAATTCAACAAATTATCCAACAACCTCAAAGATTGGCCAACCATATTACCCATAAATAAACCTTCCTCTAAAAGGAAGTACCACTTTGGAAAACTCTATAAAGAACATTACGAACTATGGTTAGATCTTAAACATCAAACGAGCATTGAGTTTGATCTACTTTATGATCCTATTGGATGGCGTTGTCTATTAGATTACTTGGAAGAAAGTCCTCAAAAGAATGTTCTATATATCCATCAAGGTGGGCTGATTGGTAATGAAAGTATGCTAGCTCGGTATAAAAGAAAGCTGTGTATTTCAGAAGATACCGCATAAATGACTCATTTGCCTGCAATATAGACACAAAATTAGCTAGCCATAAAATACCTAGCTTTTTCAATTTCAAAAATGAAAAGACTGATTATCAATAGTTTTGGGTAAATATATGAACAAAATATTAAGTCATAACGAAAAAAAAACTACTCCAATGAACTTGGAAATAAATGTAATAGATGCTTTCAGCGATCAAGTTTTTCGTGGCAATCCAGCCGCAGTCATAATCACTGACTACTGGTTGGGAAAACGGCTTATGCAAAATATCGCTTCAGAAAACAATCTTTCTGAAACAGCTTTTTTAGTCAAAAAAGACGACCACTCTTATGCCATCCGTTGGTTCTCGCCATTAACCGAAATTGATTTTTGCGGTCATGCTACCTTAGCATCCGCATTCGTTTTATTTGCTAAACTACCTGCACTAAACTCGTTAAAATTTACAGCCAAAGCCGTGGGAGAGTTGTTAATTAAAAAACTAGTCTCTGGGAAAATTCAAATGGACTTTCCTAATACAAAACCAATTTATACTGATAATATTCCTGAATCGTTACTGGCAGCTTTATCAATCGAACCAAAAGAAGTGTATCAAAACGCGCAAGCTTACTTTGCCATATATAGCTCGGAGGAAGAGGTAATAAATATCAAAACAGATAATTCCTTATTAAAAACATTGTATCCTCGTGATCTCGTTGCGACCTCCCTGTCGAAAAATGATGAATTTGACTTCCTATCTAGATATTTCTGGCCGGCTAACGGCGGTGACGAAGATCCAGTAACCGGCTCCATACATACAGGGTTAGCGCCATTTTGGTCTGAACGTCTGGAAAAAGCTAAATTGATAGGCTACCAAGCCTCCAAAAGAGGAGGAGTACTTGAGTGTGAAGTTAAGGATGATAGAGTATTGATATCCGGCAACGCTGTACAATATATGACAGGAACTATATCAATATTGGTTAATGATAATTAACACTACTAATTGAGAGAAAAGCATTTAAACCAAGCAAACTCATTGAAAGGAATACACCTATGCTGCGTAAGGCAAAAATACTTCTTATTATCATCGTCTCTCTTTGGGGGTTTATTAGTGCTTACCAAAACATCGCAGATTGGAATGGTACGATTGGCGCAGTTAATTCAACAACCTCGATGACCACTTTTGATAACGGTGAAGAAAGTTTTCAAGCCACATCTAATCCATTAGTTGTTTGGATGGGCGCTTTATTTATTTTGCTTTCAAAGTTAGCCACTGGATTTTTGTGCTCAATTGGCGCTCTTAGAATGTGGCGTGCTAAAGAAACTAATATGGCCGCATTTCAGTCCGCCAAACAAATTGCATTGGGCGGGTGCGCTATCGCGATGTTGATGTTATTTGGTGGTTTTATTGTGATTGCAGAAGGATGGTTTGAGCTATGGCGATCAGAAAGTATGCGAGGCCCCGTTCTTGAATCTGCTTTTCGTTATGCTGCAATGATTGCCCTTATAGCAATTTTTGTCTCAACAAAAGATGAGTTAGTAAAAAACAAATGACATGTTTACACTTTATTATTGTCTGAGAAGATAAATAGTTTAGGTTGCATAGTGTTGTATTATTGTCAGTTAACGTTCTGGTTTATAGGCTGTATCTACAAGTTAAATCAGTTGTAGTCGATGTGTGGGTCTCTAGTTTGCGGTTGCAAGACAATGTTCTTTCTAGACCCAAATAAAAAGTTAAGCGAGTAAAGTTAGTGATAGCTGGTAAAACTATACGCGATTATCGAAAATTTATGCTGTGTTTTAATTTCGAAAACACTTGTCTTTAGACTGCAACAAGGATCGTCAATGTATTCAATAGTATTAATAACTGGTGGCTCTAGAGGGATTGGTGCTGCCACAGCAAAACATTTGGCTAAGTTAGGTTACGCCGTTTGTATTAATTACATTACAAATGTAATTGAGGCAAACAAAGTCGTAACTCAAATAGAAAGCGATGGTGGTAAAGCTATAGCTATACAAGCGGATGTTTCTAATGAAAATGATGTCATTCGCCTTTTCAATGAAATTGATAGTTGTTTAGGTCGCATTACTCATTTAGTCAATAACGCAGGTATATTATTACCACAGATGCGAGTAACAGAAATGTCCGCTGAAAGAATTAATAAAGTTCTTACGACCAATGTTACTAGTTATTTTTTGTGTTGCCGAGAGGCCATTAAACGCATGAGAAATGGCGGTTCAATTGTCAATGTTTCCTCAGCTGCTTCAAGGTTAGGTGCTCCTAATGAATACGTCGATTATGCAGCATCAAAGGGTGCAATCGATACATTAACAAAGGGACTATCTCTAGAAGTTGCAAGTGAAAATATTCGTGTTAATTGTGTGCGACCGGGATTTATTCATACAAATATGCACTCTGACGGGGGCGAACCTGATAGGATTGAGCGTGTTAAAAACTTAATACCTCTTCAACGTGGAGGAGAACCAGAAGAAGTTGCTGCATCGATTGCTTTTCTATTATCAAATGAAGCATCTTACATTACCGGATCATTTGTTGATCTAGCTGGTGGTAAGTAACGGCTAAGTTGACTGTAGCAATGAAGAAAAACAAATAACACAAACGAATCAAGTATAACCACTCGGAAACTAAAAAATAAAATGAAGTCTACTTCCTTTCATATCCTAAACGGTAGCACATTAAAGAAACAATTCCCTAAACAGATTATAGGTGATTTAATCGTCACTAATGAATGCCTTGTTGATGGAAATGTTCTGGGTGAAAATTTAACTGTTTTATACAACAACCGCGCAAAGTATCTAAGCGAGTCTTATGGCGGAACAATACAGAGCTACTTTGAAAAAGTAATCACCGAATTTAATAAAATCCAAGAGCTACCAATTGATGCAGAAATCAACCTATGGTTTGAAGAGGATTTATTTTGTCAGGTTAATTTTTGGTTTGTACTTTATCTTATTAAACAACAAACCGATATTCGAAGAGTTTATCTTGTGTTACCAAATAAAGAAAATCGGTACGGGTTTGGCGGTATGAATAATGAATCTCTGATTGAGTCATTTAGCCACAAAATACAAATCACTGAATCAGACTTCAACAAATTGAGTGGTTTTTGGGAATTATACCAACGTAATGACATCACCAATTTACAAAAAAAATCAGAAAAATTAAACATTAAATATCCTTTTCTGTTACCTGCAATAAAAGCTCATAGTGATAGAACGTCTGAAGATGGATTACTGGGAAGACCTGAACAAACCATTGTAAATATAATGAAAGAACTACAGACTGAAGATTTTCCAATAGTATTCGGAGAGTTTTGTAAACGAGAGGCGATTTATGGTTTCGGTGATTTACAAGTAAAACAACTATTCGACAATGTTATTTCCAGAAAATCAACAATGCCAATTAGAATAACTCCATGAAATATTAACAAGGAATGAACCATTCCCATTTCAAAAAATTGGCTAAGGAAATTATCTCTCAGGTGCAAATTGTGAGAGAATAAATACAATATAAATACAATAATAATTTGGAATACCTATGAACGAGCGTCAAGATTTTTCTGAGCAACTATCTACTACACCTTTAGTTATATCTCTAATCCTAATAATTGTTTTGGCTACTTTTATTCGCTGGAATTTGAATCCAAATACTATCATTGCAACTGCGGATCAAAACATCGATTTTTCTGCAATCAGCGCGAAACAAATGTTAAGCGATGTTCTAGGCGATGAAATACCTCATCCTGTTGATAGTCTTGAAATTAGGCAAACTGAAAAACGAATAGTTAATACTTTACGGGGACTCGGTTATCAAGAAGAAATACAAGAAACTCGCATCTGTAATGACCATAAAAGCCGTGGAGTTCGATGTGCTCAAGTTAGAAATATTATCGTTACGATTAATGGTTCAAACGACAACTCGTCAAATGATAACAAATCCGGTATATTATTATCCTCCCATTATGACTCAGTCGATGCCGGACCGGGTGCGAGTGATGCGGGTGTGGCGGTTGCAACAATGTTAGAAATTGCCCGCCTTATGTCCACAATGCCTCAACCTAAAAACACCATCGTATTACTTTTTAATGAAGGGGAGGAATATGGATTGTTCGGTGCAAGGGCATTTATGCAACAACACCCTGTTGCCAAACAGCTAAAGCTAGCGATCAATGTGGAAGCACGCGGCAGTAAAGGTTCTAGCGTGATGTTTGAAACGGGTGAAAATAGCGGCTGGCTAGTCAAAGAATACCTAGATCAATCACCTAAAGTATTAAGTAGCTCTCTCTTTTATGAAGTTTATAAATCTTTACCAAATGATACTGATCTAACTATTTTTAAAAAGCATGGTTTACAAGGGTTAAACTTTGCCCATGCAGAAAAATTGACTCACTATCATACACCACTTGATAACTTAGCAAATCTAGAGCTCGGTACAATTCAGCACCATGGTGATAATGTTTGGCGTATTCTCCAAACAATTAAAGACCAAAATATAAATACCCCGAGCCTTGCAGAAAATAATTTAGTTTACACCGATATATTGGGAATGTTTTCGCTGGAATGGCAAGAATCAACTAGTTTGACTGCATCAATCTTAATGCTTGTTTTATTTATATATACTATTTCTCGATTGTCCAAAGTAATACGTTTAAGTAAAAAATCAATACGGCGAGGTGTTTACTCATTTTTTATATTTTTAGCCGTCATTCCTGTTTTTGGTTATTTATTTCAATTAGGCGTTATTAGTTTATCGACTACTAATGAACCCTGGTTAACCAATAACTTTCCAATGCAGATTGCTCTTTGGTCGTTGCTGTCTTTAATAACATTAATTGGTGGTCGTTTGCTGTTGAAAAACTGCCAAGCGTTAAGTGTCATGGTTGGATTAGTCAGTTGTTGGATTATTCTAAGCATTACATCTAGTTATTTCATTGTTGGAATTAGTTTTCTATTTTTGATCCCGAGCGCAATATCGATTCTTATTTTATTTTTGTACCCTTATTGTTTAAGCATGGTTAAACAATCGATATTAAATTTAAATTTAGTTATTCACGCATTGGTTATAGCCATTATTTTTATGCCTATTGTTTATACGTTAGAGATTATGGTGACCTACCATATGACTGTCGCTCTGAGTATTGTGTTTGCGTTTATAATGATTGGTTTATTACCAACCCTTTCATTAAATAAAATTTATAATATTAGCCGCATACAAAAAACGCTAGTCATAACTTTTTTAATAGGTTTCGTTTGGACTATTTTCCAACCTAACTTTGATTTGGACTCAAAGCAGAGGATTAATATTTATTACTTACAAGACCATACTAAAGGCGCGAAAATAATTGCTGGTCACAAAAATAACAAACCTGCAGAACAATTGTTTACAACGCTAAACGCACCAATCTTAACCAGTGTTTTTCCATGGTCTGAGTTTGATCGTTATAATCAAATAGTCAAAAATAGTCATGTGAAGCCGAGCATAATATCAATTGATAAAGGAGAAAATAATAGTACAAATTTATCAATAAATTCTGTCGATAGAACCGAACTATTAAGAGGAATTAGAATCTATATCCCAAAAGAATCAGATATCAGTAAAATTGATTTTTTAGGTAAAGAATACTCTCTTGAAAGCAAAACAGCTAACTCAGCTGGTTATTTTCAATTTCATTGCATTGGCTTACATTGTCAATCAATTGAAATGAGAATAGAAAAATCAACAAACAAACTTGTCAAAATTATTGTAGTTAAAGTACTACAAGGTTTACCAAAAATAATGTCACGCTATCAAGAGAACCGAGGTGACACAGCTCACCAATCTCAATTTGGTGACCAGAGTTATATAGTGTCTCATATAGAGTTATAATATAAGTGAGCGATAATAAAGTATTAAAACTAGGTATTATCCTAATTGCCGCAGGGAATTGTTCTCGCTTAGGGCAGATGAAACAGTTAGTGTTAACTAAAGGTAAAAGCTTCTTAATAGTAGCGTTGAAATAGCCCAACAGTTGAGCTCAAATCGATTAACAATTCTAGGTTACAATTAAGATAGTTTTGCTGAAATTTTGGCTAATGAAAACACTCTGTTTAACAAGAGTTGGTCAATTGGAATGGGAAGTTCTATCGCATTGGGTGTTAAACATTTTTATGATAATGCAGTGCGACCAGTATCGTTTAGTCATTGAAGACTACTACAAATTGATTAGCTGTTGGCAACGTTCTGATAACGGAATCGCAGCTTCTCAATATGCGGATATAAAAACTAACAAAGTAAAAACAGGTGCACCTGAAATATTTTCGAAACTCTATTATGATGAATTGCTTTTACTAAAAGAAAAAGGTGTTAAACAACTATTAACTAAATACTCCAGCATTTTAGAAATTGTTAGAATTCCAGACGCCGCATTTGACTTAGATACGCCTGAAGATTTAAAACATTTGATCAATATCAGAAGACCATATAAACCGAGTTATTTTAAAGCTTTATTTAAATTTGAAGTTTTGTTGCTACCAGTAAGGAGAAGAAGATGATCGATCTAAAAATTAATAGTAAAACACAGCAACTAGACGTTTTCGGCGATATGCCGTTACTTTAGGCTCTTCGTGATATCGTCAAACTAACTGGAAGCAAGTATGGCTGTGGCAAAGGCCTCTGTGAAGCTTGCACAGACTATATAAATGGTGAGCCGACCAATTTGTATTACCTATATCTGCGGTCGTTAGGCAAGAATTTACAACTATAGAAGGCACATCCGACAATGCGCTCATCCGCTACAAAAAACTTGGATTGAACTAAACGTTCCTCAATGCAAGTTATCAAAAATTAAGCGCTACTTTCGACAAAGAAGGCAATGCAACCGGTTGGTATCATGGCATGGTTAATCATCCAATATGCCTACTTTCAATCCCGCAGCTACACAAGCGGGAAGATCAGAATTAGGCCAAAGTGATATTCCATTTGATTTATCTAATATTAAAATAAGCAACGGTGAAAGCGATACTTTTTAAGGATCGGTTGGGTTCGCTCAGTCACTAACATCAATAATGCATTTGAGGCTTGCTCCTTCGCAGATGATATGGCAGTTGAGTCTGGGTTGGATTCCAAAGATTACTTATTGAAACTGATTGGGAAAGACCAAAAGGTTGATCTAAGCGAAGATGGCTATAAATATTCTAACTACGGTGAGTCTTTTGATGATTTTCCAATTGATGCAGCCCGCCTTAAAAATGTAATAAATGCCGTCGCTAAGAATGCAAACTGGGGTCATAAATTACCAAAAGGTCATAGAATTGGCATTGCAGCAAACAGAAATTTTTGTAGCTATGTCGCAACTGTAGTTCGAGTGTCCTTTATCAAAGGTAACGTTAAATTTGAGAAAATATTTTATGTTATAGATGCCGGTAAAGTAATCAACCCAGATAGAGTGAAATCACAAATGGAAGGTGCAGCTATTTACTTACTGTCTAACGCTTTTAACGGTGAAATAACCGCCGATAAGGGTATTGTAGAGCAAAGTGATTTCCACGATTATGAAATGGTAAGAATGGCACAAGTTCCTGACGTTCAGGTTGAAATTATAAAAAACGAACAACACCCAGCAGGAGTCAGTGAACCAGGTGTACCCCCTTTTCGCCTGCATTATGTAATGCGATTTATAATGCCAGCGGAAGACGCTTTAGACGGTTGCCTTTGAATAAGTTTGGGATTGTTTAATGTAAGCTATATCGACTCCTTAGTATGAACAATAAGGAGTATTTTTAAGTTTTGTCTTTATCAATAAAATCAAGACTTCTTAGCCTTCCGATTAACATATTTAAGAGGATCTTGAGCCTTGCCATTAATTAATATCTCATAATGAACATGTGCTCCAGTAGAACGCCCAGAATTCCCCATGGTCGAAATAGCCTGCCCTTTGCTTACAACGTCTCCGGTTTTTACTTGAGCACTTTTATTATGCCCATATCGAGTCACGAATCCGTCACCATGACTGATTTCAATTAAAAGACCATAACCCGAACGATCCCCAACCCAAGTTACAACACCCGCAGCAGTTGAGTAAACAAAATCTCCCTCGGTTCCGGCAAAATCAATTCCGCCATGCCAAGCAGGTTTTCCATTAAAAGGGTCTATACGTTTTCCATAAAAAGAAGATAACCAACCAGCCCTCGTTGGACGCCCAGAAATAAATCGCTCTACTCCCATGTGTTTATCCATCAACAATGACTCCAAAACCATCATTTGTTGTTCTCTTGATTCCAAAAGTAATTCTACATTTGTAAATGTATTGTTTAGAGTTGCATTATTTGTTGTTAAATTTAATGTCTTCGTTTCTTGACTATTAGGTCCACCTAAAGCGGGACTTTGTTTAAAGTTAAACTCTTTCGCATCAATACCTGAAATACTCAATATTCTTTCACCTGCGGCATCCAACCTTCTCACATGCGCTTGAAGCATGGCTAACCTCGCTGTCATCGCATTTAGTTTTTGTGTAGACGTTAACTTAGCACTATCTATTTCTTGCTTTTGTTTGTGTAATTCTAGTTGCCATTGACTGATAGTTTCAGCCTGAACAACCATGAGTTTTTTACTTGAAAGAGCATAGTTATAGCCTAAGTAAGCGGCGATAAGAGGAAACAAAAAAAGAAAAATTCCAAAGCTATATAAATAACGGCTACGTAATTTAACACTCCGCATGCCGTGAGAACTTCTTTTTAAAATGGTTATACTCATAGTTTTATTCTGTAGGGTTTTGTTTCAATTTTAGGTATACTTTATTTAGTTAATTCGTGCATTCAATTTTTTATTCTTCAAGCTCTAATAACAGGTACTAAGCGTTTATCACAATGGCAAAAAAACGACCGCAAACGGTTAACAAAATTTTAAACGATCCTAATGGCGACGTTCAATTTTTAATGCATCGCTTATCTACGATTACCGCTCTAAAAGAACAGCTTCCTCAGTTTCTTTCTGAAGACATTGCTAAACATTGCAGAGTTATCAACCTTAGAAGTAGCACTTTAGTCATTGCTGTAAACTCTTCTATTTGGGCAAATAAATTACGTTTTAAATTACCTGATTTACTCTCTGATTTTCGTACTGCTGGATATAGCGGGCTATCAAAAATTGAAATTGTTATTCAACCAGAATAGCCATTTTATCCTTTATCCCTTAATTAGCATTGTTTGGCTCACTCTAAAGACTTGAAAACCGAGCATGCTCGGCTTAATGAAAATACTTTGAGTTTAAACGGCCATTCCAGGATTCATAATATATGAAATCGGTGCTAGATCATTATCTTCAAAGGTAACAACTTCCCATGCTTCTTTATCTGCAACTAATGCCCTCAGTAAAAGATTATTTAACGCGTGTCCTGATTTTACGCCAGTAAATGCGCCAACTAAACTATTCCCTAATAAATAGAGATCACCAATGGCATCAAGAATTTTATGTTTTACAAATTCATCATCATAGCGTAATCCATCTTCATTCAACACTCGATAATCATCTAAAACAATCGCATTATCCATGCTGCCCCCACGAACTAAATTCTTAGAGCGTAAATGTTCTATATCATTCATAAAACCAAAAGTTCTTGCACGACTGATTTCTTTTACAAAAGAAGTTGCGGAAAAATCTACTTCAGAAAAACTAGCACTGGCTGAAATAACTGGATGGTCAAAATCAATTCCAAAAGATACTTTAAAACCATCAAAAGGTTCAAAAATGGCTTTTTTATCTCCGTCAGTAACTTCTACTCGTTTTTTAATGCGGATAAACTTCTTAGCTTTTGACTGCTTCTCAATGCCCGCGGATTGTAGTAAAAAAACAAAAGGACCAGCACTACCATCCATAATGGGTACTTCGGGTGCAGATACGTCAATAATAGCGTTGTCGATACCTAAACCAGCCATCGCTGCTAGCAAGTGTTCGACAGTCGAGATGCGTACATCATCTTTAATTAAACATGTGGAAAGCGATGTATCACCAACATTTTCAGGAGCGGCTATTATTTCAACAATGGGGTCTAAATCAATTCTGCGGAAAATAATTCCAGCATCTACAGGCGCAGGTCGGAGAGTAAGAAAAACCTTTTCTCCAGTATGAAGGCCAACACCGGTTGCTCTAATGGCTGTTTTTAATGTTCTTTGTCTAATCATGGCGTTCAAGTTTCCCAAAAAGAAATTACTTTAATAACGTTACTAATTTACTAACAATTCCATTTGGTTCGATAAATACATTACATGAAATTCCAATTTCACTTCTATCTATAAGGGCAATATTACACCGAACAATAAACAACTCATCCGACTAGAAACCTGCACAATTGTGGAATATTAACATAAATAGACTAAAGATAATATTATTTCTGTTCTTTTTTTAGTCAACTAGCTGGAATAACAGCAAATAAAGCAGTTACTTAGATATAAAATTAAACGACGAGTTCACTACTTTGTGAAAATACTTTATTGAACCCAGTCAGGTTTCTGATTAAGACTTGATGTTTGAGATCTCAGCAATAGCTACATAAAACACACTCCCTAGCTAAGGGGCTAGGGAGTGATGTAAATTGACTCCAAATAATTGTTAGTCAGCCTGTTTTCTTAAAAATGCCGGAATATCTAAATATTCCATATCACTACCAACCGTTTGCTTAGTTTGACCGGCATTATTTCTAATCACAGTCGGCTGTTGAAGCTTGCCATAATCTGTGGTTCCATCTGCTTTTGTAGGACTTTCTTTTTTCACTTCTGAAAGAACCGGTGGTTTAGCTTCAGTTTCAACCATTCCACCAATACCCGTTGCAACAACTGTTACACGTATTTCATCTTTTAATTCCGGGTCAATTGCTGTTCCAATCACAACGGTTGCATCATCTGCAGCAATATCTTGTACTACACTCCCCACTTCAGAATATTCATCTATCGTCATATCTTCACCTGACGTAATATTAACCAAAATTCCTTTTGCGCCGGATAAGTCAACATCTTCTAGTAAAGGACTTGAAACTGCTAGTTCTGCAGCTCGAGTAGCTCTATCCTCACCTTGACCAACTCCACTACCCATCATAGACATGCCTTTCTCTGACATTACGGTTTTTACATCAGCAAAATCCACATTGATTAAACCAGGACAAGTCATTAATTCAGCGATACCTTGCACAGCGCCATGTAATACATCATTTGCGGCTTTGAATGCTTCTGTCAATTTTTTGCCCTTCATTACACTAAGCACTTTATCATTTGGGACAATGATAAGTGAGTCTACATGTTGACGAAGTTCATTTATTCCTTGCTCCGCTATTTTCATTCTTTTCTTCATTTCAAAAATAAATGGTTTAGTAACAACTGCGACGGTTAATATACCCATTTCTTTCGCTATTTCCGCAATAACAGGAGCTGCGCCTGTTCCAGTACCACCTCCCATACCGGCGGTAATAAACACCATGTCGGTATTCGTTAACAGTTCAGATATACGCTCCCGATCTTCAAGCGCAGCTTGACGTCCAATCTCAGGATTGGCGCCTGCACCTAAACCTTTTGTGATTTCGCGACCTAATTGAAGAGAGACTTTAACAGACGAGCGCTCTAATGCTTGTGCATCGGTATTTGCACAAATAAATTCAACTCCGTCTACGTTAGAAGAAAGCATATGTTCAACTGCATTACCGCCTCCCCCCCCTACTCCAATTACTTTAATTACCGCATTACTGCTCGGACTATCCATTATTTCAAACATATTTGGCATGATACTTCCCCTTCGTTATGTCAACATTCCCAGTTAAAAACTAAATTATAAAAATAAAAATTTGTAAATAAAAATGTAAAACTAATTTTCTTGTAAAACCTTTCAACTAAAACTAACTAATTTAAACTAACAATTAAAAACCACTAAACCATCGTTTCATTCGACCAAAGATCCCGTTTAAAGAACTACTATCATCAACAAAGGCATTATTATGAAAACTTTGTTGCTGGCCAAAAAGTAATAAACCAACGCCTGTTGCATGAATGGGATTCTTGACAACATCAACTAATCCACCAATACCTTTAGGTAATCCCAATCTAACCGGCATATGAAAAACTTCTTCAGCGAGTTCAACAAGCCCTTCCATTTTTGAGGATCCGCCCGTCAAAACGACGCCGGCAGGGATTACTTCTTCGAACCCACTACGTCTTAGCTCCGCTTGAATTAGAGTAAATAATTCTTCATACCGTGGCTCAACCACTTCTGCTAAAGTTTGACGTGACATCTTCTTAGGATCACGCCCACCAACACCGGGTACTTCAATCATGTCGTCTAAAGATGCTAATTGTTTTAAAGCACAGGCATATTTTATTTTGATATCTTCCGCAAATTGAGTCGGTGTTCGTAATGCAACAGCTATATCATTGGTCACCTGATCACCAGCGATAGGTATAACCGCTGTATGCCTTATTGCACCTTCCGTAAAAATCGCAATATCCGTGGTACCTCCACCAATATCGACAAGACAAACACCTAGCTCTTTTTCATCTTCAGTTAATACTGAATAACTTGATGCGAGTTGTTCCAAAATAATATCGTCGACCTCAAGTCCGCATCGTTTTATGCATTTAAAAATGTTTTGAGCGGCACTTTCTGCACCAGTAACCATATGCACTTTCGCTTCCAATCTCACACCAGACATTCCAATCGGCTCACGAATACCTTCTTGATTATCAATTACAAATTCCTGAGGCAATATATGAATAATTCTTTGGTCCGCTGGAATGGCTACAGCTTTAGCTGCATCAATCACTCTTTCTACATCACTCGCGTTAACTTCACTATCTCTGATTGCAACGATGCCATGAGAATTCAAGCTATTAATATGGCTTCCAGCAATGCCTGCATAAACTGAATGTATCTGACATCCTGCCATCAACTCTGCTTCTTCAACGGCTCTTTGTATTGATTGCACTGTAGATTCAATATTAACGACCACGCCTTTTTTTAAACCTTTAGACGGATGTGAGCCAATCCCGATAATATCTGTTCTTATATTTGAAGCTCCGTCTTGGCTTATTTCTCCGACAATCGCAACCACTTTTGAAGTGCCTATATCCAGACCAACAATTAATTTTTTTTCATTTATTTTTGACATGATTCTATGTCTCTTTTCCATTGATTTAACACATCAATTTTTTGATATGAATTTTTAAATTCTCTGTATCTAACTATTTGCATTCAATTATTAATCTAAAATATTTAGTCATCCGAGCAAACTATCTAAATTTTTAAAACTCTTTTTTTTACTAACTGAAAACCCATTATTGTATCTAAGATCAACTGTCCTAATCTGTTGTAACTTTTCAACAAAAGGCAATGAACTAATTAACCGCTCAATTCTCATCACTTGATGCTTTCTGCCAATTTTAATTTCCATATTACTTTCAGTATTTAAAGTCCATGAAAAACCGCCACTAATATTTAAAGATTCAACTCTAATTCCGATTGACATTAAGTCTCTTTGCATATTTTGATATAGATCAAAAATTTCAATATATTGATTTTCTTCTGCAGTTATATCAAAACTCGGCTCAAAAGTTATCTGAGGTAAATGACTATATGCTTCTTTCACATTTACACTAATAAGCTTCCCTGAATCAATTAGAACACTTTCATTAATTCGAGCAATTGGTTTATATTCTTCAACTAATAATTCAATAGTATTTGGCCATTTTTTACGTATTTTAACTTGCTTCACCCACTCTAAGTTTACAATTTCGTCATGTAATTTTTCCACATCAATATCTAATAAATAGGCGTACCTTTTCTTTTTAAGAATACTCGCAATACTGCGCGGCTCGACTAGATTCAAATTATTATTAATGGAAATTTGTGTCACTTTCCACTGTTCAACTAAACTCTCCTTTGATATTTTAAAAATAAACACACACAAAGCAACTAAACTAAAGACGAGCGAATATTTTAATAATCTTTTTATTAATGCTGATACTGTACCTGAAATTCTAGACAACGACACCGCGGCGTTATTTCTTTCATGCTTATTTCTTACTGCCATTTTTTTAGCCATGTATAACTCCTTTAGAAGAATTCACATCTCTTAATGACGTTTTTAGTATTTCAATGACAAGCATTTCAAATGATAAACCATTCGCTTTAGCAGATTTGGGGACAAGTGATGTCTTAGTCATACCCGGTACTGTATTAACTTCTAATAACATGAAATTTTGACTAACTTCATCCCTAATAAAGTCTACTCGTCCCCATCCAGAACAACCTAATGCTCTAAAAGATTGTAAAGCTAATTGCTGAACAGCATGCTCATCTTCATCATTTAATCCACTGGGACAAAAATACTGCGTTTCATCAGACTTATATTTTGCTTCATAATCATAAAAACTATTTGCAGTTACCATGCTAATACTTGGCAATGCCACATCATTTAAAATGGTAACGGTATATTCTTTACCGGGTACATATTGTTCAATCATCACCGAGTCATATTTTTGTGCAAGTTCTACCGCCATGACCAAAGATGTTGCAGACTCTACTTTTGACATCCCTACACTTGATCCTTCTCTAACTGGCTTCACGAACAATGGTAAGTTCAATTTTGAAATTTCAGCTATAGCATCACGCAATAGATATTTTTTATTTTTATCCACCAACGAAAATAATGCCGTTTTAATACCTTCATTTTTAGCAATCACTTTGCTGTGAGCTTTATTCATCGTTAAAGCAGAACTCGACGTATCACTTCCTGTGTAAGGTATATTCAAAAATTTCAAGAAACCCTGTACAACCCCATCTTCACCATCTCTTCCATGTAAGACGATAAAAGCCCGCTCAATTTTTTCTGCTATAAGTTGATTCAATAAATTTTCTTTAGTATCAATTTTTACCGCATTAATGCCTTCTTTAATTAGAGCTTCATAAACCGCATTACCCGAGAGAAGAGAAATTTCGCGTTCCGCATTTTCTCCACCATAGAGCACGCCTACGCGACCAAACTCTCTCGTAAAATTTCGATTTAAACCACTCATTCTATTTCTTCATTAACCTTTTAGTAATTAGTCATTTTTAATAAATGACAATTTATTTGCTGCCCAAGTCTTTGCTAGACCCCCAACATTACCGGCACCTTGCGTTAACAACAAATCACCATCATTGATAATGGCGTTAATTGCACTATCTAAGTCTTCAATTTTTTCTACAAACACAGGTTCAGTTTTTCCATGTTGTCTTATAGTTCTACATAAAGAACGACTATCTGCCCCAGCTATTGGTTTTTCTCCAGCAGCATAAACATCTAACATAATTAATAAATCAACATTGCTTAATACACTAGCAAAATCCTCATAAAGATCTCTTGTTCTAGTATAACGATGAGGCTGAAAAACCATCACTAGGCGCTTACCCTTCCAGCCACTTTTAACAGCCTCAATAGTTGCTTTTATTTCTGTAGGGTGATGACCATAATCATCAACTAATTCAACCTCTCCCTTTTCAGTTTCAAATACTCCATGACTTTGAAAACGACGTCCGATACCTGAGAAATTTTGTAGCGCTTGTGCAATTGAAGCACCATTCACATTGTCTTCATTAGCAACTGCAAAAGCAGCCAGCGAATTTAGAACGTTATGCTTCCCAGGCATGTTTAAAACTATTTTAATTAGTCCAGGTTTATTCTTTCTCTTAATTTTATATTCACTGACCGTTCCTTTTTGTATAAACTCAACTGCCTGATAATCAACGTCATCATTAAAACCATAAGTCACATAAGGTCGATTTAATTTTGGGATAATATCCAAGATAGATTCATCATCACCGCATAAAACGGCCAAACCATAGAATGGCAGATTGTGAATGAAATCGACAAAAGTTTTTTTTAATTTTTCAAAATCACCATCATATGTATCCATATGATCCATATCAATGTTAGTAACAATCGATACCATTGGTTGTAAGTGTAAAAAAGACGCATCACTTTCATCCGCCTCAGCAATAAAATAACGGCTTTTTCCTAATTTTGCATTTGAACCTAAACGATTGAGTAGTCCTCCGATAACGTAAGTTGGATCAAGTCCCGCTTCTGCGAAAATAGTTGCTAATAAACTGGTAGTTGTTGTTTTGCCATGTGTCCCAGCAACGGCTACACCATGTCTAAAACGCATTAACTCCGCTAACATTTCTGCTCGAGGCACAACAGGAATTCTTCTATCCCGAGCGGCCTCAATTTCCACATTGTTATTTGAAATGGCAGTACTCGCAACCACTACATCAACACCTAAAACATTATTCGCAGAATGACGATTATAAACCTGTGCGCCAAGAGTTATTAACCTTTCAGTTGTTTCACTTTTCAGAGGATCTGATCCTGTTATAAAATAACCTTGGTTAATTAATACTTCGGCAATTCCGCACATACCAGCGCCACCAATACCAATAAAATGAATCCGTTTTATTCGTCTCATTTCTGGAATATTTAGATTATTTGATGTGTGTTGATTTAACATTAAGCAACCTTCAAGTTGTTTTTTATAAATGTACTATTAATAGATTTTTCACATTCATCAGCTATACTTTCAACAGCATTCAAATAGGCCATTTTTTTTGCTTGAATACCCATATCAATCATTTTTTTTTCTGATTTTAATAAATTTTTAATGATATTTTTTGATTCAATCGTGTCCAAAGTATTATCTCTTATGACTTTTGCAGCATTATTATCAGATAACCATAAAGCATTAAAAAACTGGTGGTCATCAACAGCAAACGGAAACGGTATTAATATTGCCGCCAAACCAACAGCAGCAATTTCCGAGACGCTCGAAGCACCAGACCGGCAAATAACAACATCAGCCCAAGATAAATATTTATCCATACTTTCAATAAATTCAATGACTTCAACATCACATGAAAATTTATTATATTCCTCAATGGTCGACGTTTGATTACCTTTACCGGATTGATGAACAATCCTGACATTTTTTTCTTTAACTGAATCCAATATTTCAGGCAATAATTTGTTTAATTTTCTAGCACCTCGACTACCGCCTAACACCAGTATATTTATATTCTCACTTAAGTCTTTTTTTTTCTTAGTAATATTTTTTATTTCTTCTCGTACTGGATTACCAACAACTCTAATTTTTTTATCATCCCTATTACCAAATGCATTAGGAAATCCGAGCAATACTTTGCTTGCAAGCTTTGATAAATATCGGTTTGTCATACCAGCAATCGCATTCTGTTCATGAATAACTAATCTAATCCTCAAAATGTATGCAGCCAACCCACCAGGGCCTGATGCAAAACCACCGAAACCAATCACTAGTTGCGGTTTAATTTTTCTAAGAACCAATATAGAGCTAATCACTGATTTAACAATCAAAAATGGTGATTTTATCCATCCTAACAATCCGTTCCCTCGTAAACCAACTACGCTGATCAAGCTAAGTGGAATATCCGTTTTACTAATAATATCTTCTTCCATTCCATTAAAACTGCCTAACCAAAAAACATTACATTCTCTTTTTTGTAATTCTTTCGCAACGGCTAATCCAGGAAATATATGCCCACCTGTACCTCCAGCCATAATAAGAACACGTTTTTTCGATATATTTTTGTGATTAGAAGAAGTCAATTTAACGCTTACTCTTTTTTTCTTTAACGCTTTTCTTTTCACTTGAATCTGAAATATATTTTATTTCAGATTCCTCGGCATTAAGTTGTTTATTTGTTACTAATTTGTTTTCGTAATCAATACGCAATAGAAGACCAATAGCAATACTGCATATCAATAGACTATTACCACCGTAGCTAACAAAAGGTAAAGTTAATCCTTTAGTGGGTAACGCCCCACTAGTTACACCAATATTTATCAAGGCCTGAAATGTTAACCAAAAGCCAATACCATAAGCTAAATAAGCTGAAAAAGCTCTTTGTTGCATTAGCGCTTTTCTTCCGATTTTCATACTTCTATAAAATAAAATAAAGAATAATAACATCACGATCAAAACACCAATTAGTCCTTGCTCTTCAGCCAAAACTGCAAAAATAAAATCTGTATGAGCCTCGGGCAGATAGGAAAGTTTTTGTAAACTATTGCCTAGACCTTGACCAAAAATATTACCTCTACCGAAAGCAATTAGTGATTGAGTTAATTGATAGCCATCTCCAAATTGAACAGCCCATGGATCCATAAAAGTTAATACCCTTTTAAGCCTATAAGGTGAATAAATTACAAGAGCAATTAATGTGACTCCGACAGTAGCGGCTAATCCAATAAACTGCCATAGCTTTGCACCACCCAAAAATAGCATCGCCATACTGGTTGATAAAATAACCACCGTCGCGCCAAAATCTGGCTCTAAAATCAATAGAACTGAGATTAAAGCTAATACAATCAATGGCTTAAGAAATCCAGTAAATTGATTTTGAATTTCATCAGTTCTTCTCACCAGATAACCCGCGAGATATACGATAACAAATAATTTTACCACTTCAGACACTTGAAATGTCAACGGACCAATACTTAACCATCTTCTACTACCGTTCACGCTTTTACCCGCGAAATATACAAGTATTAATAATAGTATTCCCACAACCAATAGATATGGTCCATACTTTTGCCAACGAATAACTGGTTGTGTCAGTACTAAAGCACCCAAGACAAAAGAAATTATTAAATAAATAATATGTCGATTAATAAAATGAAATGAATGGCCATTAAATGTATTCTGAGCGTAATACATAGAGCTAGACGTCACCATAATCATGCCGATAGCAATCAATATCACTACAACACTTAGCAAAGTTCTATCAAATAATATCTGACTCTGATTTAAACTTGAAGAATTTCTAGTTTTGACAAATTCACCGATAGTTGATACTTGAAAATTCATTTCAGTACCTCTATTGCTTTGATAAATTGATCACCTCTATCTTCAAAATTTTTGAACATATCCAAACTGGCGCAAGCTGGTGAAAGAAGCACGGTTGATTGCTTTGAATTCGATAACCCATCTAATAGAGACTTTGCAATCTCAATAGCTTGCAGCATATTTTTGGCAAAATATGCTTTTATTTTATTGGATAGATTAGCAAATAATTGTGCATCTTTTCCAAGTAGTATTAAACTATCAACTTTGTCCTCAAACTCACGGATTAATGGTGTTAGATCACTCTGCTTTGAATCACCACCTGCGATTAAAATCAATTGTTGGTTTGTACTGGATTCAAAATTATCCAAAGCCGCAATCGTTGCTCCTACGTTGGTTGCTTTCGAATCATTGATCCAATGACAGTTAAATTTTTTGGAAACCAATTGAAACCGATGTTTCATCCCAATGTAACCATATAAAGTAGAAAGAATATTTTTGTTAAGATCTATATTCAATAACTCAAGAATAGATAAACTGGCTAAAATATTGGCATAATTATGTTTGCCTACAATATTTAATTCTTTTGAATTAAGAACCAACTTTTGATTCAAAAGAAAGTCATAGCTTCTGCCTTCTCTTGAATCGCCTTTGGAAATTTTTGCAATCATACAATCCAGTTCAATGACATTTTTTTCAATAGAGAAGGTAGCGTCGGAAACCTCAGCTTTTGACGGAAAACACTGTTTGTCATCAAAATTAAAAATTTTATTTTTTGCACCATTAAAAATCGATCTTTTTGATTCAACATAATCATTATAACAATCATAACGATCCATATGGTCTTCACTAATATTTAACAATACCGCCACATCAGCTTTAAGCGAACGAATTAGGTCTAGCTGAAAACTTGATAATTCTAATATAAATATGTCGGGTAATTTTTGTCCATTATCACAAGCTAAATAATCTAAAACAGGCAAGCCGATATTACCAGCCATTTGTACATTAAGACCTGATGCGAAAATTAATTTCTGAGTTAACTCTGTCACGGTACTTTTACCATTTGATCCTGTAACCGCTACAATTTTTTTATTACATTCTCTTGCAAACAACTCAATATCGCCGCATATTTCAATATTTCTTTTTTGCGCTTCACGTATCCACGAATGTTTAAGAGAGATCCCTGGGCTAACTATTAGCATTTCACAATGATCTAAAATATCTTCATTAATCGTACCAAAGTAACTCGCTTGACAGTACTCTAAAGCTGAAAGTTCATCTTTGTTAGGTAATTTAGTTCGAGTATCAATTAATGTATAGGCAATCTCTTTCCTATCAAAATAATGAGCACAGGACATCCCAGACTTGCCAAGTCCGAATATGATGTTCTTATGTTGCATTATTGATTTCATTATATAGTTTATTTTCTTCTTTCTATCTTAACTTTAATGTTGCTAAACCAATCAAAACCAAAATGACTGATATAATCCAAAACCTTACTATTACTCTAGGTTCAGGCCAGCCTTTTAACTCATAATGGTGGTGAAGTGGTGCCATATTAAAAATTCTTTTTCCGGTCAATTTAAACGATGCTACTTGTAAAATCACAGAAACGGTTTCTATTACAAATACTCCTCCCATAATAAACAATACAAATTCTTGTCTAACAATAACCGCTACTACTCCAAGCGCAGCACCTAAAGCTAGCGCCCCCACATCACCCATAAAAACTTGGGCGGGGTAGGTGTTAAACCATAAAAAACCTAAACCGGAACCGGCAATTGCTCCACAAAAAATAATCAGCTCTCCAGTTCCTGCTACATAAGGAATTGATAAGTATTCAGAAAAATTAACATTACCAGTTAAATATGCAAATACGCCAAGAGCACTAGCGACTAAAACGGTTGGCAATATAGCTAACCCATCTAAGCCATCAGTTAAGTTCACCGCATTGCTCGTGCCAACTATGACAAAGTAACTAAAAAGGATATAGCCAAAACCCATATTAATTGCAACATTTTTGAAAAATGGTAAATATAATGTTGTTTCTACAGTCGACTCGGCACTTGAAAATAAAAATACTACTGCAGCTAATCCGACTACTGACTGCCAAAAATATTTCCACCTTGAAGCTAGACCTTTAGGATCTTTATAAATTATCTTTCGATAATCATCAACCCATCCAACTAATCCAAAGCCTAATGTCGTTAATAAAACCGTCCAGATAAATCGACTATCTAAATCTCCCCATAAAATAGTAGAGATGGTTATAGCGGCTAAAATCAATGCGCCACCCATTGTAGGTGTGCCCGATTTTTTTAAATGTGTTTGCGGACCGTCGTCACGAACCGTTTGACCTATTTGTTTATGGCTTAGCTTCCTAATCATATAAGGGCCGAGTAAAAGGGATATTAGAAATGCTGTAATTACGCTTAAAATCCCACGCAGAGTTAAATATTGAAAGACATTAAAACCAGATACAAACTGCTCTAAATAATTAGCCAACCAAAGTAACATTATATTTCTCCCACGACTGTTTCACCGATTAACTCGGTTCTCATCGGTTTTATATTATTATTTTTGTCAAATTGTTCCTTTACCATAAGCGATTGAACTATTTCCTCCATGTGCGAACTTCGTGATCCTTTAATTAAAATGGTTGTTGGTATTTTTAGCTCGCAGGTTAATGCACTTGTTAAATCTGCGTGGTTGTTAAAATGTTTTCCTGTTATAGAAAGAGTTGAGTTAAAAGCATTTTGAGATAGCTTAGTGAACTCACCGTAGCTATATAAACGATCGATATTTTTAGCTGAAGCATAACGGCCAATTTCTTCATGAGATTGTCGTGCTTGATCTCCCAATTCGGCCATATCGCCAAGCACTAATATTCTTGGCGATTGATATTCACTTAAAAGGTCAATTGCAACTTTTATTGAGTTTAAACTGGCATTATAGGTATCATCAATAATTCTACATCCTGACGAGTGATACAATATATTAAGTCTGCCACTAACACATGCAACTTCGGATAATCCCTTGGCGATCGTTTTTAGAGAACATCCAATTGCAATACAACAACTAGCGGCAGCTAAAGCATTACTAATATTATGTTTTCCGACTAAAGGCAAGGTGACTTTAACTTTCTCTCCTTGATATACGATTTCGAAATTTGCTTTATGCTGGCTATCTAGTTTTTTATTTTGCGCATAAACATCTACTTTTAATTCATTCTTTTCTATATTAGTAGTTGAAAAAGTAATCACCGTTGCCTGATTTTTTTGTAGAAAATATTGTGAAAAATTATCATCTAAGTTGATAACTGCAGTGCCATCTACAGGAAGACTGGCATAAATTTCACTTTTTGCTTGTGCCACCCCTTGCAGGTTACCGAACCCTTGTAAATGAGCTGCAGATACATTATTGACTAACGCTACTTTAGGTTTAACCAGATCAGCAGTAAAATTAATTTCACCAATTTCGCTCGCACCTAACTCTAGAACAGCATATTCTGTCGTGTTTTTTAATTGTAAGAGTGAAAGAGGAACGCCAATACTGTTATTAAGATTTCCAATCGTTGCAAACGTCTCACCTTCCAGCTTTAGAATACTTGCAATCATTTCCTTTACAGTTGTCTTTCCATTACTACCTGTTACAGCAATAAATTTAGCAGAACTTTTATTGCGCGTAATTTCTGAAATAATGGCTAAAGCAATCCTAGTATTACTAACCTGAATTTGAGGAATATCTATTGCCTCATCAATGAAATCTTCTATAATCAATGCAGAAACTCCTAACTCTTGAGCTTCAAGTAAAAAGTTATGTGCATCAAAATGGGGACCTTTTATCGCTACAAATAAAGTTCCCTGGTTATCTTTTTGGGTTTTTGTTTTTATAATCCGTGTATCAGAACAAACAAAATTTATTACTAAATCACCTAACTCATCAATATTTTTAGCTTCAGGTGTATTGACTATAATATTCGCATTCAGTGCATTAGCTATTTCAATAAGAGACAAATCAATCATTTTCTAATGTCTCCAATACCTTCATACATTCAATTCTGTCACTGAAGAATATTTTTTCCTTAGCAATTATTTGATATTCCTCATGTCCCTTACCGGCGACTAAAACAGCATCACCTTTTCTTGAATTTTTTATAGCAAAAGATATAGCTTCAGCTCTTGATTCAAAATATTTAATTTTTTCAGGTTTTAAAAAACCCTCAAACATATTATTTTTTATTTGAGCTGTTGGCTCCATCCTCGGATTGTCAGAAGTAACGATTACTTTATTTGCCAGTTTTTCCGAGATCTTTGCCATCAAAGCTCGCTTACCCGTATCGCGGTCACCTCCACAGCCAAACACGCAAGTTATTATTCCAGTGCAATGCTCTCTTATTGCAGTCAGTGCTTTTTCTAATGCATCAGGAGTATGCGCATAATCAATAATTACTAAGGGTTTATCAATAATGTCTTTTACTTTAAATCCGAGTGTATCCATTCTTCCAGGTGGAGCTTTTGCTTTTTTTAGAGCGGAGAGTATTAATGGAAGGTCTTTTAATATTCCGCCTAGAGCCGCAACAACCAAAAGTAGGTTTGAAAGATTGAACGCGCCGATCAATGGAGAGTCTAATTTTCCGCTACCCCATGGGGTGAATATTTTTGCGCGTATACCTTCAAGACTAAAGACGACATCTTCCGCCCAGACCCATCGCTCCAGATTTGCACCTGCTGTTGGAAGCTTAGTACTAACCAACCATTTATCAGCGGTGATATCTGTATCTTTAGCAAGCTTTCTACCCAGTTTATCATCGACGTTAATCACTGCATTTTTAAGATTTTTTCTTAAAAATAACTGTCTTTTTGCCTCACCGTAGCTTTTCATATCTCCGTGATAATCAAGATGGTCTCTGGTTAAATTTGTAAAAATAGCAGTATTTAATTCGACGGCTTTCGCCCTATATTGATGAATGCCATGTGATGAAATTTCAATTGATGAAAACTGTGCGCCTGAGTCGACAGCTTTTGCTAGAGTTTCTTGAATTTTAATTGCATCAGCTGTCGTGTTATTTTGTAACTCCAAATGGTCGCAAGCACCAACACCTAATGTTCCCATTAGATGACACTCAAATTGCATATTCTGCAAGCTTTTGGCAATTAAGTAACTGCAACTTGTTTTTCCGTTTGTTCCTGTTACTCCAATATTTTTCAGCTCTTTAGAAGGTTCCGAATAAAAGTTAGAAGCGATAGCGCTTACTTGCTCTCTTAAATTTTTCACCCAAATAAATTTATCAGAAAGTTGCTCTTTAAACATCAGTTTAAAGTCCTTACCAGCCAACTCTTCGGCAATAATAAAGTTGGCACCATTTTTTAACGCCATCGGAATATACGCACGTCCATCATTTTGAAACCCATCTATTGCAATTCCTTGAAGCGCAATAAAAGTATCACCTTTGCAGATTTTTCGACTATCTAAGCATAGGTTACCAACCAACTCACTCCATTGTTCAGTCGCAACCTGCGCTCCGGAAACCCCTTTTAACAGTTGCTCTAGGGTGATCTGAATAGATTTATTAAATTTACTCATTATTTGCAACCTTTAGCTGATAATGAGAACTTAATTTTGGCTCTTTCAATTGATTATTGGTGGCTAGTTTTTTATCGGGTCTAATGTTTAGAATTCTTAAAGCGTCACTTGCCACTCTAGAAAAAACAGGCGCCGCCACTTGACCTCCATAATAATTTTCACTAGCTGGCTCATCAACAAAAATGACCATTGCTATTTTTGGGTTTGAAACTGGCGCTACTCCAGCAAAGAATACGCTATATTCATCGCCATAGCCTCCCGCATTTGCTTTACGAGCTGTGCCAGTTTTCCCTGCAATTCGATAACCTTTTACTTGTGCTTTTTGTCCAGTACCACCTTCATCAACTACTGTTTCCATCATTAACATCACTTGATTAGCTACTTTTTCGGAAAGCGCTCTTTCGCCGATTATTACTGTATCTAATTTTGTTAAAGACAGTGGCCTTTTTATTCCTCCAGCACCTAAGACTGCATAAGCTTGTGCTAATTGAACTGGAGTTACTGTAAAGCCGTAACCATATGAAAAAATAGCTTTCTCCATATCACTCCAATTCCTGCGAATATTGAATTGGCCTGAGCTTTCTCCAGGAAAACCACTGGCTGTATCCACACCAAAACCGACACTATAGAATGAGCTTAAGAACTGTTTATCATCCATTTCAAGCGCCAATTTAGTAACACCAACATTACTTGATTTTTGCAAAATGCCAGTGACATCTAAAATTCCATTATTTTTACCATCGGGAATCCATTTACTACCGACTTTTATTCTTCCTGGAGAAGTGTCTATTTTTGTTTTTGGCGTCACTATCTTAGCTTCCAGCGCGCTAGCAACTGTAAATGGTTTTGCCGTGGAGCCTGGCTCAAAACTATCCGTAAACGCCCTATTTCTTGTTAATTCTGGTCGCCTTAGATCAAACCGATTAGGATTGTAAGAAGGCTGACTAACTAGTGATAAAATTTCTCCAGTTTCGACATCAATCATGACCAAAGCACCCGCTTTAGCTTTATGTTTTAATACTGCTGTTTTTAAAGCTTTATATGCAATCGCTTGGATTCTTGTGTCAATGCTTAGGTATAAATCCTCTCCTGCTTCCGCATTTTTTATTGTTTTTCGTTGTTCGATGACATGTCGGGCTAAATCAACGCGGACTTGTTTTTGTCCAGACTGACCCGTTAGCCAATCGTTATAAGACATTTCTAAACCTTCTTGTCCTTCATCATCAACATTGGTAAAACCTACTAGATGTGCGGATATTTCTGCGGATGGGTAATAACGTTTAGACTCATTTTGTAAATAAACACCTGTTAGGTTCAGTTTTGTCACTAAATTTGCCATTTGAGGATCTATATGCCTAGCAACCCAAACGAATTGTCTTTTATCTCTTGCATGGATCCATTGTTTAAAATTCTGTGGTGTTTTATCTACGATAACGGCTAGTTGATTCCATTTTTTTTCATTTAATGAAGGCGATGCTTCCAAAACTTTTGTCACGTCCATCCAAACAGATTTAACCGGAATACTGCTAGCTAACTCAACACCATTTCTGTCAAAAATATTGCCTCTAAATGATTTCACTCCTTTAGTGCGAAGACTTCTCGAATCAGCTTGTTTTACTAATCTTTCAGATTCATCTATTTGTAAATAAACAGCTCTCGCCATTAAGCCGATAAAAGCACAAGACAAGACACCACACAAAAGAAAAAATCTTATGCTACATAAAGGTATATTGTTTTTTTTTCTATTTAGCTTCATAATTTATTCTTAATCGTTAAACCTATATAATAGTTATTCTCATAAACTAATGATTTTTTCATTACTTGAATTAACCGTTACCATACCCAGCTCTTGTGTTGCTAATTCTGTGACTCTGTTATTTTCTGACACAGCTGTCATTTCTAAATTCAAAGACTGCCATTCAATTTGTAATTGTTGACTTTCCTCTTTTAGCAATTCTAATTTGGCTATCGCTCGTCTTGAGTTATGACTAGCTCTTGCTTTTTGCATAGAAGAAATAACTGTCACGATGACTAATAAAACTAATAACCAATTTTTAATAAATACTTCAATAAATATCGACGATAACAACGATGGTATATATTCAGATTGCTTTTCTCGTGATTTGTTTTTTTTATTTTTCATAAATTTCTTTATCATTTTAAGTAATTGGTTTTAAACTATCTGGTTTTAAATTAATATCCTCTAATAAACTGCCTAATTAAATTATAAGCGCTCTGCAATTCTTAAAATTGCACTTCTAGAGCGAGGGTTGCAATCAATTTCATCTCGGCTCGCTTTGATGGCTTTACCAATTTTTTTGAATTCAGTTTTAATATCCTTTGCCATTATAGGGATATCTTTTGGTAATTGATCTCCTGTTGATGCTTTTTTTATAAAACGTTTTACTTTTCTATCTTCTAAAGAATGAAAACTGATGATTGACATTCGACCACCTTTATTGAGCAATTCACTCATATCATCTAATGACTTTTCTAACTGCCCTAATTCATCATTAATAAAAATTCGTATCGCC
Source organism: Polaribacter sp. (assembly GCA_047633355.1). Classification (GTDB taxonomy): domain Bacteria; phylum Pseudomonadota; class Gammaproteobacteria; order Enterobacterales; family Kangiellaceae. The sequence continues at coordinate 28,188 of JBLIBL010000019.1, forward strand.
TGAAAGCTTCTAGTAGCAGGATGTTTAAATTTATCCTTTACCGGACATGCTTCATCAATAATTTTAGCTAATTGTAAAGTCGAATTAATTTCATGTTTTTCTCTTGCTCCATCTATTCCTCTAGCAATCCGTAATGCAAATTTTTCTTCACCATATTCCTTAATAACTCGTTTCATTTCTACAATTGATGCCGAGTTCACCCAATCTTTTGCTGAAATACCTTGTGTAGTATCCATGCGCATATCTAATGGACCATCTTTGCTAAAACTAAAGCCTCTCTCAGCCTGGTCCAGCTGCGGAGATGAAACGCCAAGATCTAATAAAATTCCATCTATTTTACAACTCTCTCCTGAACTGTTTTTTAGCATGCCTTTATGTTCTAAAAGTGTTCGGATACCTGCAAAATCATGATGAATGAAACTAAATCTTGGATCATTTTCAAAACGCTGTGCGCTTTGTTCTGCTTGAATGTCTCTATCAACAGCAATTAATCGCCCATTCTCTCCAAGCTGTTTTAATATCCGTTCGCTATGACCACCCCTACCAAAAGTACCATCTAAATATAAACCGTCGGGCTTTATATTGAGTCCGTCTACGGCTTCTTTTAATAAGACAGTAATATGCTTGCCTACACTATTCTTGTCGGCTTCCGATTTTTCGTTATGTTTAACTTTGTGATTCATATCGCTATTTTTGTTTTCAATTTGGTCAACATCTTCCATTTCGACTTTAAGGTTATTTTTGATTAATGGACTAAAAATACAGATCGGGTAAATCATCACTGTCTAGTTCTTCATCTGTCATGACAGCCATATCTTCTAAAGCTAATTGATCCCAGCGACTTTTATCCCATAACTGAAATGTCTTTCCATTTCCCGTTAACATTACTTCCTTGACTAGTTTTGCGCGTTCTCTTAATACGCTAGGAACCAATAACCTTCCGTTAGCGTCCATATCGACTTCAGTGGCGTGAGATAGCATAATGCGTTTCAGGCGTCGATGATTGCGTTTAGAGTTTGAGAGTAACTGGAGATCTGCTTCAGTATTTTCCCAATCTTCTAGGGTAAAGATGAGTAAACAGTTATCATAAGGGTCGCAGGTGATGATTAGGTGTGAATTTGAATACTCACTAATTACCGGACGGTACTTTGCAGGAACTGCAATACGCCCTTTTGAATCCAAATTAATTGAGTTTGCTCCACGAAACACTTTTTTCACCCTAGTTTGGGGTTCTTTTTTATTTAAAAAGAACATTTCCCAACAGTTTGCGGCTGAATGATCCGTTCAACCACAAAAAGACACAATAAAACACCTTTCTCCACAATGGTGCACTATAATAAGTGATGGTGTAATTTGTCAAGGTGATATGCCTCATTAAAACAACAATTTTAAGGACTTAAACGTTATTTTGCTGAAACCTGATAACCTACTTACTTAATAGGAAATAAATTCATAGAGTTAAGTTAACTATTTAAAGTAATACATTAACTTTGTTCATAAATGTAGAATGTTAAAGTTTTTTTAATAAATTTAATACGAATAAATTAGCATTAAACAAGGCACTACTTATATAAATAGTTAAAAAATAGATTCATTCTAAAAATGAATAAAAAAAATAAAAATACCGTATGGTTATTGAATATGCAAACATCAGAAATTATAAAAAATGGACTTTGGAGCAATAATACTGCATTGGTTCAACTATTAGGCTTATGTCCTTTATTGGCAGTCACCGGTAGCCTGATAAATGGATTAGGTTTAGGGATTGCAACGACGCTAGTTTTGATTGGTTCAAATTTAACCGTATCACTCGTCAGGCACATCATACCTAAAGAGATTCGGATACCGATTTTTGTTATGCTGATTGCATCATTAGTAAGCAGTATTCAGCTGATAATGAACGCTTTTACTTATGATCTTTATCTAATTTTAGGTATTTTTATCCCATTAATCGTGACTAACTGCATGATTATTGGTAGAGCAGAAGTCTTTGCTAGTAGAAATACAGCCGTCGATTCTTTGCTTGATGCAATTTCTCAAGGTGTTGGGTTTACATTAGTGCTAGTTTTATTGGGTACGTTAAGAGAATTTTTAGGCCAAGGAACTTTTTTGGATGGCGCTCACTTACTTTTTGGAGATTGGGCAAAAGAGTTGACTGTTCAGATTTTCAGTTCTGATCAGCCTTTTTTGTTAGCTCTTTTACCACCAGGTGCATTTATTGGGTTAGGCATCTTAGTTGCATTTAAAAACTATATCGATGCAAATAAGACTAGCTGATTGATGCCTAGTTGATGGATGAAAGTTCGGTTTCAAACCATTTCTCTAAAAACGGAATAAAATGACTCAAATGACCACGTTGCTTAAGACGACTTGTGTGGCTTGATAAGCGTAAAAATTCTTTAATTTTATATTCACCCTCAGATACCGCAGTACCATCTTTAGCTAAAATTTTATAATTAAAATAAAGTTTCATTGGACTGGCATCTTTAACAACTCTCATATCTTGATTATTATTGCCAATATTAAAACGAATATCTCCGGCTAGATCTAAATTTGTCACAGTGACAGAAATTGACTGCCCATTTTTAAAATATTTTTTTGATAACTTTACGAAGACTTTGTTAAAATCTTTTTCAAGTATGGATAGACTTTTACTTCGACTGTAGTTGGTCAATTGATAATCTATAAACTTCTTACCTTCAATTACGGTGACTTGAGTTTCAGCAATAACGACTTGAATATTGCTAAAAGACAATACGACTAAAATAATTAATAATATTTTCATTTTGTAATCCTCACTTTAGTTAAAAATACATTTGTACTCGCTGATACCAGTAATTAAAACACAGTTTTCATTTTAAAAATGTTAAATCCTGTCATTTGCAGTCTATTTATTAGCTAAACCTGTTATTATTCAATCATAAATAGTAAATTATCACCTAAGAAAATAAAAATGAATCCTGAACAATCAGTACTGACTATCAAAGAAAAGCTAAACTTAGAAACCGCCGTTCTTCAATGGAAAGAACTCGAAGTTGTTTTTGCACAGGGTAAACTTTTAATCCTTGATTCAAGCTGTGACTTAATTGAAGTGGCTTCACAAGTTTCGGATAGTCATGTTAACCAGCTAGAAACATTGATTGATAAAAAACTCATTCAATTTGCGACTCCCGTTTGGATCAGAGATAACTGTAATGACGAGACATTACTTTGGACAGTAGTCATTGCTCCCTATGTTATTTCACAGTTAAAAGTTAACTGAAACCTGCACTCCACTAAAAAACTCAGAATCGGCTTGCCAATAATCCCCATCAATAGCTCGCCATCGTAATATCCCATCTAAAGAAAGATTTCCAAGATTGATACCAGCTCCTGCGCCTAAATAAGCATCAACGTCATTTCTGGAATGACCATCATACTCTTCGTAAACGGTTACACCATTTTCGGTATAAATTACGCTTTGATCATCATCACGAGCATCATTAAAAATAGCTTCAGATAAATCAAATCCTGCTTCAACAAACAGTGATACGCGACCGAAATAACCAGCTTTCACACCCACTTGCCAAGCTGAATATTCCTCTAAATAACCATCTGATGCTAAGACTTCCGCAGATGCAATGGAGGTATTAAATTGCACGCCTAGGTCATCACTTTGAATTAAATTTGCGGCTAAACCTAGCGTAGAAATAAAATCAGCTCCGTTAGATTCATAGCTTGTAAAAAGAGATGACGAAACGTCATTATTACGAGAATAGCTAGAGCGCGTATCAAGCCGAGCATCATGAGCATTAACAAAATTTGGCAATAAAGCTAAAGATATAACTGCCGTAATTGATGCCCGTTTATTAAGTGATTTTTTCATTCTTTGAAAATAGGTTAATTAAATGATAAAGCTATTTTACGGTCTAAACACTGAATATAAACTGAATTAATTTTAACCTTAATCTTTGCCTGATTATCAAAAAAAGTGGCAAGCATAGTTTTAAAATTGTAGCACAGCTATCCTCGGACATAAAAAAACGGATACAAGCTCCGTTTTTATACTATTTATGTACAACTATTTTACCAAAGTAAAATTGAAACTAGATCAACAAATCCAGCTTTACAAACCTGAGCACCGCTACTGATTAAATAATCCGTGGGTAACCCTTGTGTTTCAATTGATACGGCAAGACCGACTAACATAATAACAGATATAACAAAACTGACTTTAGTGGTTGCTTTAGAGCTTTTACGATTTAAATTCATGATTTTTCCTTTGTTACTAGATTTACCAGTAATTCTAAGAATGCTACCACACCTGTAGCAACCGGTCAATTTTTATTCAACTATTTAATAGTATTACTTTATTGATTCTGTTTAGTTAAACGACTGAGTAAGCATTTTATTCTATTACTCAATCGTTTATTTTTTAAACTCTAACATTGGTTGATATTAAGTTTCATTCCTAACACTTCTTGTATAAATTGCACCAGCTAAGAATACACCAGCAACAATCAATCCAATCCAAAACGCTGAGTTTCCAAACACTTCATACCAACGCATAACTTCAATATCAAAGATTTCTTTATGCGTTGTAAAATGTAAATTCGAGTTCATAATAGAAAAAGTATTTGCCCCTCTCATTGCAACCATTTCAATAAAGTAGTTGGTTTTAAATATCCACCCTTCAGCAATAGTTAACATGATTATTGGCAATGCAGCCCACATAAAAGCGACTTTTTTAGCCCATGATGATGCAAATATCAACCAAGCCCAGAACGGTGACAACCAAAGCATTCCCATTATTAGAGCCATCAAACCGTTAAACATTACACCAAATAAATTAGAAGACGCCCAAATCATAGTGCCCCAACTTCCACCAATCCATGCTAAAACAGTTGAAAATATCATCATGTAAATCTGAAATGCGGTGATAACAACAAAATAGCTAATCGGGATTAAAAAACAAACGGTCGCAAATTTTGATAATACTGTTTTAGTGTCTGAAACTGGCATAGATTTCCAAAATAAAATACTACGATCTTTTCTTTCGTCGTATAAACAACCTAGACAATAGAACAAACTAATTAATAACATCACGCCGCAAAAAAACACTAACGTTCCGTATAAAGCTACCTGCACACCTTGTTTTTGCTCTCTTTCTGATAACTCTTCAAATTTATCAACCAATTTTGGTAAGTGATCTGAAAAAGTGTATTCATTGTTATGAGTAACAACAAACTCATCAGCAGAAAAACTTCCAATCAACATTAAACCAGCAAAAACAGCGGCCATAATCGCAGGAGTATAAAATATTGCCCCTTTATGTTCCCAATATTCTCTTTTTAATAAAATAGTCAATGTGTTCATGATTAAACCTCCTCCATTTTAGCAACAAATATATCAGCAACACTCGGCGAATGAATCTCGCCTAAAGCTTCAAGCGCTTCTCTATCTCCACCTTCAAACAAAAAGACTTTACGTCCAAATACGTCACGCTCTATGATTGGGTTAAGCGCCTTTGCTGACTCAACTTTGTCTTTTCCAACCATCACTTCAACATAATTTTGATTGACTGATTCCATAGAGTCATTAAGAATTATTTTCCCATCTTTCACAAAAATCAAATCGGTCAATAAATTTTCAATTTCTTCAATTTGATGGGTGGTGACCAAAATACTTCTTTCCTCATTAAAAAAATCACTTAACAATTGATTATAAAAATTCTTACGATATAAAATATCTAATCCTAGTGTAGGCTCATCAAGCACTAATAATTCCGCATCAATCGCCATTACTAATGCTAAATGTAGCTGCGCCACCATTCCTTTAGATAATGCTTTTACTTTAGCCTTCATTGGAATTTTAGTTTTACTTAAAAATCTAAGTGCTTTTTCTTTATTAAAATTTGGATGAACTTGATTAACATATTCAATCGCATTTTCGACGACTAGCCATTTTGGCAAAATTGCAACATCAGAGATAAAGCTGACTTTTTGCATTATTTGATGACGGTTTTGATCCGGCTTTAAACCTAAAATAGTTAAATCCCCATCAAATGAAGTGAGACCTAAAATAGCATTAAGGATCGTTGTTTTACCTGCGCCATTTGGACCAACTAAACCAACAACTCGCCCTCTTTTTACAGTAAAATTAACATTATCTAGCGCTTTATGACTGCCATATGATTTAGACAACCCTTTTGCTTCAATTAAAGCACTCATTATTTATCCTCCAAAGCTAAGTCATCATTACTCGTTGATACAGCTTGATTCAATTCAGACAGTGAAAAACCTAACCGGGAAATACGTTTTAAGATTGCAGGCCATTCAATATCCAAGAAGTGTTTTTTCTCATTGGATAACAACGCTTCTCTAGCATTTTCTTTTACAAACATACCTAACCCCCGTCTTTTCTCTAGAATAGTTTCATCTACCAATTCTTGATAAGCTTTAGAAACGGTTAATGGATTTATTTGATAATCCGAAGCTACTTGACGAACTGATGGCACCGCTTCTCCTTCTAATACTTCACTATCAATAATTAACTCAATTACTTTTTCTTTAAGTTGTTTATAGATAGGTTGCTGATCATTCCACTTTATTGCGACCATAATTGACTCTCTTTCAATTGGTATTACAAAAATAAACAGTAGATTAATTAAAATCAACTCTACCGCTTGGTGTTGTATATTACTATAACACCATATCAGCAGAAGTCAAAATCACATTAAGAAAGGGGGTTTTTAAGTTAACTCATTGTTATTATTGAACTTTATAGAACTATATGCTTGCTATTTATATTTCGTTACATATTGAGAACCTCATTTCCAGCTTACATATTCATTTTGTTCAGCGAATTTTGGCAATTTTTTATCACCTTCTTCTTGACCCAGATAGATAAAACCTACCAATGACTGATTTTCTTTAAAGTCTAATAAATTCATCAAATGACGATTAAAGCATAATGAACCAGTTCGCCATATCGCTCCAATATTCATCAAATGAGCACTCATTAAAAGGTTTTGAACACTCGCGCCCGCTGATAGGAATTGTTCAATTTCTGGTACTTTTGGATGTTTTTTAACAACTAAAGAAGCCACAATCAACATCGGTGCTCTAAGCGGTTTGGATTTTATTTTTTCAAGCTTTTCTAAAGTTAGATTTTGATTCTCTAACTGACTGGCTTTGACAAAATGCTCACCCAATTGATTTAACGAGTCGCCCGTATAAATTTGGTATCGCCAAGGCTTGAGTAGTGCATGGTCAGGCGCTCTCAACGCCAGTTTCATCATTTGTTCAACCTGAGTTTTGGAGGGAGCAGGAGCGATTAATTTATTATGAGATTTTCTGCTAAATAGCTTTTCTAATATCGGCATCTGACATCCTTAATGATTCTACATTTAGATAAATTATAACTATTGTAACCGGTTTCTTTCAAAATATTATAAATATAAAGTTGCATTCACTATTAAAATTGTACTATTGTACTAATACAATATATTCGATCAGGTTTTAAGCATTTTAATGGATATTCATCTCAATCAAAATGATGGAGTGCCGGTTTACCTGCAAATCATTAATCAAGTGAAGCATTTGATCTCATCAAATAGGCTATTGATCGATCAAGAATTACCTGCAATAAGGGTTCTAGCAGAGCAAATTCTGATTAATCCCAATACCGTTGCTCGCGCCTATAGAGAACTTGAACTATCCGGTTGGTTATATAAAAAAAGAGGGGCCGGCACTTTCGTTTCTGGCGAGGTCTCTCCATTGTCAGATTCTGAAAAAAATAGAATTATTGATGAAAAAATAACCGGGTTATTGGCAGAAGCTAGACAAATGGACGTATCCGTTATGTTGTTAATAGAACGAATTCACGAATTATCCAAACAATAGTCATTAGATTAAACACTTTATTTCGAGGTCTCATATGCAAAACGAAAATACTAGTTTAGAACAAAATACAATATTAGAAATCAAAAACCTGAGTCGTACCTTTGGAGAACAGATAGCGTTAAACAATATATCTCTCAATGTCAAAAAAGGACAGGTCTTTGGAATTGTGGGTGAAAATGGCGCGGGTAAAACGACTTTAATTAAACATTTGTTGGGGCAGTATATAGCTCAACAAGGCTCAGTCATATTATTTGATTTAGATCCTGTAGAAGAGCCGGAAAAAGTCTTAGCTAAAATTGGTTATTTATCTGAAGAGCCAGAGTTGCCGGCATGGATGACAGTGAAAGAGTTATTAAATTATACAGCTGCTTTTTATCCTAATTGGGATCATCAATATGCGTCGGAGTTGACAGATGTCTTCTCTTTACAACTTAATAAAAAAATTAGTGAATTATCCAAAGGACAAAAGGCAAGGGTTGCTTTAGTTTTAGCACAAGCTCATCGACCTGAGTTATTACTTTTAGACGAACCATCCTCTGGTCTTGATCCAAATGTACGAAGAGATATTCTCAGCGCGATAATAAAAACCGTTGCTGATGATGGAAAAACAGTGATATTTTCCTCACACCTTTTAGAGGAAGTAGAAAGAGTCAGCGACCATTTAATGATGTTAGATAGCGGTAAAATATTATTATCAGACTCAATGGAGAATGTATTGGCAACTCATCATCGTTTTGTTATTAAAGAAAATGATGTCAGTAACATAAAAAATCTTAGAGAGTACTTTTTTCCATTCGGTTTATTTAATTGCATAAAGAATAGCAACGAATTTGTTTTAGATTTTGAAGGTGTAAAAAACGCTATAGAAAAATCAATTAGCGATAATTCTTTAGAAATAACTTCTCACCGGAACATGTCTCTTAACGATATATTTGTTTCGCGAAGCGACGCTTACAAAGGAGTTTAATGATGACTTCTTTGTTAAGAAAATTTTCAAATCCTAGCTTTGCTCTCTTGTGGTATATTGTTAAAAATAATAGATGGAAGTTAGTCGTTATTTTTTCATCTATTCCTACGATACTTTTGTTCAATTCAATAATACATTTTATTTTTGGAACGTCACTTCTTGATTGGTCTGCCAAATTTCATGCAATGCTCTTGATAATAATCTTCCCGTTTTTAGCAATGGTAATAACCTACAGTGAACTCAATACTTCAACTGCAAAAACAGGTATTCCAAGATTTAGTTTCATCCATCCGGTTTCATCACTTCATTTGGCGCTTGTTCCCATTATATTTGGCATTCTATTAAGCTTTACCTTTATGTTCTTTTGGTTTCAATTAATAGTTCAGCTTGATAGTGGTTTTTTCGAAAACTCCATCATACTGACTACCTGTATAATTGGTGTAGTATGGCTTCAATTTATATCATGGCGATTATCTAACGCCCCTTATTTAACCATTATTATTTTCCTTATTTTGGTCGCACTACTTTTCATTTTTATAGTTTCTCTATGGAACTTAGAATCTACACCTCATTTAATCAATGCCAACTTAGCTAAAGCTGGCCTCTTAGCACTGATGACTAGTGGCGCTTGGTTAGCAATAAGCTCGGTAAAAAAAGAGCGAACCAATCAAAGTTTTGGTAAAAAATGGAAGCTATCACAAATTCAGTTTGTTGGTTTTTCTTTACCTACAAATTACAGGACAAAGCAACAAGCATTGTTTAGATTTGAATGGCGAGTCTTTGGATGGATGTTACCGATGGCTGGAGTATTTATGGCATTACTTTTTTCTTTTACACTGTTTACACTTGATTCAAGTTTGAAAGTATTTGACTTAATCGCAGTTATGAGCGCAGGTTTAATATACTTACCACTTTTTTCACCTGCTGCTATGTCAAAGAATTATTTAGGGTCAAATTCGAGCTCAATATTAAGTTTCACTGCCCAGCTTCCGATGTCAAATTTTGACGTAGCAACTTCAAAGCTAAAACTAGCATTAAGAAGTACTCACCTTTTTTTACTAATTGTTTTATTACCAATAAATCTATTTTTATTCTCACTAGAAATTGGCGATAATATTTTTCAACCTTGGTCATGGCTATTGGCTAATTTTGGCGGATTCAAAGCTTTAATGATTTGGGTGTTTATCAACTGGTTAATTCCCACTTCAATTTGGGCTATTAATGGCAATATATTATCTTGGGGATTAAATGGCAGATCATTCTATAATCCAAGAGTAATAACAGTTTGTACTATTACAATTAGTTTTATCACATTAATAAGTTATCGCTATTATTCTTCTGAAGAATTTAAAAACTGGTTATTTGGGTGTCTACCAGCGCTGAGTATTTTATTATTTTTAACCATTGGTTTAATTTTGTCTTGGGCAATTAAACGATTTAATAAAAGCTATTCAGATATTAGAATGCGACATGAATTGAATAAGGTTTATGTTGGAGGAATATTTTTTTTAGCTTACTCTTTATTCATTTTGTGGTTAGTCAATATAAATTCAGACATAAACTATTATGGTAGTTTCATATTATGTAATATAACTATGTTAGGTATTATGCCTTACCTCACTGCGCCTTTCTTTATTAAAGTTAACCGTTCTAGGTGATTCTATAATAAACCCTAATCTTCATAAGTATCAAACTGGCGGGAAACATCATCTAATTCAAGTAGCATGTTCTCGTCAAATTCATAATATTTTTGGCTTTTCATAATCTTCACCTGCAAAGTTTTTAATCGAATCTAGATCATCCCAAAACGTCAGCATATTAAAATTAGCGATACTACCTTCAATACGATGTAAAACATAGGCTCCTTGATTTCCGTGTGTTGAACAATAATCAGGTAAAGCCACTTATCTCATCTTTATTAAGTATTCATCAGAGTTTTCAATCGTAGTCGCACCATGCCAAATTATTGTGATCATGTTATTTTCCTAGTTATTCGCTAAACTAACTCGGCTTTATAGGTTTTGACTTGGACAGCTACCTAGCCTCGCAAGTATAATTAATTTCTTTCATACTTCTCATTTACTCGTGCTAATGTTATTGAAACAACTAATTTGCCTATTAGCTTTAACTGTAACGCTAACCAATAATAATCAAGCTAATGCTAAAACTCTTAGAATAGCAGTAGCTAGTAATTTTTTAGAAACTTCCCGAGAACTAGCCAAAGCTTTTGAAGAAACATCTGAACACTCAATTCAAATAAGCAGTGGCTCAAGTGGCAAGATCTATCTTCAAATTAAAAATGGTGCGCCCTTTGATTTATTTTTGTCGGCAGATTCACATAAACCCAATGAACTGGTTAAAGATGGTTTAGCTGTAGTAAGTTCTCAAAAGACCTACGCTATCGGAAAATTAATGCTTTGGCTAAAAGATTGCTCGACTCAAGTTAGTTTAACGTCACTATCTAGCAAACGAGTGAAGAAAATCGCAATCGCAAATCCAAAACTAGCTCCCTATGGCTATGCTAGTAAAAAACTACTCGAAAACAATAAAATGTGGACAGATGTATCAGATAAATTGATTTACCCAGAAAATATCGCACAAGTAGCCCAATTTGCCAAATTAGGGGTCATTGACGCGGCTTTAGTGTCGGAATCTAACGCGAAAAGGCTTGATAAGAAGGACAGTAGTTGTTTAATTCCAATTAAAACAAGTGATTACCCAGTAATTGCACAACAACTTGTCATTATATCTAAAAGCAAAAATAGAAAACTAGCTAAACATTTCATCCAATTTTTAGATTCCGATAATGCTAAAAGCCTTATTAAAAACATGGGATACTTATTACCTAATTCTGCTAAGATCCAATCATTACCGCAAGTTAAATGATTTGGAAAAAAACGTGACTGAAACCACAAGTTTAGTAAACATTACCGAAGGTGCTCAAGAGCACTTTGTAGGACTATTATCCACTCAAAGTGAAGGTACAGGGATTAGAGTTTTTGTTGTTAATCCAGGTACACCTCACGCCGAATGTGGTGTTTCTTACTGCCCAACTGATGCGGTAGAAAAAGATGACCTCACTATCAAGCTAAAAGATTTTAATGCTTATATTGATAACGATAGCATTCCCTATTTAGAAGAAGCTTTGATTGATTATCAAAAAGATGATATGGGGGGGCAATTAACACTGAAAGCCCCCAATGCAAAAGCCAGAAAAGTAGATGATGATGCACCTGCCATTGATAGAATTGGATACTTATTAGAGTCTGAAATCAACCCACAACTAGCGAGTCATGGTGGGCAAGTGTCGTTAGCAGAGTTTACCGAAGATGGTATCGCGGTATTAAAATTTGGTGGTGGTTGCCAAGGTTGCGGTCAGGTTGACGCTACATTAAGCGAAGGTATTGAGAAGACCTTAATGGACAAAATCCCTGAAGTAAAAGGTGTAAAAGATATTACAGAGCATGAGCAAGGTGAAAATCCTTATTATTAATTTATATCAAAAAAAAATTAATGGTTTGGAGCCCCCTCAATCCCCTTATGCTAAAGGGGAAGTATAATATACCCTGGTTTAATAACTGTATTGACTCTTAAAATTAAATGGCTAAGATAATTTGTCAGACTTGCCTGCAATCTTTTTAACATTAAAATTAGCACTAACGACTAGTGCTATTTTAATGATCATTGGCATCCCCCTCGCTTGGTGGTTAGCAAGACCATCAAATAACAGCTTAAAAAATAACACTCGCTCATTAGTTGAAGCCATTGTTGCCTTACCTTTAGTTTTACCACCAACCGTTTTAGGTTTTTACCTGTTAATTTTATTTTCACCGGACAACTGGTTAGGAGCTAACTGGATTAAGTTAACAGGTTCGAGCTTGGCTTTTAGTTTTTCAGGTTTAGTGATTGGCTCTCTAATTTATTCTCTGCCATTTGTGATTCAACCGATGCAGGCTACATTTTCTGCGATATCCGAAGAAATTCTTGAAATAAGTCAATCATTAGGCCTTAATAAATGGCAACGAATTATTCGAGTCATACTCCCGTTAAGCAAAACGGGTTTGATCAGTGCCTTTAGTTTAGGCTTTGCCCATACTCTGGGAGAGTTTGGTGTTGTATTGATGATTGGCGGAAATATTCCAAATGAAACTCGGGTGGTATCCATTGCTATTTATGATCATGTTGAAACATTACAGTTTCAAAATGCCCATCAACTTTCCTTAGTTTTAATTATTTTTTCCTTAGCTTTATTAACGCTTCTTTATCGTTCTAAAAACAATCGCGTTGGTTTCAGCTAATGATAAATTCAAATATAGATATAAGGTTAAAATGTCAATTTGATGATTTTCTTCTTGATGTCAATGAACAGTTTCCTAGCGATAAAATTACTGGTTTATTTGGTAAATCTGGTAGTGGAAAATCAAGACTCATCAGGCAAATATTGGGGTTTGATTTGCGCTATCAAAAACAGTCTCTAATTCAATTCAACTCTAGCATTTGGCAAAATAGATCAGAGAACTTATTTAAACTAACTGAAAATAGAGGCATTGGATATTTACCTCAATCCGTCGATTTATTTCCACACCTAAGTGTCAAAAACAATATTCAATTCAGTTCAAAAAATAGAGTGATTGATGAAAAACTATATCAATCAGTTTTAAATGATTGTGATATCGAGAATTTAACTAATAAATTACCGTCCCAACTTTCTGGAGGTCAAAAACAACGAGTCGGATTAGCTCGTGCGCTCTTTACGGCAAAGAACTTGCTTGTTTTGGATGAGCCTCTATCAGCTATTGGAGAAGATCATAAACCTAAAATAATGAAACTGTTAAAAGCTATCAGTAAGAAGAATAAATTACCCATTATTTTTTCATCACATAACCGTTATGAACACGCCTATTTAACTGAACATTTACTTCATATAAACGATGGTATAGTTGAGCAATCTGGTAAATATTCCGATATTTCAACTGATATTAATAATAACTTTGCACAAGAAGCTGATGCAATAAACCATTTAAAAGCAAAAGCTATTAATTTTGATACGAATTATTGCGTTAACCAATTAGAATCACAGAATATAACTCTGTGGGCGGGCTATCAGCTGATAGAAAAGGATTCCTATGTCAACTTAGAAGTGCGCGCAAAAGATATTTCTATCTCTCTAAAAAATGTGAAGCATAGTAGCATTCTAAACTGCTTACCGGTTCAATTAGTCGAATCAATAGAAATCTCAAGTCATCAATATATGTTAAAACTAGCATTTAATGAAGCTTTTATAATAGCGTTTATAACAAAAAAATCTTTTTTCGACCTAAACTTAATTAATGGTCTGGATGTATTTGCGGTATTTAAAGCTGTCAGCGTATTACCAATTTCCGATTAACAATTGAATAGCAATGAATAATCAATTTAAGCAAAATATTCTAATTCGGCTAAAAAAGATGTCCGAAAATCCGACGGCTCAAATAAAAAAATTAGTTATCGGTACACTGCTTTCAATATTGGCGATGATGGCATTAATTTTAACTAGCGACCTAGAAAGCCAGTGGTTATTTTACGCTTTGTCATTTGTTTTAGTTTTAGGGGTTGGTTACGCGATACCCGGCTATATTGGTATTTGGGTTTGGCGAATGAAAGATGTGTTATTTAAAGATTAATCGTCAACAGCTCAATTCGCTTAAGTAAGCAGTCTTCAATATCGTCCAAGACTCATCATTATAATTAAACGATGAAAATTTATTTTTTTCTTTTTGAAAAGAGCGTTTTAATCGTTCCATATTATTATTTTTCCACGATGAAGAATTTAATCTTAGCTCACATTGGTCAAAATCAATAATCCACACCTTCGTTTCATTTCCTTCATCATTTAAATTCAACATAATATTATGAGCATTTAGATCTGCATGAAAAATACCGCAATTATGAAACTTTGCAATCGTATGTCCAATCGACCTCCAAATTTTTTCAGTTAAAGGTGCATTATTTAGGTGTGCGACTAAATCTTTCGCATCCAATTTTTCCATTATCAAATCAGCTTGGTAAAATAGCTTAGAGCGTTTAACTCTTCCACCAATAGCTTTTGGTACTGGCAAATCCATTTCTATCATTTTATCTAAAAGACAAATTTCTTTATATACCCTAGTTCTTTCTAGTGTCAGATATAAATATTGATCATCAATCATCTTGGAAATTAGTCCACCTCGATAGTAGTGACGTAATACCCATTGAGATTTCGATGACTGAGGTTCAACAAACCAAGTGACATTTCGACCTTTTGATTGTCCAGAAACCCGATGACTATCTTTCCAAAAATCAATATTGAAACATTGATTTAATTCATCTTCTCTACTACTTTCCGATAACAATAAACGGTTGTCAGGTATTAGCAAATTAGTATTTTTAGAGTTTATTATTTTCATAAATAATAGATTATTCTATTGTTTAATAGAGTTAACTTTAAATATACTTATCAAATCATCTGTAAAATCTTTTAGGGTATCAGTCATCAATGCAAAATCAGCATCAAACCTTAGTAATGGGTCTTCACCATTTAACTCTTCATTTTCCTTAATAATTTGCTCATCGAATTTTATTCCTTTTATCTGCAACTCATCTTGAATAAGAGCCGTTAAGTAACTTTTATAACGAATACCTAATTTTTGTAAGACATAACCATCCTCGATTAATTCATTCACAAAATGATTTTCAGAGTCATTATCTTTAAACCTTGCGACACGTTCATCTTTAGGATCTTTTAATAGATATTCACCGCTTAACTGCCAATTTTCAGGAGGATGATCTTTTATCCATTGACTCATTACAGATGCCGGATTTTCTTCTGCTACTAACTGTATTGCACCAAAAGCCCCTATCGTATTGGTTAGTAATTCATAAAACTCATCTACTTGAGCCGCACTCGATGCATTAATAAAGAGTCTGTTATTTTTAGTATCAAAATAAGCGTGAATATGTGTAGAGCGAGGAAAAACGTTAGGTAACATGGACGCAACAATATCATCCTTAATTGATTGTTTTTCTTTCCGGTAGACTTTACGTGAAAACTCCTCTTCCAGTGCAAAAACCTTTTCTTCAAGAGCCTCTTTGACTGCGCTAGCTGGGAGCATTTTTTGTTCTTTTCTCATACAAAAAAGAACGCAACCTGATGCTGCATGAATCAAATAATCCCTTTGCCTATGAATAGGCGACACCCAACCAATGGATTTATCCGCCATTTTTCCACAAGATTTAAATCGAAAATCATCCAGCTTATCAGCGAGTTCTTCTGTTGATAGGCTTAATGGTTTACTGAGTTGATAAATATGAAGATTTTTGAACCACATGAAATAAATTGACCTTTTACTTTGTTGTAAAAACCAATTCTATCACGAATACAGGTGTTAACTTTTAAAATATTAAACCAATGAAGAATACACAACAGACTAGAGCTATTGAGTATTCTATTTAAATTAGACTAGACAATTAGACTACGTAGATTTTCCTGATGGAACAACTTAGATTTGCGTCATGGTAACTATGAACCCAGCGTTAGATAAGAATATGTACAATGATATCGTAGAGAAATCAGGTAGAATCATGTCTGCTCAAAGTGATGAAATGTTATATCAACAGTTCAAAGCAAAAAAACTGGAAGAGCAAATGGACTCTGAATTGGATAAGTAGTAATATTTCATTCACCTAAAAAGTCGAACTTTTAAGTTCGACTTTTTTATATCTAAAACGAGTTGTTTTAATTCCGCCTTTCATTTAAGAGTTAAATTAATCTAAATGATTTTAAATCAACACAATTGAATAAACTAAAAAGTGAAATAAATGACAAAATTCAATCTTAATGGACGCGAGTTTATTACCTTAGACAACCTTCTAAAAATCGAAGCATTATGTGAAAGTGGCGGTAGAGCCAAACAAGTTATTTCCGAAGGACTGGTTAAGGTCGACGGTACAGTTGAATTAAGAAAACGCTGTAAAGTTAAACCTGCCCAACAAGTAGAATTTGCTGGGCAGTTTATTGAGGTGGTAAATGAAACTTAAAGCGACGATTAGCCGCGTGCCATTACAACAACAGCCTAAAAGTGCTCAGCATCTAACCTCATTAGGTTTTTAGAATCAGACATCATAGTAGCAGACAGCGTTTTAATCCTCGGAAATATTCTTTCAAAATAAAACTCCGCTGTTCTTACTTTAGCTTTATAAAATTCAATATTTTCATGCTTTTCAGCTATTTTTTCATTGGCTTTTTGCGCCATTTGAGCCCACATATAACCCATCATGATATATCCGGAATACATTAAGTAATCAACAGATGCTGAGCCAACTATGTCTCTGTTCTTTCTCGCTTTAAGCGCCAAACGTAATGAATATTGCTGCCAATTAACCACGGCTTTACTCAGTGGCCAAACAAATTTATTCATTCGACGTTTGTGAATATTATCAGAAATCATGCTGGTATCTTTGCAAAAAGTTAACACTTCTTTTGCAAAGGCTTTTAAACTTTTACCTCGTTGCATTAATATCTTTCTACCTAAGAGATCAAGCGCTTGAATACCTGTTGTTCCTTCATAAAGAGTTGAAATTCTCGTATCGCGCACGATTTGCTCTAATCCCCACTCCTTTATATAACCATGTCCGCCAAAAATTTGTAAACCAAGGTTAGTAGACTCTAGCCCTAACTCTGTTAAAAAAGCTTTTAAAATTGGTGTAATAAATCCAAGCTGATCTTCTAACTGTTGATACTCTTGGTCATCTTTAGCCTGTTCTAAATGATCGACAATTTTAGCCGCATAAAAAATCATAGCTCTACCACCCTCACTAATTGCTTTTTGGGTTAGTAGCATACGTCTTACATCTGGATGGACGATAATTGGATCGGCGACTTTATCAGGAAATTTCTTACCTGTAAGAGATCGCATTGATAATCTGTCTTTCGCATAAGGTAGTGAATTTTGATAAGCAAGTTCGGCAGCCGTTACACCTTGTAATGCGGTTCCAATTCTAGCGGTATTCATAAAGGTAAACATGTACTCTAAACCTTTATGAGGTTCACCAATCAAATAGCCGATAGAACCATCAAAATTCAAAACTGCCGTAGATGACGCTTTAATTCCCATTTTTTCTTCGATCGACCCACAAGATACAAGATTACGTTCTCCGACAGAGGAGTCTTCATTGACCTTATTTTTTGGAACAATAAAAAGAGAAATCCCTTTTGTGCCGCCTGGTGCATCGGGAAGTTTAGCCAAAACAATATGAATAATGTTGTCGGTTAAATCATGTTCACCCGCAGAAATAAATATTTTACTGCCTGTAACAGCATAACTACCATTGTCATTTGGAACGGCTTTAGTTCGTATTTGCGCCAAATCTGTTCCACAATGAGCCTCCGTTAGACACATAGTTCCAGTCCACTCGCCGCTTGTCAATTTTGGCATAAATTTGTTCTTTTGTTCGTCACTAGCATGAGCAAGAATCGTATTCATTGCACCAAGACTAAGACCTGGATACATAGCCCATGCCCAATTGGCAGTAGCCATCATCTCAGTTTTAACAAGCCCAAGTGATGGTGGCATACCTTGCCCGCCATACTTTGTTGGATGAGCGAGTCCTTGCCAACCACCTTGAGTAAATAATTCATATGCATCTTTAAACCCCTTAGGCGTAGTTACATTGCCTTTGTTAAAATGACAACCCTCTTTATCTCCTGATTGATAAAGCGGTGCTAGTTCAGACTCACAAAATTTAGCACACTCACTCATAATCATTTCGACAAGTTCAGGTGTTGCTTCAGCGTAATTTGAATAATTTTGATAATGATCAGAATAACCAAAAACGTCCTCAGTAACAAATTTGATATCAGCTATCGGTGCTTTGTAAATAGTCATAATTAAAACCTTGAGTAAGGATAAAGTTCAAACACTTCTTTCATCGAAAGAGTAATCTAGCCAGAGTTTGGCATTTATTGAAGAAAATATCAACTGGTCAAACCTGTAAACGAACGTTTGAATGACTTTTTATGTGAAAAATTAACA
>JBLIBL010000020.1:0-46185 GCA_047633355.1 Polaribacter sp.
TAATTGCATAGGCATAAAGTTCAACTGAAAAAATAGATGCTAACTCTAACATTCGCTTCTCTAGCCAAGCTTTCCGATGGTCACAATTATGACTAGTGATTGGATCGTCACCAAATAGATAAGCGCGTCTAACACAACGAGAAATACAGTGATAAAAGCCTGGTGTTGAATCATCAACAAGATATTTACGGGGAATAGCCATTTTCAGTCCTTGAAAATCATTTTGATAAATGGAGTATGCCTAGTGAAAGTTCTAAGTTAAACCCATGAAAGATTTAAAAGGATAAGGCAAATGCTGATTTTGCTGTGAGATAATAGCTAATATCGGGGTGTCCATTTTTTGCGGAACAAGTTTTTTAATATTTAACGCAGAACAAAAACGACTTTATAAGTCGTTTGTATTAGAATCTTGTTTAATATTACAAACACCTAAATAATATGACGTTACAATCAGTGTGCCATAAAATTTTATTAACCATAGGCGAACCAGCGGGCATTGGTCCTGAGTTAGTTATTAAAATTGCACAAAATGAATTTGATGCCCAGTTAATAGTGATAGGTGATTCTAAATATCTAATGGAGTTAGCATCAAAACTAGAGCTACCCTTGCAATTAATTCCTATTAATTGGCAGTCATCAAGTGTTAAACACCAGCCGGGAACACTTTATATCGAAGAATTACCTTTTATTGAAAAGGTCAATCCTGGAATGCTTTCCTCAAATAATGCCAAAATTGTTTTACAGTCTTTAATTAAGGCAAGCGAGCTGGCTTTGGAGCAAAAGATTACAGCAATCGTGACTGCTCCTGTGCATAAAGCCAATATCAATAAAATAGAACCAACCTTTTTAGGCCACACCGAATTTTTTGCCAAACAAGCTAACATAGATAAAGTTGTTATGATGCTTGCAACCAAAAATTTAAGAATGGCTTTAGCAACTACGCATATTCCACTTAAAGAGGTTAGTGATAACATTTCACAAGACTCACTTTTTCAAATCATCAACGTCATAAGCAATAGCTTTAAATGCTTTAACTTGAAGAAACCTAAAATTGCTGTCTGTGGGTTGAATCCTCATGCGGGAGAGGATGGCTTATTAGGAATGGAAGATATGGAAATTGTCTCCCCTGCAGTTGAAAAACTCAAAGAAGAAGGTTTTGATATTGAAGGGCCTTTCCCATCAGATAGCTTGTTTACGCCGCAAAAAAGAGACATATTTGATGTTTTTCTCGCGATGTATCATGATCAAGGGCTTCCGGTTGTAAAAGCAATTGGCTTCGGTCAAACGGTTAATGTGACTTTAGGTCTTCCGTATATTAGGACGTCGGTTGATCACGGCACGGCACTCGATATCGCTGATTCTTTTTCTGCCTCACCATCTAGTTTAATTTATGCGATAAACTACACCATTCAAATGGCACAAGGAAAACTTCCAGAATGAAAATATTTGATCCGTCAAAACATCAAGCGAAAAAACGTTTTGGACAAAATTTCCTGCATGATGGCAATATTATCGATCGAATCGTTTCCGGTATTAGAGCGACGGAAGGGGATAATATTATTGAAATTGGCCCCGGTTTAGGCGCCATTACAAAACAGCTTTTACCGATAGCGAAAAAGATGAATGTGATTGAGCTTGATAGGGATATTATTCCAAAGTTAAAATTCAACTGTGATGGATTAGGTGTGTTAACTATCCATGAAACTGATGCTTTAAAATTTGATTATGATCAGCTTTGTAGTTCAGAAGATTGTAAAGTAGATCAAAAGGGTGAATCTGAAGTTCAGATTAATTTAATGAGAATCGTAGGTAACTTACCCTATAATATTTCTACTCCCATATTATTTCATCTATTTAAATACGCTGATAAAATAAAAGACATGCACTTTATGCTACAAAAAGAAGTGGTTGAACGTATGGTGGCAAACCCTGGAAGTAAAACTTACGGACGCTTGAGTGTTATGACACAAAGTGTTTGCGATGCGAGAATGCTTTTTATTGTACCTCCTACGGCTTTCACGCCGGCACCCAAAGTTGAGTCAGCAATTGTTTGGTTAGCTCCAAGAAAAGAAAAGTTGGATATTCAAGATAGAAAACTATTTGCAAAAATAGTCACAGAGGCATTTAACCAAAGAAGAAAAACTTTAAGAAATACCTGGCGTAAAAGAATCGGCGTTGAGGATATCGAGTCGTTAGGAATTGATGCTAGCTTGCGACCTGAGAGTATTTCTTTAGATGAGTATGTCAGAGTCAGTAATTTTTTAAGCCAAGTTAACGAGAGTCAAGCCAATTAAAGTCAAATCAGAGCAATTAAACCGGTTTAACCAATTTAATTGTCTGTGGATTAATAGTACCTTTTATATATTTTCATAGTCTATTCAGTTTATGTTAATGCTCATCAGCTAAAATAGAAAATATCACTGCTAACAGATACTATTTATATCAGGAATTATCAATGAAACTAATAAAGCTAATAATATTATTACCTATTACCATTATTCTCAATGGTTGCGCTGCAATGGTTTCTAGTGACCAACATAATGGTCATCATCGTCACAATAGTGTTTCTGTCGGAGTACATGGTTCTGGTAGTGGCGGTTTGGGGGCGCTTATCGTCGGTGGAATTATTGGAGCTGTGATTAATCAAGCAGCCCATGAATCAAAAGAAATGGAATTAGAAAAAAAGAAGCTGGCGGAAAAGCAAACTAGAGATAAACTAGAGAAAGAAAACTTCTTGAAAGCACAGACATCTCAAGAAAATATTGACCGTCAAAGGTTAACTGGACCTGAGCAAGTAACAAAATGGTATCAACTTGGAAAAGATCAAAAATGTTATGAAATGCAAACAGTCTCGGGTATTACTGATGTTTTTGCATCGGTAGATCTCAAATATTGTAATCCTTAGTTATTCAATCCGATACATATTTCAATAATAAAGAATAACTCTATCTCGCAATTGCTCGTTTCGATTTTGTTTATCTTCATCAACTTCTAGTTTTGTAAGTGCCGTTAAAAACTCTTCCACGCTTATTTCCTCAACTAAATAATTAAATCGATTGGTAAATGGTAGGGTGTCAGTTTCTATTTGCATCATTTGATATCCTTATCAGTTGGTAGTTGGCAGCGATTAACTCTAGGATATTAGAATATTCAATTTTGTACTCATAATAAAGACTATTTCGCTTAAAAAGACGTGCGATATTAACCTTTCTGTGCATTCATATTAAGCGCAGTTTCTTGTGCTATTAAAGCTTGTTGATAAAATTCAACAATATTTTGAGGATACAAAATACTTACCCAAGGTAAAATGACCGACTTATTGTCTAAAGTGAAATCTCATATTGCTATATGAATATTAACCTTACAATTGTAAAAAGTCGCATGTTGGTTAATTTCATAGAGCTGATAAGAATTAAGCTAAATTAGCACCGGTTCGATAATAATATAAATGGAAAAGCGAATGGAACGTAAAGCAAATATTATTGTAATCACTAGCGGTAAAGGGGGCGTCGGTAAAAGTAGTATTGCCGTTAATTTAGGAACCTTTTTGCCAAATTTGGAAAGCGAGTTTGTTTAATTGATGGTGATTATGGTTTAGCTAATATCAATTTACTGCACAGTCTCCCTGCTAAAAAAAAAACCTCTAATGTGCTTGAAAAAAACTTTAACCCGCATAAGCGATGTTTAAAACAGAATGGGGCCTTGATATTCTTCCGAGCGCATCAGACATTAGTCAGCAACAACCTCTTTTAGCACCAAGTAATCTGCAAGTTAGACGGTTGATTGAGAAGCTCATCTATGACTATGATGTTGTTTTAATAGACACAGTAGCTGGAATAGATGCTATCGTGCAAAACTATCTTGATGTTGCGGATCAGGCGTTACTTGTGATTAATTCTGAACCAGCTTCTTTAACTGATGGTTTTGGTTTGGTTAGAAATTTGAGAAACGTTCAGACAAGTTATAATATTATTATTAATCGAATAAAAGACGAGAAAATAGCTAACGATATTTATAAACGTTTTGCAGCAGCTGTAAAAAAATATATCGGTGTTAAGGTTGAGCGTTTAGGTTACATTCAAGCATTCAAGAAGACTCATTTGCTTCAGCTGCAATTTTAAGTCAATCACCTTTGGTTATTTATAGCGCAAATTGCAACGCTAGCTAGTGTTTTTCCAAGATTGTAAAAACTTTATTAGCCCAATTACAACGTAAAAATACCACATCAAAATCAGAAGAGCCTAATAATAAAAGTCGCATTTTGGAATCTGAATTACCTGAACATCCAAAGTTTATTAAATCAAAAGATGATTCTTTTGATCATTGGTTAACGCAGATACCGGGTTTTTTATCGGGCGTAAATGCGCCTTTGGGTAAGTATCAATAATTTGATTTCAGGCAAAAAGAAAGGTTCATTTCTAAGCTTGGTGAGTTATGCTTAAACGATGACTCAATTTTGGAAAGCTTTGTAAATATGGTTAATGGGAAAAAGATTGACCGATATGATAATGATGCAATTAGTGAAAGTGAAGCAGGCTCTCAACCTAAAGTCAAAGATGAAGTTACAGAATCCAAAGCCAAACTCAATACTAAGCTAAGTGTAAGCAATGACAAAATAGCAAGATTATAGGATTATACTGATAATAAAATGTCTATGTAAGTGTTCGTATAAAGTGCTCAATTAGTGTTAAAATCAGTTAATCCGAAATTAAATAATGACTTCCAATAAGTGAAAGTTACTCTTGCTGATGAACAAGCTACTCTCGATTTAGGCGCTCAACTTGCTAAACAATTGCCAGACAAAGGTATTGTCTTTTTGCATGGTACACTTGGAGCTGGCAAAACTACATTAGTTCGCGGAATCTTGCGTGCCTTTGGTCATAAAGGCAGCACTAAAAGTCCAACTTATACGATTGTAGAGCCTTATTTGCTCATGTCAAAAAAAAATACTTCCAGAAAAGTTTATCACTTTGACCTATACCGTTTATCAGAGCCAGAAGAGCTCGAATATATGGGAATTAGAGATTATTTTGACGAAAATGCGCTGTGTTTTATTGAATGGCCTGAAAATGGCAAAGGATTTTTACCTACTGCTGATTTTGAGATAATATTAAGTTATTCTAGCGAACAGCGATTAGTCGAATTGCATGGTTTTGAGTGAGCATATTCACTGTCAGTTTAGAGTCATTATTTAAGGGAGTGAGACTTAAGTTCAAATGATAGAGTTTAGAAAAATCATCAGTGTAATATTGTTACTATGTAGCTTATCAATTACTAGTCTAGTCTATTCTGCTCAAGAGCATTTTGGAGAGGTTAATTCGACTGAAATAAAGGGTATTCGTTTTTGGCAGGATCCTGAAAAAACACGTGTTGTTTTAGATCTGAATAATAAAGTTTCTTACCAAGTTTTTACATTAACAAATCCTTCTCGTTTAGTGATAGATATTGAAAAAGGGAACCTAAATCTTGATCTTGAAAAATTGCTTAAACCGTCAAATTTAGTCAAAAGTGTTCGACATAGTTTTAAGAAAGAGAAACTAAGAGTCGTATTTGATCTTGATAAAAAAGTTACAGCAAAAGATTTTTTGCTGAAACCTTATCAAAAATATGGTCATCGATTGGTTGTCGATCTGCGCAGTAGAAAGTCGGCAATAAAAATTGCTAAAACGATAGATCAGTATGTAGCCAGTAATAATCGAGACATTGTTATTGCGATAGATGCGGGACATGGCGGGGAAGATCCAGGAGCATCTGGCGCAAAAGGAACAAGAGAAAAAAGTGTTACTTTAAAAGTGGCCAAAATATTATCGAAAAAAATCAACCAAATAAAAGGTTATAAAGCGGTATTAACCCGCAACGGTGATTTTTATGTTGGATTGGTTAAACGAACGCAAATAGCAAGAAAGCAAAAAGCCGATTTATTTATATCAATTCATGCGGATGGGTTCAAAGATGCAAGAGTTAAAGGCGCTTCTGTTTGGGTCCTGTCAACCAAAGGAGCTAATTCGGAAATGGGTCGCTGGTTGGAAGAACGAGAAAAAACCTCTGATTTACTCGGTGGTGTTGAAAATCTATCAAATAAAGACCCCTTAGTTGCTCAGGTTTTACTTGATTTATCCATGCATTATTCAACCGGTGAAAGTCAAAAATTTGCTTCTATAGTGAAATCGGAACTAACTAGCAAGCTACAAAACATGCATGGTAAAGATATTCGTAAAGCAAATTTTGCAGTTTTAAGAATGCCAGATATTCCTGCAGTATTGGTTGAGTTAGCCTTTATATCAAACCCAAGTGAAGAGCGTTTACTTAAAACAATTAAATATCAAAATAAGTTAGCAAGTGCGATCCTAAAAGGGGTAGTAGATTACTTTAAAGTTAATGCACCAGAAGGTAGTCTAATCTCTGCATTAGGTGAAGCAAGAACCTATCGCGTTAAATCAGGTGATACGTTATCAGAAATAGCACAAAAATATTCGGTCACACTTGCACAACTAAGGCTGTTTAATGGCTTTAAAAGCGACAGCCTAAAAATAAAACAAATAGTTAAAATCCCTCCTAGTGCTTAATTACAAGTTTAAAATTGTCTGTAAAACGCATTATAAAAATATTACCAAATGTAAGTTATGAAAAATAAGTCGACATCCATTGTAAATAACAGAATTAAAAAACTAGACAATCGTTTAGCCAATCAAATCGCTGCAGGTGAGGTCGTCGATCGTCCGGCATCTGTGTTAAAAGAATTAATGGAAAACTGTATTGACGCCGGTGCAAAAAGAATTGATGTTGAAATTGAGCGGGGCGGGACTCGACTGATTAAAGTAACTGATGATGGTTTTGGCATCAATAAAGACGATCTTACATTAGCCTTAACTCGCCATGCTACAAGCAAAATAAAAAAAGTAGAAGACCTTTCTGCTATCTATTCACTTGGATTTCGAGGTGAAGCGCTCGCTAGTATTAGTTCTGTATCTAAGTTAACTCTAACATCTCGCACTCATGATGATGAGTATGCTTGGCAAGCTATCAGTGAAGGCAGAGATATGGCAGTCGATATTCAGCCTGCGTCTTCAGTTGCAGGAACAAGAATTGAAGTGTGTGATTTATTTTTTAATACCCCAGCAAGACAAAAATTTTTACGGACTGAGCGAACAGAGTTTTTGCAAATTGAAGATGTTTTCAAAAGGATGGCTTTGGCAAATTTTGGTATTTCATTTATTTTAAAGCATAATAGTAAAATAATTAAAAGAGTACCGGCGGTTAAGCTTTTAAGGGGTGACTCAGGTGTTATAAAAAAATACTTATTGTCTGAACAAGAACGCAGTCGATTAGCGATTATATGTGGTAAAACCTTCTCCGATTTAGCTATTGTGGTTCAATGCGAGCATGAAACTAGTTCAATCAAAGCTTTTGTCGGCGGCGCCAACTGCCATCGTAGTGAGGCGGACATTCAATATGTCTTTATTAATAATCGAGCGGTTAAAGACAAGACATTAACCCACGCCATTAGGCAAGCTTACCAAGACCGTTTACCGCCTGGGCGAATGGCAACCTATGTCATATTTTTAACCATAGATGCTAATAAAATTGATGTCAATGTACACCCGACAAAACATGAAGTTCGTTTTGATAATCAAAGAGAAGTGCATGACTTATTATTTCGCTCTATTAGTGAGGCATTGGATTCCTCTTCAGAAATAATAAATGAAAAAAATTATGGTTCGTTAGATTTTCAGAATGAAAACAAAAAAAACCATAACAATAATAGAAACCATACAAAATATACTGGGAATGTTACACCGAGTTATAGTCACTATTCAAAAGAACGCATCTATCAACAAAGCGAACGTATCGCTGATAATCAATATCAGGTTCTTGACAAGTCGGTAGATTACCCGGTAAATACATTCGCCTCTCTCGATAATGATGAGATGAATTCTGGAAAAATTTATACTGTTAAAAATCAAACCGAGAATCATCAAACAGAAAATATTAATCCAATCAATGACGTTAGCAGTGAGTTAGCTACTGAAATCACAAGGTTGGGTAACGGATTTAGTATTATTCAATCAAGCGCCAGTGTTTGGGTGATTAATGAAATGCCATGGTTTAAAAAATGTTTTATTAAAAATGATGAGAACAATATAAAGACACCATCGATTGCTTTGATGTTTCCCCAAATAATATTGGTAGAAAGCTCCAAACTAGAGGAAGTTGAAATTAATCAAAGTTTGACTAAGTTGGGTTTTGATTATATTCCTATCAATGAAAAAAAAATTCAGTTAAATGGTGTTCCGGTATGGAGTAAAAATATTAAAAAAGAAAATATAATTTTATTTTTTAATCGCTGTATTGAAAGTTTTAGTAGTCAAATAAAGAGCGATTTTCCGGGGGGGCGTCTGCTAACCGAAGGCTGGATGATTAATTTAGATTCTATTCGTTATTTTTTAAAATTAAACATTTTCGATTTTGAAACTGAAGTAACTGTGTCAGAACCATGCGTGAAGAAAATTGACGCAGAATTTGCTGAAGGCCTATTTATCCAAGTTGCGGATAGTGTCAATAAAGTAGTGTCCGAAAAAGTGAAAAAAAATGCCTCAAACTAAAGAATTACTACCCGTCATTTTTCTTATGGGGCCTACTGCTAGCGGTAAGACGTCTTTAGCCATTGATTTGGTACAAAATGCTTTTAAGAAAATAAGTATTAGCCAAAATAACTTTGACGGTTTTGAAATTATTAGTGTGGATTCTACTTTGGTCTATACCCAACTAAATATAGGAAGTGCAAAACCAAATGAGCAAGAGCTACTTTTAGCTCCTCATCACCTAATTGACTTTATTGATCCAAAAGATAGCTATTCTGTATCTCAATTTTATGACGATGCCCTTGAATTGATTAAAGCTATCCACCAGAGAAATAAAATTCCATTACTGGTTGGTGGTACTATGCTTTATTTTAAGACTCTTATTAATGGGCTTGCGGAAATGCCTGCAACGGATCAGAAAACTCGAAATAAGATCCAGCAAAAATTGAAATTAGAAGGTGTTGAATCGCTGTATTTTGAGTTGACAAAAGTTGACCCAATAACAGCTGAAAGGCTCCATTCAAATGACACACAAAGAATAACTAGAGCATTAGAAGTTTACCAGATGAGCGGTAAAGCATTGTCGGGTTGGCATAACGAACAAAGTGAATATAAATTTCCTTTTCCTCTTCTATCAATTGCGGTATCTCCTGATCAGAGGGCAACATTGCACAAAAGAATCGAAACTCGGTTTGAGAGCATGCTGGATGATGGCTTCCTGCAAGAAATAGCTGATCTATATTATCGTGGAGATCTCAGTTTAGATTGCCCGTCAATGCGCAGTGTTGGTTATCGCCAATATTGGCAATATATGGCTGGCGAACTCACTCTGACGGAAGCAAAAGACAAAGCTATTATCGCTACTAGGCAATTAGCCAAAAGACAGTTAACTTGGTTACGCAGTTGGCCTAATGTTCATTGGTTTGATGTATCAGATAAAAGTCAACAAATAGCCTGTCATAAACTCATAGATGATTTTCTTTGCTAATTTCAGATTTAATAATGTTTGTACTTTAGTTCGCTGACAAGATTAAATGGATTGAACTTTTCACTATTTATCCCCACTAAGCATATAAGAGCATATTTTTAGCAGAATTTTCAGTTTACTGCTAAAATTATGCTTGTATATAGAGATTTAACTATTAGACCTCGTTGTAATACTTTTGGTTATGCAGCAAAAGTTATATCAGGTTTATAAAGTAGGAACCACTTGGAATTTATTTACTTATTAGTTGTCAATTCTGGGTATAACATGGAAAGTATGATCGAAGTTTGCTAATCAGTCTGCAGGCTTTCCAAAACTTTAAATTTTATTGTGGATAACTGGGCACTAATGCGTGGTTCGATCGATAAATAATAACAATAATATGGAGTCTATTATGTCAAAGGGGCAGTCACTACAAGACCCTTACTTGAATGCACTACGTCGAGAGCATATCCCGGTGTCAATCTTTCTAGTTAATGGGATTAAACTACAAGGACAAATTGAATCATTTGACCAATTTGTCATACTACTTAAAAATACCGTCAGTCAAATGGTTTATAAGCATGCTATTTCAACGGTTGTACCAGCCAAAAATGTAAAGTTACCACATGCCGATGAAGCAAGTGAGAGTGGCGAAGACGCTGGTAATTATTAGGCTTTAGATGAAAAACAAGACTCTATTGTTTCTGATAGAATCTTGATTTAAAGTATTGCAGATGAAGAGTCTTACTGGTATTAAATCAGATAAATCTATCTGTTTGCGATTAAACTCTTTACAACAGATGGATCGGCAAGGGTTGATATATCACCTAGTTCATCGAATTCATTGGCTGCAATTTTCCTCAGAATACGCCTCATTATTTTCCCAGAACGAGTTTTAGGGAGTCCAGGTGCCCACTGTATTGCTTCTGGTCTAGCTATTGCGCCAATCTCCTTGGCTACAAACTTAATCAATTCAACTCTTAACTCTTCGCAAGGCTCTTCACCATTCATTAAAGTGACATAGGCATAAATTCCTTCTCCTTTAATCGCATGAGGAAAACCAACCACTGCAGATTCCGCAACTTTAGGGTGTAAAACAAGCGCACTTTCTATTTCTGCAGTTCCTAATCGATGACCTGAAACATTTAATACATCATCCATGCGTCCAGTGATCCAAATATAATCATCTTCATCTCGCCTTGCGCCATCACCAGTAAAATAATATCCAGGATATTGTGAAAAGTAAGTATCAAAGAACCGTTTTTGGTCACCATAAACCCCTCGCATTTGTCCCGGCCAACTTTGCGCCATCACTAATGCACCAGAATTTTCACCTTTTAATTCATTACCATCGTTATCCATTAAAATCGGTTTAATACCAAAAAATGGTTTGCTTGCCGCACCAGGTTTTAAATCATGTGCTCCAGGTAATGGTGTAATTAAAATTCCACCGGTTTCAGTTTGCCACCAAGTATCAACAATCGGACATCTGCTTTCGCCCACCACTTTATAGTACCATTCCCAGGCTTCAGGATTGATTGGTTCACCTACTGTCCCAAGTAAGCGTAAACTATCGCGTGATGTTCTAGTAACGGCTTCATCACCCTGCGCCATAAGCGCTCTAAGCGCAGTTGGGGCGGTGTAAAAAATTGAAACCTTGTGAGTATCGACCACATCCCAGAAACGTGAAACATTCGGGTAAGTTGGTACGCCTTCAAAAACTAAAGTTGTTGCTCCATTAGCAAGTGGACCGTAAAAAATATAAGAATGCCCGGTGATCCAACCAGCATCAGCAGTACACCAATAAACATCACCGGCTTTATAGTCAAAAACATATTTATGAGTTATTGCAGCATATAATAAGTAACCGCCGGAAGTATGAAGTACACCTTTTGGAGTACCTGTAGAGCCTGATGTATATAAAATGAATAATGGATCTTCGGACTCCATCACTTCTGGTTCACAGGTTGCTGGCATTTTTTCACGCTCTAGCCAGTAATCGACATCAATATTTTGATTCCAATGAATGTACGCTTTAGTATGCCTAACAACAATGACACTACGAACATTAGGACACTTTTGAATGGCTTCATCAACGTTAGCCTTTAATGGAACCTTTTTACCACCTCTTAATCCTTCATCTGCGGTGATCACCAGCTGACAATCTGAGTCCAAAATTCGCGAACTTAAAGCCTCCGGTGAAAATCCTCCGAAAACTACAGAATGCACTGCACCAATTCGGGCACAAGCAAGCATTGCGTAACCAACTTCTGGAATCATCGGCATATAAATACAAACGCGATCGCCTTTTTTAACACCGCTTTTTTTCAATAAATTAGAAAAACGACAAACTTCATCATGCAATTCTTGATAACTAATATTCCGATGATCGCCAGGTTCATCACCTTCAAAAATAATGGCCGTTTGATTAGCTTTGTCTTTTAAATGGCGGTCAATACAGTTGTAAGAAACATTAAGCTGAGCACCTTCAAACCAAGCAATTTTAGCCTTGTGGTAATCAACGTCACTGACGCTATCCCATGGCTTGTACCAATCGATAAACTCATTGGCCTTTTCTGCCCAGTATTTTTCCGGATTGACTATCGACTTGGTATAATTCTCGTTATAGTTAGTATTATTCACGATAGCCTTTCTTGCAAAATCGGAATTGATTGGGTGAGAATGAATTTCGCTCATAATATTTACCTTTGATGTATATACATCACTTTAATTTCGATTGTTAATAAAAGTGCTGCATGTTAATTTTTTTTTTAAAAATTGGTCGAGAAATTTCATAGCTTTATTTAAAATAATGCTATAGAGTTGTAGTATAAGGAATTTTTAATATTAGGGATAGATATTCAGTGATAACTAAATCAAGTCATACATTACTTATTTTCCTATTAGTAAAAACCTCAAGGCAAGGCAAAGCATGCTGTCATGAATCAATATGAAGTGGTATTGATTTGCATTGGAGGAGCGTTTTTGTAGCTCTCATCCTTTAAATAAAAGTTTCAATGCTTCGCTACTACTGACATTCTGTTTGCGACAGGTGGATAAATAACCACGTACCCGACAAAACACATCGGCTCCGCTCTTGCTTCGGAAACACCCAGAAATTTTTTGTTGTACTTTAGTCATGCGAATATCTTTTTCACCTTGATTATTAGTAAAAGGAATTTCTTTATTTTCCATAAACCGTAATACATCATCCTCAAAATTAATCAGCCTCTCTAATAAGTTTCGCGATTTACTTCGTTTCAATCGTCCCCTTTTTATTTTCTTGTTTTCAACTGGCGGAGGACATTCCTTCTTTCCTTTTTCGAGTAATCGCTTGTAGCGTCTTTTATAAAGTTGTAATT
Organism: Polaribacter sp.; assembly: GCA_047633355.1. Taxonomy (GTDB): domain Bacteria; phylum Pseudomonadota; class Gammaproteobacteria; order Enterobacterales; family Kangiellaceae. The sequence continues at coordinate 12,912 of JBLIBL010000020.1, forward strand.
TGCTGCCACTTAAAACACCACCCGCTTTGTGCACCGCCCTATTTGCTATCTCTAGAAATATTTTCATTTTTCCAGCCCATTTTTGATGATCCTGCTCAGACGCCCGAGTTAATTCTCTTAAGTGATACGCATTACATAATGCATGTTGACAATTTTTATAACGGTAATAAGGCTTCCAGTGATCGTGGCAAAGTGTTCCTTTAAATCTGGGTAAAATATCTGCCGTATCCATCGCTTCAACGCCTCTCTTTTTATGCGCGCTAAAATCAGTCCAATGACTATTGCTTGCACAATGCAGCTAATGACGTTTACCACCAATATTTACGCCCGTTTCATCAACATGAAGGCAACTCGATAGCGATAACGCTTTTTTGGCTAACTGATTGAATTCATCTAGCCGTTCAAAAGCTTGCTGATTGAAATTAACGGTCGAAGCTTGGCTGATAGGGATATCGAGTTGATCGGTAAAATGCTCTTGGATCCGTTTATAAGGTAATAATTGATATTGTGATAGATAGACAGCATGCGCTTTTATTTTATCTCCATACTGAACGGCTTTATTAACACCTGTTGGAAAGGCGGCAACAAACCTTTTTCCTTGGCTGTCTTCCAAAATTTGAGCTTGGTATTCAGTGATCTTCTTAACGAACTCTATATCTATGATTTGTCGTTTTTCAAAACCAATGTCTTTGTATTTTCCGGCAGGCAACGTTCGACGGTCTATTTTAATTCTTTCAATTTCATCGGGCGCCTCAACTTGAGTTAATGTTTGCCCCTTGTGGCCTATTTGCCCGCCTCTTTTTTACCGGAAGGTTTCTGTGTGTTTTTAAGGCGATAGGGATCGGATGAGGGTGGTTTGCTATTATTTTGGCTGTTTAATCCAAGTCGATTAGTGAGCAATTGAACCATCATCATTAAAATCTCTATCAATGGTTTTAGTGCAGGAGGTAAATTTTCTTCCTCACTTAAACTTTGCTTGAGCGACTCTAAAGTCTTATCAATTCCAATGGAATTAAACATAATTAAAAAGCGGATTGGTCACATTTAACAATGAATTAATTTTAACACTAGTGCTTTTTCGAAATTGGCTCAGTCAGCCTGTTTGTCGTCGTTTTTACTAAGGAATAAGGGCTGGCAAGCCAATGCTTTTTTTAAGATCAGGTTGGATCTATTTGAGAACTCTAGAGATCTTAAAAGAGTCGTTTATTGGAACTGTATTTTTTTAAATTTACCGAAATAGCCCGACCTAGCACTTTTTTGTTTTATTTCGCTGAACAGTTACATCTTTTTTATCTATAATACTTAAGTAAGAGGCCTGAGTATGAGAGAAAATTTCCAAGGATATTTAGAAGTGTTGATTCCAAGTTAAAGATATTTGATTTACTCGAACATTATCTATGGAGTTAGATTTAATACCCAGCTTGAAAGTCGTATCACCAAAACTAGACCATGCATAGTCAAGAGAAAAAGTTTTTTTAAATCCAGGGATATCAAACTGCCCATTAGATAATTTGTATTCAATGACTGCTTTACTCCCAGCGAGAAGATTTATAGTCGTACCAATATAAGGTTCTAAATAAGCAAAACTATCATCTTTGTTTACGGCAATACCCAGCCCTAACATCCCATAGAAAAGAATATCTTTATGTAGTTTATAAGACTTGCCAACCGCACCAGAAAATTCAAAGACACCTTGTTCTTTTAAATCGTGATCAAATAAATGGCGGTAGCCGAGGTAAAAACCACCTGAAAGGTGAGAGCTAATAATTGAACCTGGCGTATATAGGTTAACAGAGTAAAAAGTGAAAGACTGAACTCGCAGCTTGGCTTTTTTTAGATCTGCTCTTAGTTTTATCTCTCCAATTCTAAGTTCAGATTCGGAGAAGTATTGTGTGTTGTTGCTATAAATATAATGGGAGGCAGGCAAAAAGCCCATTTCAAACATTATATTATTGGCTTGATATAATAGATTCGTAGAAATAACTGAATCTTGTAGTGAGTGAATTGGATTTTTATATTGAGTAACATCCAAATGAAAATTAAATTGTTCGAGCTGTTCTACCAATTTTAAAATTTTCATTTTTTTATTTCTTTCGAGCTTTTTAAATAAGTTTTCTTTTTTGAGTATTAATGATAGAAAGCGTTTTATTAAGAATTTAGACTTCTTACTTAAGGAGGCTGTATTCAATGGTATATCATCAAATATCATTTCTTTAACTTGTCGAAATAAGCTCGAAGACATTTCTTCTTCAAGCATTTTTAGCTCCCAATCTGTCGCAAGAAAAACCTCTTTCTCTTTAACCATTTTATGTGTATTAATAGCTTTGGCAATATCAAGCGGGCTGACATATAGTTTTTCCGACTTCCTTAGCTCTTCATTCGCAATAGAAAGTAAATATAAAGTCAGTGTGGCGCAGTTATAATTTTGAAATAAATAGGTAATTTCTATATTTTTAAGTTCCCATATGTGGGCTTGAATTAACGCTTTATTTATTGGAGTTATGGCAAGAGTATATGACCATAAATTTCTGCCCTCCGTGTCAGTATATTGTTTCAAATCATCTTCGAATTTTTTAACAACAATAAATCCTTCCATACCAGAAAATAGACCTTTGTATATTAATTTAAACGGGTTAAAAGTTTTTATTTCGGTAAAAAAAGCGATTGAGTGAGCAACTTCTTTTCCATTTAAGTTCTTACCAGAGGCTTTAAGAAACGTATGCCCCATCATGCTTGTTGCTGAAGATAGAACTTCAGATGCAAACACAAGGCTTAAATGATCAAATGGTACATGCTCTTTAAATTTTATATATTCAGTACAGGATGTCTGTGTTGATTTGAGTCGTTTTAGAAGCGGAATATATTCTTGTAGAAATATTAGTCGAGCAGGGAACCTACACGCTGTGGCGTTTGGTAATAAGTAGAAAAGTTCAATGGTTTTAGCTAGTTCAGCTTTTAAACTGAAGCTACCTGCACTCAGTAAAAATTTGGGATCAATAATTTGTGGTTTGCCATCTTTTAAGTGGAGTAGTGCTTTCCAAGTCTTATGTTTAAATAATTGATTTTCGTTAGCTGCTTGTAATGCATCGTCTAAATTATCAGCATTAACATTAGATAACCCAAGAAAAAAAAAAGCCAGAAAAAACTGACCTCTAATACTGCGAAAAAACACTTAATAACCTAGAGAAAAAATAGGAACCTCTTATTCAGGACAACGCACTTCAACCGAATCAGCATAATTCCACATCTTTCCAGTAGCATTATCTGTCGTTGATCCTAAAAGACCACCAACTATGATGTTACCCCAAAAAACAGGAGCTATTGATTTTTCGACCACCGTTGTATTATCACAACCTTCAGTTTTTGTACGAACTACTTTATCTTTACCATCACGCAGTACAACTACCATTCCTGGAGCCATTACAGTTTTATCGTCAATAGTGACCTCTGCTGGTTTATTATTACTAGTCGTTACATTTATAGAAGATTGCTCGGCCGTCATAATACTAGCACATCCAGATAATACGAGCGTTATTATCGTCACTGATAATATATTTTTCATGATATTCCCCTTTGATAATCAATTTTTTGTCAATTTTTGACCAGTAACATTATAAGTTTAAATCTGATTTTGTCAATATTTCAAACAATAAAAATATGTATATTAATAACGTTGGAGACCCTCTTTGATTAATAATAATTAGTGTATTACTGTTAATTAGTACTAACCACGAAAAGGAAGCTAGTTTTCTAAAAATAAAATTAATATATAAAAAAGTTAGGCTAATAGCTTCTAACTTTTTAGCATACCTATAACCTCATCTCGATGATCCAATGCCAATAATAAAATTAAATCATTATTCTCCGCCCAATCTAAAGCGACTCGGGTCCCTTCGATCGTGTTTTTAGCATGTAACAATTGTTCTTCCTGCATTCCGAGTTCTATTGCATACTTGTGAATTATTTTTGGCATTTCACCTAATTTTCTTCCTCGTAAATAGTCCTCTAATTCACATATAACTAGAACATCGGGATTTGCCTTTAACGCGGACTTAACTAATCCTTTTATAAGTTCATCACTTCGGTCACCCGCTTGGCAAAGTAAAACTAGTCGCCTTTTTGCGGGCATATTATTAACGGTTTCTGCCATTAGGCTTAGACCTTGCTCATTATGGGCAAAATCTAGAATAACTTTAAATCCGTTGATCTTAAATAAATTGCCCCTGCCCGGATTATCTTCGGGAGTACTGGTGAATTGTTTTAGACCTGAGCGAATGTCTTTAACTTTAATCCCGAGAGAAAAACTTAATGCGACAACGCCAAGTGCATTGTGCACATTATGTTTAGCCGCACCATTCAGAGTGATAGGAATATTGTTTACATGAATAATCTCTTGCTCAATACCCTTTTCGGTATAGTAAATGATTTCATTTTCAACATAACAGGCGGATTTTTTATTGTCGATTTGAGATTGTATGATTTTGTTGGATTTTGACCATGAAAACCAAACAATAGTGTTATCTAATTGTTTTGCAAAGTTTATGCAACCATCATCATCAGCATTTAATATTAAGTCCTGATGATTATTTATGGCATGTCTAACAATAAATTTTGCTTCGACCATATCATCTAAATCATTAATGCCATATTCGCCTAAGTGATCTTCTGAGACGTTAGTGATCAATGCTGTTTTTGCATGATTAATTCCGATACCTCTGCGTAACATGCCACCTCGAGCAACTTCTAAAAAAGCAACTTCGGTTTCAGGGTGTCTGAGCAATGTGCGAGCACCACCTGGCCCAGAATAATCACCTTTATCGAGAATTTTTTCGCCTACCCTAATGTAGTCAGTAGAAGTAATGCCACATATTTTTCCTGCGGCCTTTATTATCGCACTGGCCAGTCTTACGGTGGTTGATTTGCCATTGGTTCCCGTTACTAGCGCTACTGGTATATCTTTTATGGAATCCCAATCGATATTCTTTGAATCTGGAATGGCATTAACAGGATATATCTTACAGCTAGCTCCATAACCTAGAGAAACTTCATCGTCATCACTTAAAAAAACAACATTGTGTTTTATAGCGGCTTTTTGTAGGGCAAGTAATTTTGGGTGTTCTTCTTTTTCTATTTCTTTAATTAAATGAGAAATTATGTCTTCTATATTAGTATTGTTACTAGTCTCTTTTTTGATTTCACTGATGGTTAGCTGCCATGCTGCTTCATTGATTTCTGTAGCGGCATAGAGCACATCAATTGGTGCGGTAATGACTAGACTGGCACCATTTTTATACTTTCGAAAAAGTATATTTTCAGTTTCCCAATTGACAGATTTAAGAAGAAAAGCGATCTGCTTTTTCCAAATAGAAATAACCTTATCAATATCAAAGTTTATAATTGCAACATCAATAATTGCACCAGTGACCGGGCCAAATAAATTTGGTCCGGTCAGTCTTCTAGAATCATCTAGGTTTAATTTAGTATTTAAATTTGGATTCAAACCTGAGCTTAAATCTGAACCTAGACCTAGACTAGTCATTCTCTTCCACTCTGGCTAAACGAACGCCTTTTTCGTCTTTTATCAAATCAGCGGTAGCCAAAAATGCTTTTTCGTCATCATCTAAAATAACGTTAGAATTAATATTGTTAGGAGCTGACTTTGACTCTGGCGATTTTTGGTTTTCTTTATTAAAGTGAATGATTTGTTTCCAACATCGAGTAATATTATCTCCAAAAATTAAAATTAAATCACCTTCTTGCCCCATGCTTAACGCTGTGGAAACGGCTTCAGTCTCATCAGCTACCAATTGAATTTTATCTTCGGCAACCCCTGATTCGATTAATTGTTTTTGCAACATCAATGGTATTTCTCGATCATCACGACCACGACGATTATCGTCCGCTTTAACAATGTAATAATCAAAATGCCCCACGGCTTTATTTGCAATTTCTTTGATGTCTTCGTCCCTTCTATCACCGGGGGCGGATAGAACACATATTTTGTTTCCATTAACGTCAAAGCGGTCAATGGTTTGGCAGACTACGTCGATAGCGGCGGGGTTATGACCATAATCGAGTATGACTTTAAATGGATGTTCATCATATTGATTCATTCGTCCTGGTGCTTGGAAGAAGGTTGAATCAAAGGTTCTTAAACCATGCCTAATTTGATCAAGCTCTTTCTCCATCGAATAAGCTAATGCGGCCGCAAACATTGCATTTTGCACGTTGTGGATCGCTTTGCCTTCAATAGTTGCAGGAATTAAATGCGTCCAAAGTAACGGTGTATGAGTGCCATTATCATATATAGTAATCATATCGCCATTGATCCCTTGCTCAAGTACTAAAGCCATTCCGCCTTGACGAATATGTTCTTTTACTAATGCGTGGCGAGGATTCATTGTCACGTAACAAATGCGTTTAGCTTTAGTGTAATCAGCCATTCGCAAACATAAATGATCGTCGGCATTTAATACCGCAACATCACGAGCGACTTCAACTACAACTCGTTTAGCCTCGGCTAATTGTTCAAGTGTATTCACGCCGCGTAAACCTAAATGGTCGGAAGAGATATTAAGACAAGCAGAAACATTAGTTGATTCATAACCAAGACCGGCTCGAACAATTCCGCCGCGAGCTGTTTCTAGAACGGCTATATCGACGGTGGGGTCGCGAAGAACAATATGGGCAGCTTTTGGCCCCGTCATGTCACCTTTTACGGTTAAGCGCCCATCAATATAGACGCCCTCGGTCGCGGTGTTACCAACAATGTGCCCAGCTGTTTTTAAAACGTGCGAAAGCATTCTTGCTGTGGTAGTTTTACCATTGGTACCAGTGATGGCTGCAATCGGAATACGACTGGGTGAACCTGTTGGAAATAGCATATCCATAACCTTGCCTGCAACATCTCTTGGTTTACCTTCGGACGGTGCTACGTGCATTCTAAAACCTGGTGCAGCATTAACTTCAACAATAGCTCCACCAATTTCTTTATAGGATTGACTGATATCTTCAATCAAAAAGTCAACACCGCCAACATCAAGACCAACAGCCATTACCGCTCGAACTGCCATGGCTCTGTTATCAGGATGAACTTCATCGGTTAAATCAATCGCCGTTCCGCCAGTGGACAAGTTGGCGGTTGAGCGCAAATAGAATACTTCATCTTTTGCTAAAATGGTTTCTTCAGTATGACCAGCCTGTTCAATTAATAAGTTGGCTTGTCGATCAAGTTCTAATTGAGTCAAAACTTTTTCATGTCCGACTCCGCGTCTTGGATCTTGATTGACAATGTCAACTAGCTCTGTGATGGTATGTATGTTATCCCCGATAATATGCCCTGGTACTCGTTTTGCGACTGCGACTAGCTCTCCATTGACAACTAACATTCGATGGTCAAATCCTAGAACCATGGATTCAATTAAAATTCCTTTCGAAGTTCCTTTTTCAAGAGCGAATTGAAACGCTGATTCAATTTCACTATCTTTATTAATATCAATTGTGATCCCTCTCCCGTGATTAGCATCAAGAGGTTTTACAACGACAGGATAGCCAATTCTTCTTGCCATTCTGACTGCTTGTTTTTCAGAGTAAACCAGTGCTTGTTGAGGTAAAGGTAAGCCTAAGTCGTGCAATAGATTATGGGTGTCTTCTTTATCGCAAGATACTTCAACCGCGATATGCCCCGTTTTTGAAGTGATAGTTGCTTGAATTCTTTGTTGGTATTTACCGTGACCAAATTGGACTAATGAATAATCATTTAATCGCAACCAAGGAATACCTCGTTCAATTGCTGCGTTGACAATTGAACCTGTTGAAGGGCCTAATTCTTTGCGTTGTGCAAAACGTATAAATGTGGTTTTTTCGTCTTCAAAATCAAAACTATTATCAAGACCATCATCTTCCATAAATTCTGAAAGTTCTTTTTGTAGTTGTGCAGGCATTAAACTAAATAATAAACTCCGAGCAATTCGTGCAGACTCTAATCCGACATCTCGTTGCTTATATTGGAAAACCATATTATAGCAGCCTGCTTGACCTTCTATAGAACGGGTTCTACCAAAAGTAACGTCGGAACCAGCGATGTTTTGTAATTCTAAAATGGTGTGTTCGAGGATATGACCCATCCATGTTCCGCCGTCTTCTTTTAAACGACGTATAAATCCGCCATCAACACCATAAGAACAACCATGTTCTTGAAGGCCAGGAAGTGCTTCGATTAAGCCATTAATAAAAGCATCGCCAATTTTGGCGGATGGCCACTCTTCTAAAATACCGAGGTCAACTTGCTGTCTTATGACAGGGAAGTGAGCATAAAGGTTTGGACCAACATAGACGTTTGTACTGAGTATTTTCATTTTCTTCCCTCAAGTTTTATTGTATTTTAACCCTATTTACTTATGCGAAAGCTTCTCTAGTATTAATATCATACTTAGAGCCTTCACCCAAGATATGTAATTTCATTCCAATTAATGTGATGTTTTCTTTGTGTCGTGCATCGTGCATAGATGAATGAGTTAGATCTGAAGGATCGACGACTGTAATTGCACCAGCACCAACTACTTCGAATATTCCCTCTGGGGATATAAATGCTGCGGTATCTTCATCAATTCCTATACCTGAGATAAAGGGGTTATAGGATAGTGCGGCTAACAAACGACCAATTCGATCTCTTTGTCTGAAATGTTGATCAACAATCAGTTTATTGGTTAAACCTAAACCTGGTGCCATGGTTGCACCATCTTCTTTTGGTGTTGGTCCTTTATTACCGCCCGCTATCATATGTTCTGAAACAATGGCTGCTCCGGCGGATGTACCAGCAACATGAACCCCATTTGCATTTAAAGAGCGGATTAGTTTTGCGACAGGGGTGCCTCCCAAAATAGTTGAAAGTCTCAGCTGATTGCCACCAGTAATAAAAATACCTGTGGCTCGATTGAGTGTTTCGATGATTTCATTTTTAAAACAATCTTCTCGTTCGTCAACAGGAATATACATAGACTTAGCGCCCATGCTTTCAAATATTTCGACATAACGAGGGCCGGTATCTTCAAGTTGAGAAGCGGTCGGGATGACTAGTATTTTGGCGTCATTACCGCCGGATAATTCACAAAACCGTTTGAGAATGGTTTTGTCATTGACTTTATCTTCCGCGCCGCCAATAGGAATGATCCAACCTCGATCGATATTAACGGGACTAGCTGTAGGGCACATATATTATTCCTAAAAACTAAAAACTAAAAACTAAAAACTAAAAACTAAAAACTAAAAAAAAATTCAACATAGAAGTGCAGAGTTCACAGAGGAAAAATACATCGTATGTTTGTTAAAAATAGCTCTGTTTCCTCTGTGGTAGATACTTTCTATCTTTTCTACTCGAAACTGCCTAAACGAAGCATCTTGCCATCTTTCTTATGCCACTTACCTAAGGCCATTACCGATTCTATCTTATTCTTTTCGTCTAGTACGATTAGATCGGCATCATTGCCTACTTTAATCTCGCCTTTTTTCGTAAGCCGCAATAAATTAGCGGCATTTTTTGTAAAGGGCAATAATACTTGCTCTTCTGGGTATCCTTCGTCTAATAATTCCTTGAAGGTGTCGCTTAGTAAGGAGCATCTTCCATAGTCGAGCTTGATTAGTTCACCTTGTTCATCAAACTGTGGCAAACAGCCTCCACCGTCGGACGATATGGTTAATTTACCAAGATCATACTTTTTATCCACGAATATCTTGAAAGATTCGCCGGCAGAGTATTCGGCTTGGCTATCTGTTTTAGGGAAGGCGGTCACATCAATTGAAATGCCGCGTTTAGTTAATAAGCATGCTTGTTCAAATAGCGGAATATTTCGATTACAGTGGGTTGGGTTGAGTGTACGGGCTGGCAATTCGGTTTTATTTAATAGATCTTCAATCAGATCTAATTTTCGGCTGCCATCACCTAAATGAAAATGAACGATCCCTGCTTTTCCTGTCATTATTCCAGCTACATGAACATCACCCACAATCCGAGCAATCTCATCAAAAGTGGGTTGAGATGACCGATGATCAGAAATAGCCAATTCGCCAACACCAATAATCGGTTCTATATGAACGATATCTTTCCTTACTGAATCGGTGAGGGTTTGTAATGGGATGTGGTATCCACCGGTATAACACCAAGCACTAATACCTTCTTCACGCAGCGCATAAACTTGTGCGATTAAAGAGGAGGTATTACGAGTAATGTCATCAGTGCCTAATAGACCGACAACAGAAGTCACTCCAGCGCGAGTAAATTGACTTAAATTAACCGGAGGCACTTTAGTTTTAAATCCTGCTTCTCCGCCACCGCCGGTAATATGGGCGTGACTATCAATAAATCCGGGGATCACTCGTTTGCCTTGAAAATTTTCATCGCTACTTAATAATTGACTATCAATTTGAATATCATCTTTTGAAATGGCAACGATTTTATCCGAAGCGATCAGAATATTGACTAATCCGACAGGGTTTGGAGAAAATAAATTAACGTTTTTTAGTCGATGTAGCATAATTAAAATTCTTTATTCTTTATTCGTTATTAAAAATAATTTCATAGAAAAGTTAACTTGATAAATCTATTTCAATATTATCTAAAAGTCTAGGCTTTCCCATCCATGCTGCAACAGCAATCAAGATTTTCGTATCTTTAAAACTTGCACGCTCTAAATCATAGGTGTTACAAATTTCAAAATAGTCGATGTTAAATGACTTTGAGTTTAGAATCTCTATAGCATCTAGACGAATAGAGCTATAGCTTCGATTGCCAAGTTTTATTTTGTCAGCAAAGTGTAAAATAATTTTTCTTAATTCACTCGCTTTTTCTTTTTCGTTAGGCGTTAAAAATTTATTTCTTGAACTCATAGCAAGCCCATTCTCTTCTCTAACGATCTCGCCACCAAGTACTTCAATCGGTAGAAATAAATCTTTAACCATCGCTGATAATACCAAATACTGCTGATAATCTTTTTTCCCAAAAACAACAACATCGGGCTGTAGGATGTTAAACAAGATATTAACTACGGTAGAAACACCTTTAAAGTGGGTTGGCCGACTTTCTCCACATAAGCGTTTGGTTAAGCGGTTAACTTCAACGCTTGTGTTTATTTGCATACCTCGTGGATAAATTACTTTTTCAGTCGGTGTAAATAAATAGTCAACATGAATAGCCTCTAATTTTTTTATGTCGTCTTGTAGCGTTCTCGGGTACTTATCTAAATCTTCATTAGCGCCAAATTGCATAGGGTTAACAAAAATACTACCGATTAAAATGTCGCAGTGCTTTCTTGCAATTGCAAATAATGAAGTATGGCCTTTATGTAAGTTACCCATGGTAGGAATTAGACCGATTTTTTTACCTTTTTTTTTCAGTGCAACTAATTCAGATTGAATTTGGTTTGGTGAATCTATTATTTTCATAGTGACGTTATTCTTGAAAGTTATTTAAAGCTGTGTTCATCATTAGGAAATGTTCTGTTTTTCACTTCTAAGACGTAAGCCTGAATTGCTTCAGTAACATTGTGAACGTTATCACTCTCAAAAAAATTCTTAACAAATTTGGGTTTGAAATTTATATTGAGGCCTAACATATCTTGAAGAACTAATACTTGCCCATCAGTCTTATTACCGGCACCAATTCCTATGGTGGGTATTTTTAAGCGCTTAGTGATTTTGTCGGCTACATCTTTTGGAACACATTCTAAGACTAAGATATCTGCACCCGCTTTTTCTACAGCCAAAGAATCTATGAGTAATTGCGCTGCACCTTCTTTGTCTCTTGCTTGTACTTTGAAACCTCCAAGAGCGTCGACAGATTGAGGCGTTAAACCTAAATGAGCACAAATAGGGATGCCTCTATCCTTAAGCGATTTAATAGTTGATACTAACCATTCACCACCTTCTAATTTAACCATGTTTGCACCAGCTTGCATTAACTTAGCCGCATTATTTAATGCTTGTTTTTCGGAGGCATAAGACATGTAACTAAAATCTGTAATAATCCAAGATGACTGGTTTGTTTTAGCCACACATTGGGTATGGTATATCATGTCTTTCATCAAAACTGGTACCGTTGATTGATGTCCTTGCATAACCATTCCAAGCGAGTCGCCAATCAATAAAATATCGATACCATTTTCCGACAATAGTTGAGAAAAACTAGAATCATAGGCGGTTAATACAGCAATCGGTTCATTTTTTTCTTTTAATGCCTGAATGCTATGTAATGTGTGTTTTTTCATTTTATCAAAGTCTTTTAAATCGTAATTGGGTTGAAATAATATCGCCCACTGGTTGTTAACTCAATTCTTTCAAGCAATTGTAGATAGTCTTTCTCATTGTTCACTAAATCAATTTCCGATGCATTGACTATTAATAAAGGCGATGCTTGATAATAATGAAAAAAATCAGTGTAAGCGTTTGAAAGTCGAGTTAAGTAGTCATTATTAATTGTAGTTTCCATACCTATGCCGCGCTGTCGTATTCGTTTAAGCAATACGTCAGTTGGCGCTTGTAAGTAAATAACCAAATCAGGTACTGGAGCGTCAATTGTTAAATTGTCGTAAACTTGTTCGTATAAACTTAGTTCATCTGAATCTAAAGTGACACGAGCAAATAAACGATCCTTATCCATTAAAAAATCAGCGACATGATTAGGTGTAAACATATCGCTTTGTTTTAATTCTTTTAATTGTCTAGAGCGTTGAAACAAAAAGTATAACTGCGCTGGTAATGCACCTGCTTTTGGATCTTGGTAAAACTTCTCTAAAAATGGGTTTTCTGAAGCACCTTCAAGTAGTAATTCAGCCTGAATTGACGCTGCCAATTTTTTAGCTAAGGTCGTTTTACCAACGCCAATAGGGCCTTCTACTGCGATGAGCTTTTTATTTGATAGAGCTTGGCCAGCCTCAATCATTTGTGCTGAAGTATAAGACTCTCTATTTTGATTAAATGAATTATTTCGCGTTTCATTCATGAACTTTCATTTCCTTAGCGAGTTTAAAAATCCTAGGTTTTGTTTTTTTTATTATTTCAACAAATTTTTTAATTGGCAAATTGTCTGGGAAAATTAGATCCTTAGCGATGTCATACAAAGGAAATAAGACAAAAGCTCTTTCCTTCATACCATAATGGGGTACCGTTAATCTTTTGCTTTCAATTTGTTGCTCGCCATATAATAGCAAGTCAAGATCTAATGTGCGAGGGCTCCATTGTTCTTTATTTCTAATTCTGCCATAACTATTCTCTATACTTTGCAAATAATCTAAGAGCGCTATGGGCTTTAAACTAGTTTCGAGCTTAACTACGGCATTGATATAATCATCTTGATTCTGAGGCCCCATTGGTGCACTTTTATAAAGTGGAGAAATGGTCAACAAATTGATAATTGTAGAGTTAGCCAAAAAATTAATAGCTTCATTGATTTGATTGATAGGGTTATTAAGGTTTGAGCCTAAACCTAAATAGCAAATTTCTGTAGAAGTGCTTTTTAAATGCGTTGACACTGAGTTTTTCATTTTATTCAGCTGTTTTGGATTTTCGTTTTCCAAGTTTCTTAGGAGGACCAACTTTAGCTAACATTTTATCTTTTTGTTGAGTATTTAGTTCTTGAAACTCGGTCCACCACAAAGAGAGCTTCTTTAGTTCTTTATCGTTGCCTGCCCGTAAACATAAAAAATCGTAAGCAGCTCTAAAGCGAGGGTGTTCAATGAGTCTTAGAACTGATTTACGTCGAAGAATGGTTAAGCGATATTGTAGTGTCCAGATTTCTTTTATCATACTGCTAAATCTACGAGGGATACCAACACGATCTCTTTGAATATTTAAAACCAAATCGGAAGCTTTTTGATTGGCATCATAGGTGGACATTCCCTTAGAAAGCAATTGTTTTTCTTGCTCAATTAGAGGTTCCCAAAGAATCACTGAAAATAGAAACGCTGGGTTAACCGTTTTTTTGATCGCTATTCGTTTATCTGTATTGATTAGGGCTGATTGAATAAAAGGATTTTCAATTTTTGATTGATTTAGTATCTTTGCAGTTTGAGAAAAAAGAATATCTGAAACGCCTTCATCGTAGAGTGCGTTCCATGTTTTTTCTGCATAACCGGAAAGAAGCATTTTATTGCATTCTTCCCATAATCTTGCGTTAGAAATATTCTCTAAAAGCGAGGACATTTCTTTAATAGGTGCTAGGGTGTTTTTTTCAATGGATAAACCCAGTTTACAAGATAAACGGATTGCCCTTAATATTCGCACAGGATCTTCTTTGTATCTTTCGATAGGATCGCCAATTAATCTTAGCGTTTTTGCCTCTAAATCTTTTAGTCCCTGCGTATAATCGATAACGCTAAAATCTTGAACCGTGTAATAAAGAGCATTGACCGTAAAATCACGTCTAAATGCATCGTCAATGATCGTTCCAAAGACATTATCGCGAACCAACATTCCCTCATCATTGGTTAAGGCTTTAGCTGTTTTACGTGTTTGTTTAGTATTTGACATTTCATTTTTAGAAGGATCATGACCGGCTCTAAAAGTTGCTACTTCAATGACTTCTCTGCCATACAGAATATGAGCTAATCTAAATCGACGGCCCACTAAACGGCAATTACGAAAAAGACTTTTGACTTGGTCAGGGGTTGCATCAGTTGCAACATCAAAATCTTTGGGTTGTAATCCGAGCAAAATATCCCGAACACCACCGCCCACTAAATAGGATTGGTATCCTGCTTCATTCAGTTTATAGAGTACTTTTACTGCATTTTTACTAATGTCTTTTCTAGAAACATTATGCGCATCTCTTTTGAGTATGATTGCTTTTGATGACGATCGAGCAGGTTTAGATATAGCACCTGCATTTTTGCGTTTAAAAATATTTTTAAAAAGAGAAACCATGATATCTACTTTTATTGGTCACACAAAAAAGAAGCAACACTACGGATCCCTCTACCAGTAGCTCCTGCCGAAAAAAGTGAATCGCCAGAATCTCTAAAGCAAGCCGCTAAATCTAAGTGAACCCACTTTTTATTCTCGGTGTCTACAAAACGAGATAGAAAACCGGCAGCGTTACTCGCTCCACCAACGCCACCACCTGGTTGAGGCTTACTATTTGCTGTCACTGCGTAATGTGAAGGACAGTTATCTTGATGAAATTTTTCAAGCGGTAAACGCCATAAAGGGTCATAATTTTCTTCTGAAATTGTATTCAGGTTTGCAGCAAGATCATTATCCATTGTAAATAGTGCGTTGTAGTGATCACCTAATGCAACACAGGCGGCGCCAGTTAATGTTGCAGCATCTACAATTGTATGAGCACCTGATTCGCTTGCTTTGATTAAACCATCGGCTAATACAAGTCGACCTTCTGCATCGGTATTAACCACTTCTACGCTAACACCATTTTTATAAGTTAGAATATCAGAAAGTAAATAAGCATGGCCGCTTACCATATTTTCTGCACAACAAAGATAAAGTTTAACTCGTGTATTTAAACCTTGGATTATCGCTAACCCTAAAGCGCCTGCCACAGTGGCCGCGCCGCCCATATCACATTTCATCTGTAACATTCCGACACTGGATTTCATGCTATAACCGCCGGTATCAAAGGTAATACCTTTACCAACTAACGCAACGCTGGTCGGTTCATCTTTACCTTTCGGATTGTAATCAAGTTCCAATAAAACGGGCGCTCGAACACTTCCTCTGCCCACGTTGTATATACCTACTAAGCCCGCCTCTTTAAGCGCTTCACCTTCAATGGTATTGTAGGTTATTTTGTTAGGCGCTAATTCATTAAGAAATGTTGATGTTCTGTTCGCTAATTCTTTTGGGGATAAGTTTTCAGGTGTTTCGTTAATTAAAGCCTTTGACCATGAGTAAACTTTGATCATTGCATTTAGCCGGAGCTGCTGTTCTTCCGGTAAAGAGGCAAATTCAATCGCGAGCGTTTTTTTAGGGGAAGAAACGCCTTGCCAAAAATGCCATTGGCTCTCTAAGTCCCATTTACCTATTAGCTTGAACGCCTTGGGATTCATACCCGTCAATTTACGAGCCGCTTTTTGAATAAGCAGAAGTGTTGATAGTTCTGTATTTGTTGTTTTACTATTTGCTTGGTTAATGTGAATTCTTGCCGTATCAGCTTCAAAACTGAGAATGTTTTGCAAATTCCACTGAGATTGTGGTTTTTCGTTAGTTAATTCTACTTTGAGTAAGTGGTTTTCATTATTCATAATATATGGCTCAATTTATGCAACTTCTATATAAGTTAGTGGTGTTTTACAAAAAGTGACCGAGTTTACCGTGTTTAGTCGATAAATAATGTTCGTTATGGGGGTTTTTACCCACTTTCATTTCTACCCGTTGAACGACTTCAATTCCGGCTAACTCTAAAGCATCGACTTTACGAGGGTTATTGGTCATAAGTCGAATCTTATTGATTCCAAGTTGCTGCAAAAACTCAGCAGCCACAGTAAAATTACGTTGATCCGCTTCAAACCCAAGATTGATGTTGGCTTCAACAGTATCTTGTCCTTGATCTTGTAAGTTATAGGCTTTAATTTTATTGAATAAGCCTATCCCGCGTCCTTCTTGACGAAGGTAGATGACTAAACCTTTACCTTCTTTTGCTATTTTTTCGAGAGCTGAATCAAGTTGTGGTCCGCAGTCACAACGCAAACTAGAAAAGGCATCACCGGTTAAACACTCTGAATGAACTCTCACTAAAACGGGTGATATTGATTGCTCTTCTACATTTGAAATGAGTTCACCCATACCAATACAAACATGCTCTTTTCCATCTGAATTTTGCTCTAGAGCATATAAAGTAAACGCGCCCCATTTTGTCGGCAGTTTGGCTTGAATAATACTACTTCTCTGTTTGATTATGTCTTGCATTAGGTTATTAAACTTATAAATTAAAGGTTGTAAAGCTACAACAGCTTGATTTAGCATTAAGGACGGCTATTCTACACATTTATAAGCTTCATGGGTATGCTTAAGAGGCGGTTGTTTTGATTTAGAATAATGGTTTTGTGCGTTGAAATAAGTGGTCGACATTTGAGATTATTGTTAAATAATTTTATACTAGATAAACACAATTAAATAAAATACCTAAATTTAGCGACTATTGACAGTATTGTTTTCTGAAATTTATCTACTTTAGTTTTAATGCTAGTTGTCGATAATTAGTTCATGCTATAGCCATCTCAATGAAAGAACTGCGTAATAATTTACTTTTATTTATTTGATAATTGATCTACCTTTGTAGGTTTTAATAATAATATTTGTATGAGTTTTAATTTTTAGGAATTACTTTAATGGATGGAGAATCAAATTCTCCTGCTCACATAAGCAAGGTTGCGAGCTGATTGTGCAGTTTGCATCAAATCCCTCTCTAGAAATTTGGGAAAGCATTATTGCCAAGGAGAGCATGATCAATGTGCTCGTTTCAACAGGTTTATTATCGTCCAATTTTATAAAACATCAATCAATTAACTTTTTGAGCAGGAGCGTAAATTTAGCACTAGACTTAGTAAACAGGCAGTTTAATTGATATTTTTGGGATAAAGCAATGTCAAAATGGGTTACAAAAGCGATGGAAGAACTACTTGGTGATATCAACGAAGTACCTTATACCGATAACCGTGAAGGTCAGCAGTTAAGCATTCTAATGAAGGGATTTGTGATGATTAATAATCAAGCAATGGGCAACGCGGCGATAAAAATTAGAGCTTCTATTCGAAAATGGGATTTAGAAAGTGCCTCTGAGAGTAGTAATCAAAGTGGAAAAACTGTTTATGATGATGAAGAAGTCGATGAATTAACTAGGCTAAGACCTATTCGATAGTGTTTCTCTTCTTTAAAAATTCTAAACATAAGTGGCATCAGAGAGTTTTACGTTTAAACTTAATTTTGCGCTGAAAGCTAATCTTGGACGAAAATGTATTGATATAAGCCACTATAGAGAAGATCGTGCAAACTTTAATCACAAAATAGTGTTCTAAAAAGCACCAAATGGTATAATCCGCGACCATTTTCCACTCGTTACCTATCTCAGTAAGCTTATGCCAAACAAAATCTCGACAGCGAAAAAACTTTATATTAAAACCTGGGGTTGCCAGATGAATGATTATGATTCATCGCGTATGGCTGATCTCCTCAATAAAACCCATGAATATGAAATCACTAATGATCCTAAAGAGGCCGACTTGTTGGTTTTGAACACTTGTTCAATCCGAGAAAAAGCACAGGAAAAGGTTTTTTCTAAACTGGGGGAATGGAAAAATTTCAAAAAAGATAAACCGGATCTCCAAATCGCTGTTGGTGGTTGTGTCGCTAGCCAAGAAGGTGAAGCAATCAGAAGCAGAGCGCCTTACGTTGATATGATCTTTGGGCCTCAAACCTTGCACAGATTACCGAATATGATTAATGCAGTACGGAAAGATAAAAAACCTGTTATTGATACCTCTTTTCCTGAAATTGAAAAATTTGACGTACTACCAGAGCAAAAAGTAGAGGGTGTTAGTGCCTTTGTTTCAATTATGGAAGGTTGCAGTAAGTATTGTAGTTTTTGTGTGGTTCCTTATACACGTGGTGAAGAAGTTAGTAGGCCATTTGATGACATTATCGCAGAAGTTGTCTCAGTTGCAGAAAAGGGCGTAAGAGAAGTCAACTTGTTAGGACAAAACGTTAATGCTTACCTAGGTGCCACTCATGATGGTGGAGAAGCCGATTTAGCCGATTTAATTGAATTAATAGCCGCGATTGAAGGCATTGACCGTATTAGATTTACAACATCTCACCCGGTTGAGTTTTCGCAAAAATTAATTGATGTTTATGCAACAGTTCCAGAATTGGTTAGTCATTTACACTTGCCAGTACAGAGTGGATCAGATCGCATTTTAGCATTGATGAAGCGTGGTCATATGATTTTAGAATACAAATCTAAAATCAGAAAGTTAAGAGAAATCAGGCCAAACCTAAGCATGTCATCTGATTTCATTATAGGATTTCCCGGAGAAACAGACAAGGATTTTGAAGCAACAATGAAACTTATTTCAGATATCAATTACGATATGAGTTTTAGCTTTATTTATAGTGCAAGACCTGGCACTCCGGCAGCGGAAATAATTGATGAAGTTCCATTGGCTACTAAAAAACAACGATTACAATTATTGCAACAAAGGCTCAACCAACAGTCTCAAGATCATGCCAGAAAAATGATCGGCAGCGTGCAAAGAATTTTAGTTGAAGGGCCGTCTAAAAAAGATCCTATGCAACTTAAAGGGCGGACTGAAAATAATAGAGTAGTTAACTTTGATGGTCAAAGAGAAATGATTGGACAATTTATTGATGTAACAATCACTGAAGCATTACCTAACTCGATGAGAGGAACTTTATATAATATGGAATTAACAACTTAATGGTTATTAGCAATAATGAGTTTATTTTAGAGCCTTTCGATAATCAAAAACTTGCTAATTTAGCTGGACATTTGGATGAAAATTATCGTTTAATTGAAAATCGTTTAGGTGTGGAAATATCGAACCGAGCGAATGTTTTTAAAGTATGCGGAGTAGCCGTTGCTACAGAAATCGCTGAAAATTTATTAGTTGAATTATATCAGGAAATTACAACTGAACATCCTCTAAATGCCGAAAAGCTTCACGTACACCTTCGCTCGATCAGTCAATCTTTGACCGATAAAGATAACAAAAAATATCATTCAAAAAAACAAGATAAACATTCAGTTATCACGACCAAACGCGGTCAAATTCGCCCACGCGGAGCCAACCAGCAAAATTACGTTGCCAATATTTTAGCAAACGATATAACTTTTGGCGTTGGCCCAGCCGGAACAGGAAAAACTTATCTTGCGGTAGCATGTGCCGTTGATGCTTTAGAAAGACAAGAAGTTAGACGGATTGTTTTAACCAGGCCAGCGGTTGAAGCAGGTGAGAAATTAGGTTTTTTACCTGGCGATTTAAATCAAAAAGTCGATCCTTATTTAAGGCCTTTATATGATGCATTATATGAAATGTTGGGCTTTGACAAAGTAGCAAAGCTAGTAGAAAATAATGTGATAGAAGTTGCGCCTTTAGCTTACATGCGAGGCAGAACTTTAAATGAATCTTTTATAATTGTAGATGAAAGTCAAAATACAACAAAAGAACAAATGAAAATGTTTCTAACACGTATTGGATATAATTCTAAAGCAGTTGTAACGGGTGATGTAACGCAGATTGATTTACCAAACAGTAAAATGTCTGGTTTAAATCATGCGATTGAGCTTTTAGACAATGTGAAGGGACTAGCGTTTAGCTTTTTTAAATCTGCTGATGTTGTAAGACATCCTGTAGTTCAACGAATAGTAGAAGCTTATGAAGCGGCTGATTAAATTATAGAAAATACAAAATGATTTTAGAGATTCAAAATAGTATCAATTCAGAACAACTGCCATGTGAGAAAGAGATAAGCCTATGGGTTAAAAAAACCTTGGCAGTATCTCAATCAAAAATTATCGAAGCAGAATTAACGGTGCGAATTGTTTCTAAAGAAGAAAGTCAACAAATAAACTTGGATTACCGGTCTAAAGACAAACCGACTAATGTACTTTCTTTTCCTTTCGAAATACCGAACGGATTACCCGCTGAAGTCCTAAAAAATGAAAATATGGAAAATATTCTTGGTGATTTAGCTATTTGTGAAGACATCGTTATTCAAGAAGCAATAGAGCAAAACAAACAAGTTAATCATCATTGGGCGCATATGATTGTCCATGGTGTTTTACATTTATTGGGATATGACCATATATCTGATTCAGAAGCTGAAGTGATGGAAGATTTGGAAATCTCTATTTTGAAGCTGTTTTCTATTGAATCACCTTATTAATTTCTAGAATTGGCGACCGCAATTTAATCTCAGCTGTTTTTAATATTTAAAATTATTGTTTTTGTTGTTTTGGCAAATAAAATTTGGCCTAAAATATTAATAATTTTAATAGATCTTAATAGAAGACAGCCAAAAATGAGGTTCTATCCCACAAATTATACAGTCAATCTCTCACATACTCTACTGAGATAAGATATAGAAATATATTTACCAACTCTTCATACTACACGCTCAAAAATTCAACTTCAGGAAGAAGAGATGACTACAGCAAGGAAGCATATCGTTGATGAGCATAATTCAGGTTTTTATCATTGTACCAACCGTTGCGTTCGTAGAACATTTTTGTGTGGGGTAGATGATGTCACTGGAAAGGATTACTCTCACAGAAAGAATTGGATAGAGAAAAGGATCTTTGAGTTAAGTGATATTTTTTCTATCGATATTTATGCTTTTGCAGTGATGGTTAATCATTACCATATTGTCCTTCATGTTAATCCATTAGCACCGCTCAAATGGACGGATGAAGAAGTGGCAGATAAATGGTTAAGAGCATACGGTCACTCTTCATCAACCATAAAAAACGACTTAAGAGCGACTCTGAAAAGACAAGCTATTATGGCAGATAAAAAAAAGCTAAAAACTTACCGTAAACGATTAGGTAGTCTCTCGTGGTTTATGGGACGCTTAAATGAGCCATTAGCGAAACAAAGCAACCAAGAAGATTATTGTACTGGGCGTTTTTGGGAAGGTCGCTTTCATTCTCAGGCACTCTTAGATGAAGGAGCCGTTTTGTCGTGCATGGCATATGTTGATTTAAACCCTATTCGCGCAGATATTGCACAAACCTTAGAAAGCTCGAAGCACACATCAATTAAAAAGCGTATAGACGATGTTAAAAAGAATAACTCAAATAAACTCCAACAGGAATTAGATCGTCAAGTTCAATCCATCAACAAAAGCATCAAACAAAAAGTACTGCCCATTACGTTAAGAGAATATATTCAACTGGTTGAATGGACAGGGCAAAGTATTCTTTATCCAGGTAAGTCTAATTTACCTATGAATCTTTATTCCACATTCGATAATTTTAACCTTCAACAAACTCACTGGCTTAGTCAAATTAAAAATTTAGATACCAATTATTGTCATGTTATCGGCCCGATAGAATTAATTAGAAACAAGGCCAATCAAATTAAAAAACGTTGTTTAAAAGGAATGACTGCTGCGCGTTTGTTGTATAAGAAAAGCGAATAATTATAATCGCTTCTATGTAAAACAAGGGTCTATTATCGAGATATTTCAGTCTGACTAAAATTCATGAACCTCATCATTTAAATATTAATCTACTAGAAAAACAAGAAAATTCAGGGTCATTTATTGAGTCCAAAAGCATGAGTGTGTGTTTTGGTTCGTTGTTTTCATTTTAAAAACTGGCTGTCTATTTATGTGTTATATTATATGACAATTGGCTGTCTGTTAATATGCCCTAGTTTACGCTATACTTCGTTTGGCCTAAATAAAATTAATACGTTGGATAAAATCAATGTAACTAAAGCAAAAAATCAGAGAAGGTTTATCTAAAATGAATATTCTAATTACAGGTGGTACTGGATTTATTGGTAGTGAACTTTGTCAAAGATTAATAGATGAAAATAATAACGTAATTATCTTAAGCAGAATACCTGAGCTAGTTCGTTTTCCTCTTAAAGGTATCCAACTGCTTAGTCAATTGGATAGCCAATTAAGACTTGATATTGTCATTAACTTAGTTGGTGAAGGCATCGCTGATAAACGTTGGAGTCATCAGCAAAAAAAACGAATTATTGGTAGTCGAATTAAAATCACTAAGCAACTCATAGACTATTTTAATTTTACTAAATATAAACCGAAATTATTCATTAGTGCGTCCGCTATTGGTTATTATGGTACGAGTAAATCTGATCTACCTGTCGATGAAACAGTTTCTTCTGATGATAGTTTTTCAAGCCAACTATGTCAGCAATGGGAAGCCGTCGCTTTGCAAGCTGAACTGCTCGGTATTAGAACTTGTTTACTTCGCTTTGGTATTGTTATTGGTAAAAATGGCGGAGCATTATCAAAAATGCTACCAGTTTTTAAGGCTGGACTAGGGGGTGTCGTAGGCCAAGGTGACCAGTGGATGTCTTGGATTCATTTAGAAGATTTGATTGAAGTTATTTTTACCTGTCGAGATAACGACTCATTGAGAGGCCCTATCAATGTTACTGCTCCATATCCCCAAACCAACAAACAATTTACTAAAACCTTAGGTAATGTACTCAAGCGTCGAACCTT
The DNA here is from genome assembly GCA_047633355.1 of Polaribacter sp. Lineage (GTDB taxonomy): Bacteria > Pseudomonadota > Gammaproteobacteria > Enterobacterales > Kangiellaceae. The sequence continues at coordinate 36,132 of JBLIBL010000020.1, forward strand.
CTTATCCATTCCATCTATCATTGTTAAATTATTAATGGGCCAAATGGGCACAGAGTTACTATTATCAGGAAAAAAGGTATTACCTGCTAAACTTTTAAAAGCTGGCTACACATTTAAGTATCCAGTTTTAGAAGATGCTTTGAAGAGTGTACTTGATAACAAAAATAAGTAATTGAAACAACTTAGAACTTATCTATAGCTAACTAAAGTATCAAAAACTATAAAATATCGACATCAAAGAAATCAGCTGCTTACTTGCAAGTAGACTTTAGTTAGTTCTGCTTTTTTCTGTAGTATTCAGTTAATCGCTGAATAAATAGGATGATTTTTTTCGGCCCAAACGGTGTAAGTCCAGGCATTTATTTTTGTGAAACTTCCTCCGTGGTGCCTTAATCTCAAATATACTATACAACGATATTATTAGATGTGGCATAGGCCCTATTTGAATAATGCAGTCAGATAATTAGCCTTAAATTTTTGTGATTAAATTCTGATTAAATATGTAGAATAATGCTGCAGTTTAAATCACGGGAATAATATCCCGCAGAGCCAACAGTAAACTATGAGTACTTTCCCCTGACATCTTATAAGGGTCGAACTCTGGTGTTCCAGAATACTTCAAGTTAATAGGCGATGTTAATTTAGATTCCGGTATATATCCCATTGACCATACATCAAACTCGCGCATAATAATTTCAACATAACTCAACAAAAGAATATCTGAATGACGCTTATCATTTAATATTCTATGATAAGTTTCATTTACCGCTTCTCGAGATCCTTCGAGACATTGAAGGAAAATTTTACGATTAAAACAGAGTAAGCCAGTTACATTGTTTCGAGTGTTTTTGGATCTTGCCGACACAATAATTGATTTGATTTCATCAGGGTTTAATTGTTCTGTTACCCTACTAGTGTATACAAGTCTTACTAAATGCATTTTATTATCCTTTTATCTTAATTCAACTGATGTTTAACTTGTCAATTTTTTTGTTAAGCTCTCTTATTATGCTATTTTCTTAATAAATTATGATAAGGCTAGCTTAAATCAATCAATAGCCTGTTTTCTGGAAGGTTTAAGTTCTGTTTGTAATGAATGGTATACCGCTAATGGCTTTGATTCAAAAGTATGGATTTCTTTTGCAGTAAATTTTGATAATTGAGGTAACCATTTTTTTATAAATCTTGCATCAGGATCAAACCTTTTCTGCTGGTTTAAAAACTCTGAAGTAAGGCTCAACATCGATGATTAGGATACCTGTTTCGCCACGTTTCCATTTTTCAAACGGCTCTAAATGATGAGAGCACCGAAGATCCCTATCACCTGATTTAAATGCGTGATGTTTTGATACATGAGGTAAGCGCCACATTACAACACGATAGAAATCTCTCCAGATTAATTCATTTAACCAACTGGCAGAGTTTAACGTCGCCATGTCTAAAGCTATTAGGTAACAGCGTCTCACTGGAATAGCTCCTACAGCCAGCCAAAAAGATAACTGTGAAGTAGACTCTAAATCCGAGAAATTACGTTCTTCTTCATAACTTACTATATTATTCGCGAAAAAAATATAACAACCTATCTCGCACTTAGAGCTCATCAATATCAGGTGCTGGAATCGCAACATCATTCACGAGTATAGGTTGAACCTTTAAATTATTAATGTCAAGAATTTTAATATCCAGATGCTTGATTTTCCAGTTGCAATGCATCTCTATCCACATAATCAAAACATTGACTACCATTAGTTTCATAAGCGTTGTCACTTTTTGCTCTTACTGCATCATTATTTTTAATCAACATTGGCTTTGGCGTGTAATAGCAGAATATGAGTGTGTACTGCATAATCACTCTAACAGCATTAGCAAAAGGTGTAAAAACCTTGTAAGGTAAGCCGCTCTTATTCAGTATGCTTTTTGGTGGAAGAAGGCTGTCACCATTGAAGTGAAATATTGATGTGATTCCTAGTAATTTTTTTCTTACTTGTTTATCACGAACTCTTTCATTGATTGCATATTCGTTATTCAAAAATAATTTTTCTAGATTAAATTTTTCACAAAGACTAAATAAATTATCCACTAACTGATTATAATTTTTTGACTTAATGATTAGCATGTCAATGTTAATATTCCGAAGTCTTCGCTTTAAGTTTTTTAATGCGCTTAATCTTAAATTTTGGTTGTCTCCTCCTAAACTATGAAATTCATCTTGTTCCGGACAGATAAAATAGAGTGCTAAAGTCGGCTCATTTGAGTCTTCACTTGCGTGAAAAAGCGCTGGTTTGTCATCTACTCTCAAGTCATTAGGAAACCACATTAAATTTAGTTACATACTCCTAATATAATCTCTAATTTGGTTATTTCATGGCAACGCGAATAGCCAATTGTTTTGGGTAAGGGTCAAAGAATGATAATTGTTGAATGTAATTACTCGGGTTATTTCTGAAGTGATGTTTCAACAAAGTAAGCGGTGCCATTATTGGTTGAAGACCGTGGTTATAATCAATAATACATTGCCTTAGTTCAGCCTTGTCGTCACGATTAATTAGTTTTTTTAGGTGGCCTTGTAGGTGCATTAACACATTAGTGTTTTTGGAGCGGGTAGCTGTTTTTTTCATGCCTTCTAATTTCAAATGGATGTATTCTGCAGAAATTTCTTTGATGTTGCTTATGTTGGCAGAGGCAACCAGAGGTCCTAGTTTTCGGTAAGTTTGTTGACAGTGAGCCAAAAGCGTCATTTTGTGTTTTGTATGAAAAGCCATTAGAGCTTTTACAGATAATTTTTTTCCCGCACTGATTTCCTGCCATTCGTTATAAAGATAAACTCTTTTAATAAAGCTGTCTCTTAGTGATGGATCATTTAGTCTACCATCTTCCTCCATAGGTAATAGGGGTAAAAGACTTTTTAAGCGGGCGGTAAATATACCTATACCTTTACTCTGTGATTGTCCGCTTTCGCCGTAGACTTTAACTCTTTCCATGCCGCAACTCGGGGATGCCTTACAAACTATGTATCCACAGAGTTGCTCAAGTATTTTATAATTGTCATTGGCAAAATTAGATAGTTTTTCAGTGTAATCATTTGAGCCCCCGCTACTCAAAACGGCTCTTGGTGCATCAACATTTCCTACTAGTCTTATGCTCTTACGCGGTATAGGTAAACCAATACCTACTTCAGGGCAAAGTACAGTGAAATCAAATAGCTGAGCAAGCTCATTGGTGCAGAATTTATTACTTCTATGCCCGCCATCGTATCTTACGTTGGCACCGAGTAAACATTGGCTAATTCCTACCTTTAACATCTTAAACAATCCAAAATAATTTTTCATTCATCAACAAGTATACGAGGAATTATCGGGTTTGGATCAGTTTTTTAAATAAAAACTATTGCTACATTGCTGTTGGTATACTCACTATAGATTGGTTTATTTAAATAAAAATATCTCTTTCTATAGTTTAATGAGAATCTAGATAAGAATTCGTGTCAATTCGGTTCAGCCTCATTTTATAATATATAGTTCTTTTTCAATTCTTTCTAACGCTTTAGCCCACGGCCCTTCTTTAATTTCCTTTCTAATGCGACTCAATGGATGAGAAATACTTCTACGATGAGATAAACTAAAATGGCGAGCGATTTTATTATGATCAGCCTGGCTATATCGATGACATACATAGATCGCAAATGCACGTTGTGGGAAATTACTTCGTTTTCCTTTTGAACGCGCCAAAAGAACATTTTCATTTCGCATTGTCACTTCGGTGAACAACAAAAAATCTCATTAATCGTTGGTTCGTCTTCCAACGCTAACCGCAGTTTATCAACATCCAACTCATCGTATGATTCTTCTCGCTCTGCTCTAAAATGCTTATCGCCCAGTACAGACAATATATTTCCCTTACTATAGAATCGTTTATATCTTCATCTATTACTTTTTCAACAAAATCAATATACGCTTTGTATCGATAACGATGCCCGAGCATTTGATAAGTTTTGTCTCGATAAAACCACCCTACAGCTTTTGTGTGATTAATATAGGCAGGATAGCTCGACCAACGGTAATCGCTGAGTTGCTTCGCCTTTTTTCTTAACTTCTATCGGGTTGCGATGAATATATCGCGTGAGTTTTAGTAAGTAGGCATTTTCATCCACCAATATCGATTTATAACGACCACGAAATAATGCACCATCTTTCTTGTATTTACGATTAAAGCGCTGTGTATACAGCCCATTTACATGCTTCATAATCTTTATCTTCAAGATAAATTGATTGATTATGCCGTCCACGGTTCATCACATGATGAAAAGCGCCTTGGTATTCTATTCTTTGTGGTCATGGCATGACCAACAGTCATACAGCATTTATAATATAGTATATAACGAACCTGACCCGTATTTTTTTCATTGATTAATAGTTTCAGCTAATTATTAACCATTGAAGAACATAATACTAAAGACCGAACCTTCAGGATTGCTAAAGAGAAGTAGATTGAGTGTGTCAGTCATTACCGATATAGTAACTGTCAGTAAACTGTGGCAGAAGATTTATAATGAATCAATTATCCGAGGCAACTTCCTCAACCGTAATATCTCTCGAAGCTCTCGTAAAGTTAGCAAACTATTCGCTGATGGACACACTCGATTGTGATCCTGATGCGAAAGAAAGTGGAATTGACCACGAACCGCGACAAGTTTTCTCTGGTCATTATGTACCCGTAAAACCAACGCCAATCGATTCCCCTGAGTATGTAGCGCACAGCAAGAATTTTTTTCGCGAACTAGGCTTCGCCGATAGCCTGGCAAAATCAGACGATTTCATGCGGATGTTTTCTGGCGACATTTCGCATGTTCCGGAGCCGATGCGTAAAATAGGTTGGGCAAGTGGCTACGCACTTTCCATTTTCGGCACAGAATACATCCAGCAGTGCCCATTCCAAACCGGTAACGGATATGGAGACGGTCGCGCCATTTCCGTGCTTGAAGCCGTTATCAAAGGTCAACGCTGGGAAATGCAGCTAAAAGGTGGTGGCCGGACGCCCTATTGTCGCGGCGCGGATGGTCGAGCCGTCCTACGATCAAGTATCCGGGAATTTTTGGCACAAGAGCACATGCATTCGCTTGGAGTGCCAACCTCACGATCTCTGAGTTTGTACGTTTCCAAAACAGAACAGGTCCAACGCCCGTGGTACTCGCAGGGCTCGCACTCAAAGGATCCCGACATACTTATATCGGAGCCCGTCGCCATCTCAACTCGCGTTGCGCCTTCATTCATTCGGGTCGGACAACTGGAACTATTTGGTCGCCGTGCTCGTAACAAAGAACACCCGAAAGCCTTACAAGAACTCGAAAAGATTGTGCTGCACGCGATCATTCGTGAGTACGGTGACGTCATCGACAACAATCTAACCACCGCCGAAAAAGTGGTGTTACTTGCGCATGAATTCCGTAACCGGCTCACGTCGCTTATAGCGAACTGGATCCGTGTCGGCTTCTCCCAGGGCAACTTCAACAGCGACAACTGCGCGGTCGGCGGCTTTACTCTTGATTATGGTCCATTCGGTTTCTGCGATGTATTCGACCCACACTACCAGTCATGGACAGGGGGCGGAAATCACTTTGCATTCTTAAACCAGCCAGTGGCAGCACAACGCAATTTCCAAATGTTTTGTACAGCTTTGCGACCTTTGCTAGTCTCGCACCCGGACTATTTACAACAAGTCCACAAGATTGAAAGTGGCTTTTCGAAAGTGATGCAAACTGAAATGGAAAAGATGTGGGCTGCCAAACTTGGACTTGGCATTTTTCACTCAGCACTATTTAGTCAGCTAGGGACCCTCATGGTTCAAACTTCTGTCGATTACACCATCTTCTTCCGTGAACTTTCAACGGTGCCTGACGATATTGCACCACTCAAAAAAAGTTTCTACAAGCACTCTGAAGAAATCGATAAACGCTGGTCTGAGTGGTTTACAAAATGGAAATCTCTCATCGACGGCGACAATCTTTATTTGGCCCGATCTCGCGAAGAACTCTCTAGTCAGATGAAACTCTTCAACCCAAAATACAGTTTGAGAGAGTGGTTTGTTGTCCCTGCGTATCAGCAAGCAACTGAAGGGAATTATTCTCTAATCCGAGAGCTGCAGGAAGTCATGACTCAGCCATACGCAGAGCAATCCAAAGAGGTGGAGGATAAATACTATAAGCTGAAACCATCTAAGTTTTTTGAGGTGGGCGGGCTATCGCATTTGAGTTGTTCGTCTTAATTTTTTATAAACCGTTTTGTCATTGACGGTATTCTAGGTGGTCTGCCCGTCGCCTACATTGAAAGATGTTGAGAAATGAAATTGGTGCACTTATAAATGGGATTCACCCTTTGACAGTGATTCACTTAGTGAATTATTTCATAGGGTGAGCGGTTAATTAAAAATGTGGCTAATTAAATTCTGATCAAACGGGACGTAAGAACTTGAAAACTAAAAATGGCAATAAAACCAATCAGCCAGACGCAAAAGAGAATAATTCAATAGTGAAAATAGTGTGCCCTCGCCGACTTGAGCGAGGAACATTCAAACAGGGACTTCTCCGAAAACGCCACCATGTTGAAGATCTAAGCCTTCATTGATACAATCTTCAGGTTGCAGCGAACCGCTGCTCTAGATAACCAATAATATCTTTAGAGTCGTACATCCATTGAGTATTGCCGTCGCCCTCATCAATTTTCAAGCATGGGGCCTTGAGCTTTCCGCCGCCGGCTAACAGTTCTTGTTTGGCGGTTTCGCAGCGCTTAGCATCACGGGTTTCTATGGGAAGAGATAGACGCTTAAGTGACTGCCTAACCTTGACGCAAAACGGACAGGCTTTGTATTGATACAGTGTAATGATTTTACTCTGCTCATCAATGGCTGCCTGCATTTCAACAGGGCGTTGAATGCCTTTGGGTGTTGTCAGCCAACCGATGAATAAGATCAATGAACCTAAAAACCAATGAATGATGCGCCTATTGAGACCTAGTGGTGTTTTTTTAGAATTTGGGAGTTACCGATCCAGTCACTTTTAAAACCGGAGGCTGTTGTTACTATAATTCAATGAATCAAATGGGGCAAAAACTGCATACATCACATCCATGTGAATAAAGGACGATACTCCGCCCAAGCCTTGCTTGATGAAGACTCAGTATTTTCAGCCATGGCTTATGTGGATGTAAATCCTATCAGGGCGAAACTGGCTGAAACACTCGACCACTCAACCAATACGTCCATAAGGAAACGACTTAACGCACTTAAAGAAGTCGACCCTTTAAACGTTCAAGCAGCTCTCGACGCATCTATTACCTCCCTGTCAAAAAAGATAAAAAGCAAACGTCTTTCAATGACGTTAAAAAACTACATCGAATTAGTCGAATGGACCGGCAAAGCGATACATTACCCGAACAAACATACGATGCCATCTCATATTCAATTTTCTCTTCAACAGCTCAACTTACAACAAACCCACTGGTTGAAACAAATTGAACATTATGGCAAAAGTTATTGTCACTTTGTCGGACCGATTGAACTCATCAAAGAAAAAGCGAAACAGCTTAATTTGAAATGGAAGAAGGGCAATAAAGCGGCAAGGTTATTATTCGATAAACACAAAGCTCTTTCTTAAGTTAAGCCGCTTCAACAATACAATTATCATTCATTCTCTTTCGAGATAATTACTGCTGTCTGCAATTCACTAAAACCTATCAAAATCGACCGAATAATCAATAAAAATTATTTTTGTGCTTTATTCACTAATTTACATTAGCCGCTCGTCCTTAAAAAATTATTTTCTGTAGGTATAAATTCTGGGTGTCTACTATCTTTTACATTAAACTCGATGCTCAGAGATGACAAAAAATGGGAGTCGACTATGACGTAAATTTATTTATTGACGCCATAGTCGTTTGTTTGGTTTATTGTGGCCACGCACCTTTGTCAACGGTTCCCATCCACCAAGTTTCAGCAAGCTTCCCATCTTCAAGTCTATAAAGTTGGACGCCTCTACCAAGTTGCTCTTTACCTGTTTTAGGGTTTGTTGTCGTCATAGTCCATAGTAACCAAATAAGGTCTTTATCAGCTGAAACCTTATGGTTAACAAATCTCATATTTAGCTTTTCCCGATAGAATTTAATTTCCTCTAGGTATTTATCTCGTGTTATGACTCTATTGCCTTTTGGTTCATGCCTAATATAAGTCGGTGTGACGGTTTCCGCCATTAATTCATATTTCCCGTTATTCCATATTTCCACCCATCTATCCATAGCCTGTAAATTCTGCGTTTCCTCGGACGTTTGAGCCATGGCATTTGAGGCTAATAAAATTAAAATTAAAAATATTGATTGAATTATAGTTTTCATATTATTCTCCAATTTATGAGTAACTCTAAAACCTAACGCTTTGTTAAGCTGAGTAAAATCGTTGCTTATACTTGCGAAGAATGCGCTCAGCCAACTGTTTTATGTCCGTTTAATAAATTTGTTAGCAGCTTGTTGCTCCAACCTTTCAACCAACCAGACTTTTATAATTGATTGCCGTGTTACACCAATACGACTTGCTTCTTTATCGAGAGAATCAATTACCCAAGAAGGAAAATCAACATTGATCCTTTTTTGAGATTGATTAGGACGGGTAACAGATGATAAATCTAAATCATCAATTATATCGTCATCGTTGGAATCGAATTTTTGATCAAATTGTTCAACTTTCATAGAGTAGTACCTCTGCTTTACGTGAACTCCTAACTGAAATAATTCTAATGACGTCATCTCGATAAGTAATAACACCAGACCAGTATTTCTCAGCAATAGTTCCTATTACTAAATATCGTTGTTCACCTTCAGATTTAGCTTTTACTTGGAGTAAGTTAGGATCAGCCCAAAGTTCCTGAGCATCAATAAAATTGAGCCCATGCTTATCTAAGTTGGAACAACTTTTATTTGTATCAAACTCAAATTCATACATGGGATAAAAATTATACCTTTACTGCTCAAATGTCAATTTAAACATTGATATTATGAAAAATTGCTAACGCTTGTATATGGGGAAGGTGCAGTTTGCATTGCCCAGTGAGTTTACGAACAATATAATACTCTTTGAGGCGCTCAACTCGGTTCTTTAGCAACTCTAAGGTCAAATCTTGCAGAGTGCACTCATTGCACAGCTTACAGTGGAATAATGGGCTTTATAATAATTTGCATACTGCAAGATTTGACCCCGTGCGTGCAATACTGCACCCATGCCACTAGGTACATATGGAAGGTTAATTAGAAAATCAAATATCATTGAAGACTCCTTTTCATCTTCAGATTTATGACGATTAAAATTAGTATATCCACCAACACCAGTGTATTCGAGACTTAACACATGCAGGTCGGGCACTTGATCAGTTAAAGTATTATTAGTAGATTTGGCGAATTCTTGGATAATTGCAATTTCGAATTCATTAGGTTCAATTTGACCAGGTTTCACTTTAATAGATCCTTTTAACGCATAACGTTTTTGTTTTGCGGCAGCAAGCGAGTTTACGAGTGAGCTGTAGCGCAACAACTGATGGTTATAAGCTACTAACTCCAAAACTGCCACCATTTTTTTGTTTTTGAAGACTTCCACCTACTAAATTGTTTATCAATATGCGAATTGTGTGTCAATGATTTTAATTTAGGCTCACGTTATCCAGTTTTTCTAGTAAACATAAGCTCTACAGCATACTTTTTCATATTAAAGTTATCAGACTGAACAAAATATCTTTGCTTCTGCTTAAAACTTAGTCGCTTGAAGTAGAATAACATCTTTAATTAAATCAAGGCTTTACAAAAATGAATTAGTATTAACGCGCACGATACGCAGTAACTAGCAAACTCTTACTGTACTTTTATTATTATAACTACTAGTATAAGTAGTTTTGGTGAGGTTGTATGAAGGACATAAAAGGCCAATAGATCCGAGTTCCAATGCTGCAAACTAGCAGTATAAAAATAAAGCTTCAGTGTCTGCTTTTAGTTGAAAGTACTTAGTCAGCTAAAATGTGTGA
>JBLIBL010000021.1:0-45855 GCA_047633355.1 Polaribacter sp.
AGTGCATCTACTACACCCGCTTCAAATTCATCTTCAACGCCATCAGTAATCCAAATAATCTGACCGGTTGATTGCTTTGCGTTATTCAGTAATTCGATTGCTTTTTTAATCGCTATGTCAGGTCGGCTTCCCAGAACAGGCATAATACCGGTTGATAGTGTAGGGATCATGGATGCTATGGTATTTGAATCAGAGGTTAATGGACTAATAATAAACGCATCACCTGCATACACTACTAAACCAATAGTTCCTTCATTGGTTTGCTCAAGTATATCCATTATTTTAAATCGTGCTCTATCAATCCGTGATGGTTTAATATCAGTTGCATCCATCGATAGAGATAGGTCTAAAAGTATTACGCGTGAGTCTTCAGTTTGAAAAACAGGAACATTCTTTTCTCTAATCGCAGGTCCACTAATTGCGATAATCATTAGAAAAGCAATAATAGCTGTTAACCACAAATTATTTTTAGTGGATTGGTTTTTACTTGAAATCATTAAAAATTTTATCAAGTGCGCAGAGATCACTTTTTGCCAAGATGATTCTCGACTGGATATTTGTTTAACACCGAATAGAATTAGCACTAATAAAACAATTAGCCAAAGCAGTTCTGGTCGGAGAAAATGAAAAAGCGAAAAATCTAATTGATTTAATTCAGCTGGCATAACGACCACCTTTTGGCTTATTCCCTAACTGGTTCTGGGTTTGGCTTTGTTCTTGACCTTTATTCAGACTTTCAAAATCATCCTCTCTATCGATATTATTTGTTTGTTTTAATAATCGAATGATATTTCGTATCAATTGAAAAATAATTGGTAGCATTAATAATGCAAGCGCTAAAAATAATGGATAAAAATATAATGCTTGGATCGGACGGTAAATTTCAGGTTCATCCTCTACAGGCTCTAAAGTGTCTAAAAGAGTATAAATCTGCGCTAGCTCTTCACTGCTTCGGGCTCTAAAATATTGACCGCCTGTGTGTTTGGCAACCGCTTTTAAAGTCACTTCGTCAAGCTCGGCGGATGGATTAAAAGTTTGTGTTCCAAAAAGCAATGAGCGTCTTATTTGTTTATCGGCTCCGACACCAATGGTGTATATTTTTATTCCAGCATGTTTCGCCAATTTAGCAGCTTCAATGGGATCGAGTGCGCCCGAATTATTTCTACCATCGGTTAATAATATTAAAACGCGATTTTCGGCGGGGCGTTCTTGTAATCGTTTTATTGATAATCCAATGCCATCACCTATTGCCGTTCTTGATGCTCCCGCTAGGCCTATTTCAGTTTCATCTAACATATGCCTAACCGTTGTTAGATCGAATGTTAAAGGAGTTTGCAAATAGGCTTTTTCACCAAAAAGGACTAAGCCAATTCGATCACCTTCACGTTTTTCAATAAATTCATTCAGTATTGATTTCACAACTACCAAACGGTTTACATGACGTCCTTGTAGCTTTAAATCTTCTTCTTCCATACTACCTGAGATATCGATGCTCAATAATAAATCTCGACCGCTTGTTGGAAGCTCGATCGGATCATCTATCCATTGTGGTCTTGCGATAGCGAATAAAAGAGCCGTCCAAATTGATAAGTTAAGAAGTAATCCTAACCAGCTCTTTTTAGAATGTTTACTTTGACTTTCTTGAAATTCGCTCCAATTGGCAAATAGAGGTGTTCTTATAGAGGATAATTTAGGTCGTTTGGCTTTACTGATTAACCACAAAATAATGGGCAGGGGAATAAACAATAAAACTAACGGATAAACAATCTGTATCATTATGCTATCCCATCAGTTAAAGATTGTTGGTTTGTTTTAGATGGTTTTTTATTCTTTATCGCTTTACGTATAATTAGTTCAATACTCTTTTCTATTTTATTTACCATACTTGAGTATTCTGCTTTATCAACACTGGCATTTTTTTGATAACGTGATTGGCTCATTTGCTTTACATCACCTTTTGTGAAAATATTTTTACCAGCCTCATAATTAATAAAATCCCACCATGCTTGTCCGTTAATTGAAGCAACAAGATTGGCTGGGTAGTAGATTAAACAAACTCTTTTTAACAGTGCTGACAATTTGGAAATTGATTCATTATTAGCTTCCAGTTGTGATAATGATTTTAATTCTAACTTAGCTGAACGTAAATAGCGTAAAGCTCTCTGCTTTTTGATTGCCCTGATAATAATAAAGCAAAGAGTACAAATTAGTATACTTAATAAGATCCACCAACCTATAGCTAAAGGAAATTGGTCGATATTTTCTGGTAAATGGATATCTCTAAGATTATTTAATGGTGAGTCATCCAAAGGAGATGCTTGCGGTGGAGCTGTATTAACGGGAGGAGCTTGTTGAGCATTGATGGGTATAGAGCTAGCAATACTTTTTGCTATATTCATCAACATTAGCGTTTACTCTTTGATGTTGAGACTCTTGAACGTAGAGTATCGATTAGATTATGCTGTAAATAATTGGTATCAATGCTATTAAAAAGACCTTTATGTTTAATCACGAAGTCTTGAATTTTATTCTTCTTATTAATAAAGTTTTGTTGGTAATTTTTTCTGCTCATTGTTGAATTAGTATCTAGGATACCTTCATCAAAACCATTACTAATACCATATATTCCGGCTGGCGGTAATGTGGATTCAATCGGGTCACTAATTAAAATACAATGTAAATCAGTGTGCTGAGATATACGACTTAATTGCCTTTCGCAGTCTTCATCAAAATCATTAAAGTCACTAATGACATGGACTACACTACCTGGTTTGGCTAGATGTTTTAAGCGTCTTAAAGAAGCTCTCAACGGACTTTCTTTTATTTTATCGGTTGCAACTGTCGCGTTTTGTTTTGGGTCAAAGCACTCATTTAAAGTTGATTGATGATTTTCTACAATGCGACTTAAAAGTCGCATACAATTTCGGCGATTACTTGATGGTTTCATTTCAAAATGTTTTTCTTTTCCAAATATTTCTTGTCCATGCGAGCCTTGCCCAAATGACTCTAGTCCAAACAATAGGGCACCAAAGCGATCACCATTAGCCAGTGTTGACCACATCAGTTGTGCCGCAATGTGAGAAGCTAATATAGACTTAAATACTTTAGCAGTGCCAAAAAACATACTTGGCATTTGGTCAAGTAGAACAAATACAGGTCGTTCTCTCTCTTCTTTAAATATTTTGGTGTGAGTTTCGCCTGTTCGAGCGGTTACTCGCCAGTCGATGTTGCGAATATCGTCGCCAATTTGATAGATTCGGCTTTCATCAAAATCCATACCACGGCCTTTAAAGCGCGACTTGAATCCTCCGACTCGATTCGTTTTGACTCTTGAATCAAACTCTTGCCACTGAATAACAGGTTTAACTCGAGTCTCTAATAATTGATTTAGAGTGAGGTCTAGACCCGGACGAAAATCTGGATCGTCAAAGTCTGCTTTAGCGGAAGCAAAATGATGATGTTGGTTAGACCAATTTGACATAATTTATAACAGTGCTTCTGAAAACTGGTTAAGCGAGAGGTGTAATAGAAATTAAACGCTCTATTACGCTATCACTATCAATTCCTTCGGCTTCAGCCTCATAAGTCAGAATTAAACGGTGTCTCAATACATCATATGCCATACTTTGAATATCTTCAGGAGTCACATAATCACGGTTATCAAGCCATGCAGATGCTCTTGCACAACGGTCAAGAGATATTGTTGCTCTTGGGCTAGCGCCATAATCTAACCAGCGGTCTAAGTCTTTATCTAGAATTTGAGTATCGCGAGTATTGATGATTAACTGAATAATATAGGCTTGCAATTCATCGGCCATATGAATATCTAAGACTTCATCTCTTGCGGTAAAAAGGTCATCTTGCATTAAATCAACCATATCCACGGATTTGAAATTTTTATGTGCTTCGGCTCTTGTCAGTGCCAATATCTTTGCTTCAGCTTCAGCATCAGGATAATCGACTTTTACGTGCATTAAAAAGCGATCAAGTTGTGCTTCAGGAAGAGGGTAGGTGCCTTCTTGTTCAATTGGGTTTTGCGTAGCCATAACTAAAAACAGTCGATCTAACTGGTAAGTTTGGCTGCCTACTGTCACTTGTCTTTCTGCCATCGCCTCTAACAATGCTGATTGTACTTTGGCTGGGGCACGATTAATTTCATCCGCTAAAATTAAATTATGAAATAATGGTCCTTTTTGAAATTTAAAACTGGCGTCTTGGGGACGATAAATTTCAGTACCGGTTAAATCTGCTGGTAATAAATCAGGGGTAAACTGTATACGGTGGAAATTACCTTCTACACATTTAGATAAAGCATTGATTGCTCTAGTTTTAGCTAGTCCAGGCGCACCTTCTACAATTAAATGTCCATCCGCTAACAAGGCAATGATGATTCGTTCTATTAATTTTTCTTGCCCAACAACTTCTTGACTAAGATTTTGTTTTAAAAGTGAAAATTTATCTTGTAGGGACTCTTGTAAGGACATAGTTAATCTACTTTTATTTATTATCTATACACAAAACATTACGCATGTGATTTAAGAGTTAAATTAGGGAAGCATTTTTACCCGATTTGACGCTAATTTTCCAGTTATTAAGTCAGAATAAGCAAAATTAACTAAGAACTTTGCAACAAAGTGTTAACTGAGCCAAATTATCCTCAAATAAGAGCGATGTATCACTATTTCTGCGATATTAAACCAATGATAAAAATTAATTTATTGGTTTAATTTCTGTTTTCTTGGCTTTTAACCTTGATTGCAATAACCGTACGAATTAACTAGTTATTCATAGGATCTCTTAAGGTATAATCTGATCCAAATTTCTGAGGAAGATAGTAAACATGTTTGAAAAAGAAACTCTTGATGAATTACTGAAAAGCCACCAATTTATTAATTTCCCAAGCAATCTTGCTCTGGTTGACTTTATTAATAAAGCATCAATTGACAAGACCTTAGCAAAAGTTGAAATACGGCTTCCTTTTCCCGCTGATGGAATTATCGACTCATTGAATAACGAATTACAAGATTTGCTTAAATCTGTGTGGCCTGATTTAATTTTTGATATTTCCATAAAGCAAAACTTAATAGCCTACGAAACAAAAGCGGGTGTAGAGCCGATTGATAATGTTAAAAATGTCATTGCTATTGCTAGTGGTAAAGGTGGAGTCGGTAAGTCAACCACGAGTGTGAATCTAGCGCTCGCTTTGCAAAAGGAAGGTGCAACAGTAGGCATTTTAGATGCCGATATTTATGGTCCAAGCATTCCTATAATGTTAGGTATTGCGGATGATAAGCCCGTTTCGGAAGATAAAAAAACAATACTTCCGTTAAATGCACATAATATAGAAGCTATGTCGATTGGTTTTCTAGTCGATGAAAAGCAAGCAATGGTCTGGCGTGGACCGATGGCATCTTCTGCTTTACAACAAATTGTAAGAGACACAAAATGGGGCGTACAAAATGCAGGTAAGTTGGATTATTTAATTGTCGATTTACCACCAGGAACAGGCGATATTCAATTAACCATGGCGCAAAAAATCCCTGTAACTGCTGCGGTAATAGTTACCACACCACAAGACTTAGCTTTAGCGGATGCTAAAAAAGCGATCACTATGTTTGAAAAAGTAAAAATTCCTGTGATGGGCGTTATTGAGAATATGTCGACTCATATTTGCAGTCAATGTGGTCATCAAGAAGCTATATTTGGAGAAGGTGGCGGTAAAGAGCTATCAACTGAGTACCAGATTCCGCTGCTCGGCCAGTTACCTCTTGCAATGAGCATTAGAGAGCAATTAGATGCGGGCACTCCGGCCTTATCGGTCGATCCTGAAAGCGACATAAGTCTTAATTACAGAAGTATTGCAAGAAATCTCGTTGCTAATCTATCTAAGCTTGGCAAAGATTTCTCTAAAGGTGCTGGAGCAATTGATATTAAGACTTGGTCACCATCAAATTAATCATTGAATAATGACTCGTGCTTTAAAGACTTGAATTCAATATAGGTACGCTTATGGCTTTTGATGATTATTACTTTTTAGAAAGAGCAATTCATGCGGGTAAACAATCACATTGTGTTTCTAAACATGTTGGTTGTATTGCTGTTTTGGAAAAGAGAGAAATACTAACTGGTGTCAATGGGACTCCTCCAGGTTTCGATAATTGCGATGAAGTGTTTGAAGATAATTGTGACGAACACAATCAATGGACTAAATTACATGAATTACATGCCGAAACTAACCTAATCGCGTATGCCGCCAAAAAGGGTATCTCTTTAGAGGGCGCAACAATATATTGTAGCCACGAACCTTGCACAGATTGTCTTAAAATGCTGACAGCGATTGGGGCAAAAAGAATTGTATTCAGAACCATATTTTTAGCTAATAATTTAAATCGTGATGCTAGAGACGAATATATTAGCCGCTGTAATATACCAATTGAGCATTTGCCTGAGATTTGAGTCCACCAACATTAGTTGATTACCATTAGCCTATTTAGTGACAAATGATAGAAATACTAAATAAATTAAGCCGAAATTTTTTTCGACAAATTAACTCTAGTTTATTGTTGATAGTTAATATCTTGTTAAAGTTATAAAACGGCAATTTTATTTGAGGTTGGTTAATACAAATTAGGCTGTATGTACTTTTATGTTCTGGTTCTGGTTCAGTTAACATTCACCTTGAAGTCATTATGATTCATTTTTAACGCAATTTTCTTTTAGAAAAAGTGTAACAAGAGTAAAATTCTCTTTAAATTAAGTGTCGAGCTGGATTTTGTGTTTTCGGTATTTTAGACCTTGCAGAGTTTATTAAACAATAAGCCTCGCTTAAACTTGATGCAGTACTTGAAATCTTTAAAGAATTAAATAGGAATATTATGCCAAATTGGTTAGTTCGTCTTTATGAAAATTTTGTTGTTAAATATACAACAATTACTTTTTTGGTCGTTATCACGATAATTATTATTGTTTCCTCCCATATGGTTTCTTTCAGGATGGATGCTTCAGCGGATTCTCTAGTCTTGGAAAATGACCGCTCATTGGAATATTACCGCGAAGTTAAAAAAAAATACGGCACAGATGACTATCTGTTTATCACTTTTTCACCCTATAAAGAACTCTTTTCTGAAGGTTCAATTAAACAGTTAACCGCTTTAAAAGAACAGATTAATGCAATACCTGAAGTTGAAACGGTTATTTCTCTAATCGATGCACCTCTATTTAATGAAAAAACGGTGAGTTTAGGAAATATTGTAAACGATATTTATTTTATTAAAGACAAAGAGGTTGATCTTGTTCAAGCTAAAAAGGACTTGATGTCAATTAAGTTGTATCGAAATTTGCTAATTAGTGAAGATGGTAAAACAACTGCTATTCAGGCTAATCTAAGAGGTAATAAAAATTACTTTAAATTAAACGATGAGCTTCAAGCACTTCAATGGAAAAAAATTCAGAAAAAGACTTTAACAGCCTATGAAATAGCGGTAATGAAAAACCTTAAAGCTGAGTTAAGGTTATTGTCTGATGAGGTTTCAAAACGTAATGAAAAAGTAATCAAGAACATCCGTTCATTTAAAGCTGCTTATTCTGGAATAGCGAAAGTACATCTGGGCGGAATTCCTATGATAGCGCACGATATGGTTGAATTTGTTAAAAGCGATCTTATCGTATTTGGTGTAGGCGTATTTCTTTTATTAATTTTGATACAAGCATTTATTTTCAGAAAAATTAGATGGGTGATTATTACTCTGGGTTGTTGTTTTATTACTGCGATCACCGCGATTGGTATTTTGGGTTGGTTGGATTGGCCTGTAACCGTTATTTCATCTAATTTTGTCGCGTTACTGCTGATTATCACCATGTCATTAATGATTCATTTAATTGTACGATTTAGACAAGTTGAACGTGAATTTTGTGAATTAAGTTACGAGGACAAAATTGTTGAAACAGTCAAATCTATGTTTGTTCCTTGTGGTTACACAACGCTAACAACTGTGGTTGCATTTGGCTCTTTGATGGTCAGTGATATAAGACCTGTTAGTGATTTTGGTAAAATGATGATTTTGGGAGTGAGTTTAGCTTTTGTGATAGCGTTTATTTTATTCCCGTTATTAATGTTACTAAAAAAGAAAAAAACATTGGATGCTCGTAAAGAAGGCGCTTTTTTTGCTTTTACCAATTTATTAGCAAAAATAAGCGACCAATGGCGTTGGCAAGTGGCGGTTCTTTCAATTGTTTTGGCTGGCGCGAGTGCATGGGGGATCGGCTATTTATCAGTCGATAATCGCTTTATTGATTATTTCAAAACCGACACTGAAATTTATCAAGGAATGAAAGTCATTGATACCGAATTGGGTGGAACAACACCACTAGAAATCATTCTAGAAAGAGGTGCAATCGAGTCTGACTTTGCATTCCTAAATGAAGGCAGTGAAGACGATGACTTTGATGATGGTGATTTTGCTGATGATGAATTTGAAGATGGCGACGGTTTTGCAGAAGTCTCACCTAAAGAGTCGCCTAAACTCTGGCTGACTTCACACGGCATTGACAAGTTGCATAAAATTCAAGACTTTCTAGAAACGATACCGGTTAATGGAAAAGTTCTATCATTAGCGGCAGGGTTACAAATTGTAGAACAGATTAATAATAATAAACGATTGGATGATTTCGAATTATCATTACTTGAACAGAAAATACCTAAAGATTTAAGAGATCAAGTCATGGCTCCATTTTATGATAGAGAAAATGATGAAGTACGGTTTCTGATCCGCGTAGAAGAGTCTAATCCTGACTTGAATAGAAATAAACTATTAGCTGAAATATCAATGTTTATGACGGAAGAAATGAAAATATCCAAGGAACATTTTCATTTTACAGGCATGTTAATTTTATATAACAATATGTTAGAGAGTTTGTTTAAATCTCAAATTCTGACTTTAGGTGTTGTGTTTGGAATTATTTTATTGATGTTTATTGTTCTATTCAAATCTTTTAAGTTGGCATTGATTGGAATGTTTCCGAATCTCATTGGTGCTTGTTTTGTTTTAGGCTTAATGGGCTGGTCTGGTATTCCTCTTGATATGATGACTATTACAATTGCTGCAATCAGTATTGGAATTTCAGTTGATAATACTATTCATTATATACATAGATTTAAAACAGAGTTTGCAAAGTGTGGTGATTATACAAAAGCCATGTATACCTGCCATGACACAATTGCGAGGGCTATGTACTTCACTTCGATTACTATTATTGCAGGATTTTCGGTTCTATTGTTATCGAATTTTATGCCGTCAATTTATTTTGGGGTGTTTACTAGTTTAGCGATGTTTGTGGCGCTGATTGCAAATTTGACTTTATTGCCGGTGTTATTGCTTTTGATAAGACCGTTGAATAAAGCGGCAACAAAAAAATATGAATAACAATGTTTTTTATTCATTTCAGTTCTTCGTTTGAGAGTTAGTCTTTGATTTAGATAGTTAACTTATTAATCGAGATGCTAAACCTTTTTCAGTTTAACAAGTTTTCTTTACAATTAACATTTGGAGTTCACATGATAAAAAATAAGGTTATTTTGGGGGGCTCGCTGGAGAACATCGTGTAGATGTTCTTAAAGTTTGCAATGATAAAGAGCCATTACAAATGCAGTCTCAATTGACATTCTCTGATGGCCTTTTGGTCATTATTACACTAGGGGTTTACGCACCACATACCGAAAAAATTTGGTGTAAAGAGGTGGGTAAAAAATGAAAACATTAAATTATTAGCTATTATTTTTGTATTTACGATTTCAGGTTGTTCAACTATTCATTTTGATAGAGGCGAGAAAGTGGTTGCAAAATGAGTGCATCAAGAATGGCACCATAACTTTGCATTGTCTCTTTATGAAGCATCTGAACCTGTCAATTTAAATAGTGAATGTCGAGACATGACATGGACATCAGTTAAAACAGAAAGAACTTTTATTAATGGTTTAGCACAGGTAGTTAATGTGTTTGCTCCGATTTGGTACCCAAAAACAGTAGAAGTATCTTGTAAGTAACAATATAAAATGAGCAGATACAGTCAAAAATGTAGCTGCTTATTTTTTCTATCGAATTAAACCGTCAGTATAAAATTAATTATTTTAAATATAGAATATTATTATCAAATTAGGGTTAGTAATGAGTTGTGAAGTATCTTAATTAGCTAGTTTCCTGATTTTTTCAACCATCGCTTTCAAGCCATTTCCGCGGGTTGTGCTTAAATGTTTAACCAAATCAAGTTTTAAAAAATAATCTTCAATATTAAAATCTAAAATTTCTTTTTTTGTTTTATTGTTATAAGCCGCCATTACAATAGCAAGCAAACCTTTAACTATTAAAGCATCGCTATCAACTTGTAATATTAATTTATCAGACTCAATTTTGTAATCAATCCATACTTGACTTTGGCAACCGGGAACTGTTCGATCGTCTGTTCTTAATGCAGGATTCATGGCCGGCAATTCTCTTCCTAAATCAATCATATAGCGATAGCGATCTTCCCAACTATCAAAAAAACTAATCGTTTCTACTATTTCGTCAGAGAGGTTCATTTTAAAAAAACATTCCGGTTTCTAATTTTGCTTCGTCACTCATCATATCCCTAGTCCATGTCGGATCGAAAACAAGCTCGACTTCGACATTATTGACATTAGGAACTTTTGCAACTCGATACTTTACATCACTCACTAGAACGGGACCCATTCCGCATCCTGCAGCCGTTAGTGTCATTAGCACATCAACTGTTTTTTCGCTTTGATTGATAGAAACTTTATAAATAAGACCTAGATCAACGAGGTTGACAGGAATTTCTGGATCAAAAATACTCTTAAGTGCGGTCCAAACATGCTCTTCTAGGATCTGTTGAGTATCAACTTTAGGAAACTCTAGCACTTCAGCTTTTAATCCTAAAGCGCCGGCATCTGTTCCATCAACTCTTGCCATATTGCCATTCACTACAATGGTATAATTTCCGCCAAGATCTTGTGTAATAGTAACAAAAGTATCTTTTTTAATTGTAATTCTTGTTCCAACAGGTACTAAACGAGCGGGACAATCTTGTAACGCGACAACCATTTTTCTACTGGAAGACATCTATTGTGCTTCCACAGAAAAACTTTCACCACATCCACAACTTGCTGTAGCATTTGGATTTGAAAACTCTAATTGATAATTAACGCCTTTTTTTGTTAAATCAATAACGGTTCCTTGGATTAATGGGATAGTTGAAGGCTGTACAAAAAGATTTAAGTTATCACTTAGTTCAAATTTTATCGCTGAATCGTTTTTTTCTAAAAGCAGCTCTAGTAAGTATTTGTATCCAGAACAGCCACTCTCTTTCACATTAAAAATTACACCAACAGCATTTTTGTTGTCGACTTGTTTTTGCAAATGAGAAATAGCGCTTGCCGTAACGGTTACCGGTTGCGTGCTACTGGGGTCAAATTTTTCTACAGTCATTTTATTTCTCTATTTAGCATTAGTAGGTAATTTACAAATATCTATTCAAAATAATATTTTACTCACAGCAACATTCTACTCACAGCAACATTCTACTCACAGCAACATGGTCAATGCGACTTTAATTGACTTACATAACTGGTCAATTTCTTGTGTTGTATTATAGAAGCAAAGAGAAGCTCTAACTGTGCCATCAATATTGAGAGCTTGCATCAAAGGCATGGCGCAATGATGTCCTGTTCTTACTGCAATACCTTGTTGATCTAACATCATTCCGAGATCTTGTGCATGGCAGTTATCGATGTTGAAGCTTATAACCGCAGCTTTATGGCAGTCTTTTCCAATAATTTTAAGACCATCAATTTTTTCTAGTGATGTTGTTGCATAATCTAAAAGATAAGACTCGTAATCGTTTAACATTTTACGGTCAAAACTATTGAGATAGTCTGCCGCGGCCGCAAGCCCTATCGCTCCAGATACATTGGGGGTACCTGCTTCAAACTTGTAAGGTAATTGATTAAATGTGGTTTTTTCAAAACTTACTTTTTCAATCATTTCTCCACCACCTTGCCAAGGTGGCATTTTTTCTAGTAAATTTTTTTTCCCATACAAGACACCTATGCCCATTGGTGCAAACATTTTATGACCTGAAAATGCATAGAAGTCACAATCCAAATCCTGTACATCCACTTCAATATGAGCAACTGCTTGTGCACCATCAATAAGAACTTTTGCATGCACTTCATGTGCTAATTTGATCATTTCTTTAATTGGATTTATGACACCCAAGGCATTCGATATATGTCCAATTGCCACTAATTTAGTTTTGTTACCCAATAATTTTTTAAATTGCTCAATGTCGAGTTCTCCGTTTTCCTTAACGTTAATGACTTTAATGATAGCGCCTGTTTTTTCACTGAGTAATTGCCACGGTACAATATTAGAGTGATGTGCCAGCGTCGACAGAATAATCTCATCTCCAGGTCCAATATTTTTTTGTCCCCAAGATTGAGCAACCAGATTAATTGACTCCGTTGTGCCACGCGTCCACAATATTTCTTCTCTGTGTTCTGCGTTGATAAAATGTTGAATAGTGGTTCGAGATTGTTCAAATTCTTGTGTCGCTTTGTCACTTAAATAATGTGCGCCGCGATGGACATTTGAGTTTGTATTTTTGTAATACTGAGTGACGGCATTAATAACATAACCCGGTTTTTGTCCAGTCGCACCGTTATCTAAATAAACTAAAGGTTTGCCATTTATTTTGGTTGCCAATATAGGAAAGTCGCCTCTGATTTTTTTAATATCAAAAGCTCTTAATACCGGTTGTTCATTCATTTGAATTGATGCGTTAGTATTCATATTTGTCATAGTGTAAATGGCTATTTAAATGAAATATAATTAATTTAACTCAAGTAGGTTGGAACCAAAATAAGTTTAATTATAGGCTTAGCTCACAATAAAGTGAGCCTATTTTGAACTAACTTAGACAATATGTTTTTTATAGAGTCATTTTTGATATAAGCCAATAACTCATTGATAAAACCGACGCTAATCATAGTGCGTGCTTTGGAATCAGAGATCCCTCGCGATTTCAAATAAAATATTGAAGCATCATCAATTTTGGCGACAGTTGCACCATGGGCACAAATAACATCATCCGCGTAGATTTCTAACTCGGGTTTTGTATTGATCTCTGCAGTATTGGTTAAAAGTAAATTTTTATTACTTAATTGAGCATCCGATTTCTGAGCGTCTCTAAAAATATGGATTTTTCCATTGAAAGTTGCTTTAGCTTTATCTGCAATAATTCCTCGAAAAATTTCTTTGCTATTGCAATGAGGAACACGATGTTCAATACAAGTATGGTAATCGATGCTCGCTTGGCCGGAGGGTAAATAGATCCCAGAGGTTTGACTTTGTGCACCGCTGCCAACGTTTATGATTTTCACATCCGTTTTATTAAGTAAACTACCATTTGAATATAAAAATGAATTCAAGACAGCATTTTTGTTGAGTAAATGAGATAAATTGCTAATTTGCTTGTGCGAATTAGATTCCAAATTAAATCGGTAATGTTCTGCGTTAGCATTTTCTTCTACATTGACAAGAGTAGCTTGTACTGCGAGTTGTGAGTTATCATTTTTTTGTATTTTTTCTGAAGATATGAAAATTTCAACGATAGTCGATTCACTACTTTTTGATAAATCTAATATAAGCTTATTGATTGATAAAAAACTGTTGTCATATACACCACTTGAACTTGTCGCATAATGAATGATGTAAAGTGGATTTTTTAATTTGACATTTTCTTTAAGCTTTACATAGTTTGTATTATTTGAATCCGAATTTAAATTGGATTTAGTTAACGAGACAATAGGGTTTTTTTCTTCACCATATTTATTTTCGATTATACTAATTTTATCTAGTTGTTCACTTGTCAAATTACTTGGTGAATTAAATGACAAATCATTCTTTTCAGTTATTCTAGATAATTCATCACTGTAATTTCCGTCAACAAAGACTAATAAATTGGACTCTGCTAAATAATCATGCTTTAAAGATGTTTGTTCTTGGATGTTAACTCTTACTTTATCGACATCTTTTATAATTTTACTGAATTCAAACTGTTCAGTTTTTAAGAAATATACATCATTATATTTCCAATCTTCACTCTTTCGAGTAGGAATCGTTAGATCAATCAAATCAGCCAGATAAAATGGAGATTTTGGTAGTTCTTTAACAAGCGTTAAATTTACATCAGTCATCTTAGTTATTCCTGACCTATCCAGCCGTAGCCTTTTTCTTCCAATTCAAGTGCTAATTCTTTACCACCTGTTTTGATTATTTTACCGTCAGATAAAACATGAACAAAATCAGGCACTATAAAATCAAGTAATCTTTGATAATGAGTAATAATTAGAAATGAGCGATTTGGATCACGACTTGCATTTACTCCATCAGCCACAACTTGAAGTGCGTCAATATCTAATCCTGAATCTGTTTCATCAAGAATACATAGTTTTGGTTCTAGCAACATCATTTGCATTAACTCATTGCGTTTTTTCTCACCACCAGAAAAGCCTTCATTAACACCACGCTTTAAAAAGTTTTGGTCGAGATCAACTTCTTTACATTTCTCTCTGGCAAGTTTCATAAATTCTACTGTTGAAAGCGCTTCTTTACCTTGATAGTCTCTCACCGTATCAACACTTGTTTTCAGAAATTCCATATTGCTAATTCCCGGTATTTCAACAGGATATTGAAAGGCTAAAAACAAACCTTTTTTAGCTCTTTCATCGGCTTCTAACTCAAGAATATCATCGTCTCTTAGTACGACACTTCCATCGGTTACCTCGTAACCCTCTCGGCCCGCAAGTACATAACCTAGCGTACTTTTTCCAGCACCGTTTGGTCCCATGATCGCATGGACTTCACCGGGTTTTATTTCAAGGTTTAAACCTTTTAATATATTATTACCTTCAACTTTTGCATGGAGGTTTTCTATTTTCAACATTGATTAATTCTCTAATTTTAAAAAAGCTAAAGCTTAACTACATATATTTATTAAACGCTCAGAATTTACTTAACCGACAGCGCCTTCTAAACTGACTTCTAATAACTTGCCTGCTTCGACTGCAAATTCCATTGGTAATTCTCTAAACACTTCTTTGCAAAAACCATTGACTATCATTGAAACTGCTTTTTCAGTTTCAATACCCCGCTGTAAGCACAAAAATAACTGGTCATCACTTACTTTCGAGGTGGTAGCTTCATGCTCGATGATCGCATTGGGGTGTTTGCTTTCAATATAGGGAAATGTGTGCGCGCCACATTGATCGCCAAGCAATAATGAATCACATTGGGTGAAGTTTCTTGCACCATCCGCGCGAGGTCCCATACGAACTAGTCCACGATAAGAGTTTTGGCTTTTTCCTGCGGATATACCTTTGGATATAATCGTGGATTTTGTATTTTTACCTAAATGTATCATTTTTGTGCCGGTATCAGCTTGTTGGTAATTTCGCGTTAATGCGACCGAGTAAAACTCACCAACGCTATTATCGCCTCTTAAGATGACAGATGGGTACTTCCAAGTTATAGCTGAGCCTGTTTCTACTTGAGTCCATGATATTTTGGCATTTGTATGACACACACCGCGTTTAGTTACAAAATTATAAATTCCGCCAATGCCGTTTTCATCACCAGGGTACCAATTTTGCACAGTAGAATATTTTATCTCCGCATCATCGAGTGCAACTAGTTCTACAACTGCTGCATGTAATTGATTTTCATCACGCATGGGGGCTGTACACCCCTCAAGATAACTGACGTGGCTACCTTCGTCGGCAATAATTAATGTTCTTTCAAACTGTCCTGTTTTTGCTTCATTAATTCTAAAATAGGTAGATAATTCCATTGGGCATTTCACCCCTTTAGGAATATAAACAAAAGAACCATCACTAAAAACAGCGCAATTTAAAGCAGCGAAATAGTTATCTTTTTGTGGAACTACAGAGCCAAGGTATTTTTTTACAAGTTCAGGGTGTTCGTGGACAGCCTCAGATATTGGGCAAAAAATAACACCTGCTTCTGCTAGCTTTGCTTTGAATGTAGTTCCGATAGAAACTGAATCAAAAACGATATCCACGGCAACTCCGACAACACCGGCAAGCACCGCTTGTTCGTGCAAAGGGATACCAAGTTTGTTATAGGTGGCAATTAATTCTGGATCAACTTCGTCAAGGCTTTTAGGCGCATTATCCATACTTTTGGGCGCAGAATAGAAAGACACTTCATCTAAATCTATTTTAGGGAACTTTAAATGTGCCCATTCTGGTTCAGGCATGCTTTTCCAAGTCTCATATGCTTTTAACCGCCAATCCAAAAGCCATTGAGGTTCCTTTTTTTTTGCGGAAATAAAACGGATAACGTCTTCACTTAATCCCGGAGCAATAGTTTCAGATTCAACATTAGTAGTGAAACCTGCTTCGTATTCGTTTTTTACAATTTCCTTGATAACTTGATTAGAATTGTCTTTTGACATTTTTCTATTACCTGTATTTTAAACTGTTTTTGATACTATTTTGTTTGAATGCTTATTTGTGATTCTAAATGTCTAACTGCCGCAAGGTGAGGATGGCTTTTATTTTGTTCAATTAATTCACCTAGACTGATATTACTTAAAAAATCATTAATCCGTTCGCTAAGATCGACCCATAAATTATGAGTTAAACATTGACGACCATTATGACAGTTGGCACGTCCATCGCAGCGTGATAATTCAATGGTTTCGTTAACGGCATTGATGACTTGTGCAACGTTTATTTCATTTGGATCGCCATTTAATAAGTAACCACCACCGGGTCCTCGAATACTTTTAACAATATTGTTTTTACGTAACTTTGAAAATAATTGCTCTAAATAAGATAGGCTAATTGACTGTCGTTCTGATATATCGCCCAAATTAACCGGTTTATTATCACAATTAAGTGTTAAATCCAGTACCGCAGTGACGGCATATCGGCCTTTTGTAGTTAGTCGCATTTTTCTTACCTAGCCATATTTTAGATTCGGTTTTAAATAAGCTTATCGCTTATGCATCATTTTGATATAACCAACCATTTTAGTCAAGTAATTAATATATTCAGTTTACGGCAACAAAGCTGTCACTTTTAACCTTTGGTTAACTATTAATGATTTTTAGCATGGCTTTAAATGCTTTGGGATTTGCCGCCAAAATTGAGCTACTTTCTTCAAATTTAGGGTCGCCTTGCATATCTGAAATCATGCCGCCTGACTCTTGAACTAATAGCGCGCCAGCAGCAGTATCCCAAGGGCTTAATCCGTATTCCCAAAAACCATCAATTCTACCAGCTGCTACATAAGCTAAATCAAGTGCTGCAGAGCCTGCACGACGCATATCCGAGCAATGAGGGAATAATTTACCGAATATTTCTAAGTATTTTTCTAATTTTGATTCATTTCGGAATGGAAAGCCGGTAGCCAGTAAAGCGTGTTCTAGCCCTTTTGTATTACTAACTCGCATTTTTTTGCCATCGACTTGAGCGCCACGTCCTTTCACGGCAGTAAATAATTCTTCTTTACTTGGGTCATAAACAACACCTACTTGAGTTTTGCCTTTATGCTTGCATGCTATGGAAATAGCCCAATGAGGAATTTTTCGTATAAAGTTTGTGGTTCCATCAATTGGATCGATCACCCATTGGTATTCAGCATCACCCGTTTTTCCTGACTCTTCTCCGAGGAAGCTATGGGTTGGGTAAGCATTTGAAATAGTTTGTATAATTAACTGTTCAGCGGCGGTGTCTACGTTGGTGACGTAGTCGTGAGTTGATTTACTGTCTATGGCTTTTATATGGTTTGATTCACGAAGAACAAAGTCACCAGCTTTTCGAGCCGCTCTTACGGCAATGGTTAATAATGCTTGCATGTTTTTGTCCTCAATAATCGACTTCCAGTCACTTCTTTATCGAAATGTGGAAAGTTAAATTAGCCTAATAACTAACAATATTTAAAATGATAGTTAGATTGCAACTCAAATTGTTTAATAACGTTATAGGTAATATCCTACGGGGCGCAAGTATACTCTAAAAATTTGTCGTGTAAATAGTTTGCTTTAAGCTCTTTTAATGAAAATATTCACTCGGATTATTTAGTTCAGCAATCGTGCGATTTTGGTCTTTAATATAGCCTGTAATAACATGACTCACACAATTTTTATGTTAATTTTCTTTCCATAGAACCATTCTCAATTTACTATTACAGTAGAATAAATAACATTTATGTTTACGCAGTAAGTCAGGCCTTAAGAAAACTTTATTTTGGATAAGTAAGAATAGATTCAATCAGTTAATAATAAGTGTAAAAATGATATGAAGATAATTAAAACATCAAGACTACAAGTGCGAGAATTTGAGCATACTGATGCTGAATCCATTATTAAATTACTGAATGAGCCATCTTTTATAGAAAACATCGCAGACAAAGGGGTCAAAAATAAACATGATGCGATTAAATACTTAGACGACGGACCGATTGCTAGTTATAAAAAATTTGGCTTTGGGTTATGTATGGTTGAGTTATTATCTGAAGCTCGTTCGATAGAGAATGTTGTCCAAATTGGAGTGTGTGGGTTAATAAAACGCGAAGAATTAGAGGATGTTGATATTGGTTATGCTTTTTTACCTGACTATTGTGGAAAAGGTTATGCGGAAGAGTCGGCTAAAGCTATTTTAGAAATGGCAAAAAATCAATTTAATTTAAGTAGAGTTGTCGCGATGACTAAAGTAAGTAATCAATCTTCCGAAAAGTTACTTAGAAAGCTAGGATTTAATTATGAGAAGCTGCTGACATTGTATGGCGAAGAAAATAAATTTTTTTCATTAGAGCTATCATTAAATAGAAAAATTAGTTAAATAGCTAAACAACAAAAATAGTAGCTAAGCCCAAAAATGAAATAAAGCCAACAATCTCTGTCACGGTGGTTAAAATAACACCCCCTGATAACGCGGGATCAATATCTAATTTGGTGAGTATCATCGGTAATAATGCACCAAAAACGGTTCCAGTGACCAAATTTATCATCATAGCTCCAGCCACTGAAATTCCAAGTCCTTGGGCAAAATTTTGATAACCTGGGGTATTGTTATACCAGAAAAAAATAGCAAATCCGATGACAATTGCCCAGAAGAAACCATTCAGTAAACTAACGCCAAACTCCTTAAATAGAAGCCATCTAAAATTGTTATTACTAATATGGCCAATACTCATACCACGAATGACTAGTGTTAACGACTGAGTTCCAGCAATTCCGCCCATACTCGGCACTATAGGTAATAAAACCGCAAGTGCCGCCACGGCACTAATATTTTCATCAAATATACCGATGAAAGAGGCGGCTAATACGGCGGTGATAAGGTTAATCCCTAACCATAACGCGCGACGTTTTGCACTGGTAAAAATAGGCGCAAATGTATCATCATTTTCATCAAGTCCCGCCATACTCATCAGGGAATGATCAGCATCTTCGATAATAACATCTAACACATCATCAATCGTGATCCGTCCTAAAAGTTTACCTTCATCATCAATTACGGGAGCTGAAATTAAGTCATGCCGTTCAAAAAGACTAGCAACATCGGTGTCTGGTAATGCTGCAGGGATCCCTGTAATTTCTTTTTCGAAAACGTCATCGACCATTTGTTCTGGGTGACTGGTAATCAAAGTCGAGAGGTGAATTGTGCCAATCAAAATATCATTTGTATCAACTACATAGATACTATCGGTACTTTTAGGAATATCTTTTTGCATTCTTAAATATCGAAGTACCACTTCAATCGTAACCGCAGGTCTTATTGTGATGGTATCGGTATTCATCAATCCACCAGCGGTATCTTCAGGATAACTAAGAGCATGCTCAATACGGGTTCTATCTTGAAAACTCATAGATGCTAATACTTCTTTGGTGACAGTATCGGGCAAATCACCTAGAATATCGGCAATATCATCTGTATCGAGTTTTTTTGTAATTGCAGCTAGTTCTTCAGGCTCCATTTCATCAGCAAACGCTAACAGCAAATCATCATTTAAAAATTGCAGAACTTCACCTTCAAGTTCTTTATCAACTAACTTCCAAAGTATTTTTCTTTCTTTAGGTGGCGTTGATTCAAGTATGTGAGCAATATCTGCCGGAGGTAGCTGATTTAGCATTAATCTGACCTGCAGAAACATACCTCGCTCTATTGCATCATTGAGTTGATGTAATCGACTGCTACTATGTTCTTTTTCAAAGTTATCTAATACAGGCATTGTGGAATAGTAACCTTTGCTGACTCAAATATTAAGCTCTAACCGTTGGATTGTTTAATAAAATATAATCAGCCTTATTTTGACTTTTAACTTTTGCTAATCCATAGTTAGCATCTTGCAAAAGTTGAGAGACTGATAAATGATGATCGGGATTATAGATGATTCCACCAATTTTCACATCGATAAACACTTTAGTGTTTTTATCAATTTGATGTTCAATTGCAATAATGCTTTTATGCATTTGTTCGATAGTTTGTTTCGCAATAGGACGACTTTCTGACGAAGCCGCGATACAAAACTCATCATCACTTAAATGACAAATTAGATCAAAAGGCTTTAATACTCTAGTCAAAGTATTACTAACGGTTAACAATAGTTTATTGCCAACGATGTAACCATAATCAGCGTTAAAAGTTTTAAACTGACTGATATGAATAACCGCGACTAATAATAAACTTTGATCACGCTGGCTTCTTTGTAACTCTTCTGAAAGTCGCTGGAAAAAAGATGGCCTCAATAATGTGCCGGTCAAATGGTCATAGGTTGCGCCTTTAAATGCCTGCCAATATTTATGTGTGACAGCTAACGACATTCCAAGTCCGATTGCCACCGCTGCAAGTGGTAAGAAAAAAGGGTTATTAGGTAGCTGCGAATAAAGCAAAAACTGAGACTGAATTAAAGAATCAAAAACAAGAGCACTCCAAGAACAAGTGTTTAATATACCAATGATAACTGAGTATTCCCTTTTCTTTATGAAAGCAATAAGAACAGCATTACCACCAGTAAAAAAAGTCAATATAATTATAGCCCAATAACTTAATTCAGCCAGTAGACGAATACTCGAAGAGAATGGCCATATTAAGTTTAGGATCCCAATCAGTGCCATTAAAATAAATAGTATAACGTAGTTTTTTCGAACTTCTAGCTCAAAGAATCGAAAAAGAAAGAAAGATATCGAAATCATTCCCATAGATATTAAAAACATTTCGATTTTATAAGTATCATTTAAATCAAAACCGATATTGTTTGGCGCATGAGAACGAGCAAAAATCACTAATGATAGAATAATTAAAAAAACCGCCAAATAGAGTGTTTCATTACTTCTTTTATTAATCCAAAAATGGAATATCTGAATAAATGCGAGCAGTAACAGAATAGCAATAGCCGAAACATAAAAATAATTAATTTTCTGTTGGTTATGTTCAAGTTTAAAGTACTCGTTTATAGAAACAGCATGATGATTTAAACCTGGTTTATTTATGCTGTTAAATGTTTTTATTTCTAATAAATTAAATTGATTAAATTTTAAAGTATATGATGGAATACTGTATAAACGATCTTGTCGATAAGCGCCTTGAAAGAAAGGTGGAAAACTCCCAGTTTTACCGATTAAATGTCCATTTACGCGAATTTCATCGGCTTCGTCAATCGGGCCAGTAAATATAGCAAGCGTAGTTTTTTGTAATTCACCACTAACAATAAACTGTTTTGAATAAAGGGTATAGTTTGACCCAATCAGATCTCTATTGTTTATTATGATTTGGTTTGACACGTCACTTTCTAATAACGTTGTTTTTTTATCATCTAACACAGCGATAATGTTAACCGTTTCGCTTATCTGACATTTTGGATAAGAATTGTTTTTATTTATAACGGTTGATTCGTTAGTAAATTGGCATATAGTCCAATTACCATTTAGCTCTACTGGTAAAGCGTTGATAAATTGTGCCGCATTAACCGTCGCAGTATTTACTATTATTGCAAAAATAATGAGCATAAAAAGAACAAAGCGATGAGTATTATCAATTCTTTTATTTAGAAATAAAATTTTTTTCGATAGCTCTATATTCGTCATTACTTTAAATATTTCCAATTAGGCTATCATTCCGCCAGAGGTATTGTTTTGTTTTTTTTCTAAACTCGATGGTGAGTTAAAAATAGAAATATAACTGGTATAAATACTAGCAATGGAAATTGCAAATAAAGACAGAAATAAAAATAAAACCAAAGGAACTGCCAGTAATGGAATCATTGCCGAAACAAATGAAATAAGTGTGAAAGCCAATAATATATAAAAGACTCCAACCAACCCATAAACTGTAAAGGGAATGATATTCACTTTACTAGCTCGATAGCTCAATTTTAGCGCTTCTATAGGCGATCTATTCTTTAAAACGACTAACGGTGGTGCAAACCAATAGGCCATTATTACCGGTAGTAGTAGAGCCATATAGACTAAAAACGTTAACAAATAGACTCTTGTAACCTCTATGCCCTTTGGACTAGTGAACCATTGCATGAGGTCATTGGTGGACATTTCATTAAGGTTATCGGGTAGCATATTAATGATGTCATAGCCGAGAAATTGCATAAATAGGTAGGTCAAAAAAGTAATAACGATGGATAAAAAAGCATAAATGGCACACAGATAAACAAGAGGTTTTGTATGAGTTTTTAAAGCACAAAATAAATGATCGAAGGAAAGTGGTGATTTAGCGGTTATTTGGTTACAACCTAACATAATACCAGCAATCGCTATTGGCAATAAAAGCCCAATAATTTGATTTATACCAGGAATGAGCAATAGTACGAACAAAAAGCCAACAATCACTAACCAGCTCTTTATTTGACTGGTGAAAAGCTTAAAAGCTTGCTGCAGCCATTTAATGCCTTGTTGAGCATTAACTTTATTAATATCAACAGGATAGCTTTCTTGTTGCTCTGGTTGGTTAGGGTTAGGTAAATGCTCGGACAAATCAATTCCATTGGTTTATATTTAATAGTAAGCCATTCTAATTCTAAACAAATACAAAGTCCAAGATGCATTGCTTGAGCCAATGCCTGATGAGGAAACATGAACCCAGTCAATTTAGTTGAAACAAGTGCTTCTTGAGCTACAAAGGCAATAAGTGGTATTCTCTCCGTTATTCTTAGAATCTAGAAGTTATCAGAAACTCACCGTTATTAAAATCTAGGCAATGCTGGTTGGTATATCCAATATTATCGTTCAATTTAGGACAGAATCTATGAAATTAGTTAAATCATCATTTGTTAAACAATCCATCTGTGTCGGTGTGAGTTTAGTATTTTCATCCCATTTTGTGTTTGCTGATTCAACTCAAATAGTTGATATTAATAAAATAGCTAAACAAGAAAAAATTACGGCAGACTTTGCCTTAGAAAAAATCATGTCTGATCCAGATTGGATGGGGGCAAGTCCTGAGCGACCGAATTGGTCATTAAATAGCCAAACGATTTACTTTCAACAAAAAGCGAAAGGTCATACCCATAGAAATACGCTTAAACTAGATTTAAATCAGGCGAATACAATAAAACCAAAGAGTATTTTGTTAGAGAGTGCGGAAGCGCTTTTGAATGCATCAAGTGCAAGTGCGAATTTAAGCCCAAATAAAAAGTTAGGAGTGTTTGATTACCAAGGTGATGTTTATTTAATTAACTTACAGAGTGAAAAAATTTCTGTACTCACCAAGGATCATGTAAAGCAGTCAAATGTGAGTTTTGTTAATGATCAAACCATTAGCTACTTTATAAAACATGATATTTATTTAATGGATATCATAACTGGTGTATCAAGCCAATTGGCAAGTTTTAATTTAACCGAAGATCCTGAGAAAATAGAAAGCAAAGACTACTTACAGCAATCTCAACCGCGTTTATTAGACTATGTTTCTAACAAACAAACCGAAAAAACTTTTCAAAAACAGCGCTCAAAAAAACTGCAAGTCAATAAAGACGTTCAATGGTATTTAGGTAAAAAACAATCAATTAAAACCTTTAGGTTGTCGCCCAATGCTAACTGGTTAGTTTTAGGTTTGGTTAATAAAGAACTCGATGGTAAGAGCGATAATATGCCTGAATTTGTGACAGAGTCGGGCTATGTTAATAACCGGAAGGTTCGTTCATTAGTGGGTACAGATGAGAAGACAACGGAAACTTTTTATTTAGTCGATTTTCTAAAGCATAAAAAAATAAAGATGGATTTATCTAAATTACCGGGAATAAGCGATGACCCTTTAGCAAGCCTAAGAATGGAAGCGGCCAAAAAAATTGGATATAAATTTGAACCGTTAAAAGGTGATAGGGCTGTTTACGCCTATAATTGGAGTGCAAATCAAGGCGTCGAGTGGAGTGATAATAGTGAGAAAGCGGCCATCCTTTTATTTTCGTATGATAATAAAGACCGCTGGATCGTGTCTTTTGATATTAAAAAGAAAGCAATTAATACTACCCATTGGTTATCCAATGAAGCTTGGGTGAATGACTCGACTTTCAATGAGTTTGGTTGGCTACCAGACAACCAAACACTTTATTATTTATCAGAAGAAGATGGTTATTCACACCTTTATATAAAAAACGGCAAACGCCGAGCAAGACAAGTGACTAAAGGTCAATTTGAGGTCAGTGATCTAACCGTTAGTGATAGCGGCGAAAATATTTTTTATCGAGCCAATAAAAAACACCCTGGTATTCACGAAATTTATGTTGCAGATCTGAGTAATAGATCTAGTGAAGCCATTAGCAACTTAGGCGGTAAAAATGATTATGTTTTATCACCGGATGAGAGCCAAATCATTATCAGTCATTCAAGTCTTACAAAAATGCCTGAGTTGTATTTGCAACCTTTGAAAGATTTGACACAAACACCTAAACAATTGACTTATACAATGAGTCGCGAGTTTTTAACTAAGCCATGGCAAGCACCTGAAATAAAGGCGATTAAATCGAGTGAAGTTGAACAACCTATTTATTCAAGGCTTTATAAACCAATAAAAAACACATCTGAAAAACGACCAGCGGTTATGTTTGTTCATGGCGCAGGTTATTTACAAAACTCTCACCAAGGTTGGTCAGGATATTTTAGAGAGTTTATGTTTCATAATTATTTGACTAGTAAGGGTTATGTTGTTTTGGACATGGATTACCGAGCCTCCAAAGGTTACGGAAGAGATTGGCGAACCGCTATCTATCAGAATATGGGAACCCCTGAACTACAAGATTTAAAAGATGGTGCAAAATGGTTAGTTGACAATATGAACGTAGACGCTAAAAAAATAGGTGTTTATGGCGGTTCTTATGGCGGTTTTATGACCTTTATGGCTTTATTTAAGGAGCCTGAATTATTTGCAGCCGGTGCAGCTTTAAGACCGGTTACTGATTGGACTCATTATAATCATGGTTACACATCTAACATACTCAATACACCTCAGGTTGACCCCGATGCCTTTGAAAGAAGTTCGCCTATAGAGTTTGCGTCTGGTTTAAATAAACCGCTTTTGATTTGTCACGGAATGGTTGATGACAACGTGTTTTTTAAAGACAGCGTTAGGTTAGTTCAAAAATTAATTGAATTAAAGAAGACTAAGTATTTTGAAACGGCTATTTATCCGGTAGAAGCTCATGGATTTAGAGAACCTTCAAGCTGGTTAGATGAATATACAAGAATTGATTTATTGTTTGATGAGAACTTACTGTAAGTTATATTTATTTCATATTTATAAAGTATGCTTCTTTAAAACGATAAATAAAACGATAAATAAAACGATAAATATAGGTAAATTGAATTTGAATAAGGTTAATACAAAATTAAAAGGGGCTAGTAACTCCGGGTTTGCACAAACTTTATCTAACAGTATCGAACCTGGCCGCTATCGACATTACAAGGGCGGAGAGTATCAAGTGATTGATATTGTCACTCATAGTGAAACGGGTGAAACTATGGTGCTTTACAAACCACTTTATCTCGATAAATCAGGAAATGAAAATGGTTTTTGGGTTAGACCTATAGGAATGTTTAAAGAAGCCATTGAAATAGATAATAAAATCGTCCCACGCTTTGCCTTAATTTCAATTTCTGATTAGATACTGATTAAATCAGTTTCTGAAAACAATTAAATATTGTGCTAAATTTGATGCAAAATTCATTAATATAGAAAAGATAGGTACACCAAGAAAACTGAGTAGCAATAAGCTTAGTAAAGCTAAACTGCCGTATTGAGAATTTAGTTGATTATATTTATAAGCCGCTTGTTTAGATAAAAATAGGGTAGGATATCGTGGCCATCTAACGGGCCTATTGGCAGTAAATTGAAAGCATGAGTAGTAAATTAATAAAAGCCATATAGGAAAAAAACCTTACAGGTCCTTCCTGTAATAGATAATTCCACTCCATAATTGGCGCAAGTGCTAATAATTTAATAGCGATAAATGCAAGCAACAAATAGTTGATATTGACAGTGATTATCAGGATGGCAAACCTGAAATTACAATTTCAATTTTACGAAATAATACGGCACTTTTAGGCATTACTGTGACTCAAATCGCCTCTTTATTAAATTCAAATTATTCAAGTGATAATAAGAACAGTAATTTTGTAAAAATGGAGAGAGTACGATATTACTCTCAGATTCGACGATAAAAATAGAGCCGATCTGGAGAATCTTAAGAAACTTCAAATTAAAGCGGCTAATGGTGACTAGTAATATATCAAAAATCCCGTTAGATTCTTTAGTTAAACATGTTGATCAAGGGATTAGTGAGATATTACCTGAAGGCTATCATTATAGATTTACAGGGGATGTTGAACGTATGCAAAATACGGTAGATTCGTTTGGTGCAGCTGTTGGTTTAGCTGTTATATTAATCTATCTAATTTTGGCGGCCTTATATGAGTCACTTATTCAACCAATTATTATAATGATCACTATGCCATTAGCGTTTACCTGCGTTATTATTGCATTAGGATTAAGTGGCAATAATTTTTCTCTCTTTGTGATGATAGGAGTCATATTATTATTGGGCATGGTCGGGAAAATGCTATTTTAGTGGTTGATTTTGCTAACAGAGCCATAAAGCAAGGCGAGTGAGTGGATAATGCGCTAATTCAACCAGGTGAAAAGAGATTAAGACCCATTCTAATGACAACTATTGCTATGGTAGGTGCAATGTTACCTCTGGCTTTTGGAACCGGTCCTGGACATGAAATGAATTGGCCGATGGCATTGTCGGTAATCGGCGGTCTTATTAGTTCTACTATATTAGCATTAATGGTGGTGCCAGCTTTTTATAAAATTCTTTACCCACTTGATAGATGGTTGAGAAAATTTTATGAAGTTGGGCAAGTTTAAATCCGTCAATTTTAAGTTACATCAAAGAGGTATTACACATTTTAATAAATTCACATTTAATTGTTTGATGCGTAATGTCGACTGTTTTTAAATTTAATAATAGAAC
Organism: Polaribacter sp.; assembly: GCA_047633355.1. Classification (GTDB taxonomy): domain Bacteria; phylum Pseudomonadota; class Gammaproteobacteria; order Enterobacterales; family Kangiellaceae. The sequence goes on from JBLIBL010000021.1 coordinate 27,567, forward strand.
AGCAATCGCTGTAGTCGTCGCCAACATGATTGGTACAGGTGTTTTTACTAGTCTCGGTTTTCAACTCTTAGATATCCAATCAGGTTTTTCTCTGTTAATGCTTTGGGTTGTCGGTGGCATTACAGCACTTTGTGGAGCTTTAACCTATGCTGAGTTAGGCGCTGCTCTACCAAGAAGTGGTGGGGAGTATCATTTTCTCAGTCAATGCTATCACCCAATTGCTGGCTTTATATCGGGTTGGATCTCCTCAACTATCGGATTCGCAGCGCCTGTTGCCCTAGCGTCTATTACTTTTGGGGCATATTTATCTTCTATATTTCCAGAGCTTTCGCAATTTTGGTTAGCGATGATGTTGATTGTTATTTTAACACTAGTGCATAGTAGCACTCATAAAAAAAGTGCAGGCTTACAGTGGATATTTACCGTAATTAAACTTCTATTAATTGGTTTATTCTGTTTCTCCGCTCTGATTATGGTTGATACTCCCCAGGATATATCATTTAAACCAAATAAAGATGATCTAGACGTTTTAACCGGTGGTGCGTTCGCGGTTTCATTGATTTATGTTAGTTATGCATACAATGGTTGGAACGCTGCAACTTATTTAACTGACGAATTAGAAAACCCACAAGGCGATTTACCAAAAATATTAATAACAGGTACACTGCTAGTTTTAGTGGTCTATGTTAGTTTGAATTTTATATTTTTATACTCTACACCAATCGAAGAATTACAGGGCAAGGTTGAAATAGGCTATATCGTTGCACAATCTATTTTTGGCGACTTAGGCGCCAAATTGACAGGTCTAGTCATGTCTCTTTTACTTGTTTCAACGGTTAGTGCCATGACATTAGCAGGACCAAGAGTGATTCAGGTGATCGCACAGGATTTCTCAATTTTTAAGTGGTTCTCTGTTCTTAATAAATCGCAAATTCCCGCAAGAGCGATTTATTTTCAATCGATGATGGCCATTCTTTTTGTAATGACCTCAAGTTTCGAATCGATTTTGTTATTTTCAGGATTCGCTTTAGCGCTTAATAATTTTTTCGCTGTTCTTGGCATCTTTGTTTTGAGATACAGGCAACCGATGTTACCGAGACCCTATAAAACATGGCTTTATCCTTTGCCTCCGATCATTTTCTTACTGCTGATTGGTTGGACATTGTTATTTATATTAAAAGAAAAACCTTTTGAAGCTTTTATGGGAATTGTTTTAGTGATTGGAGGTGCTGTTTTCTATGGTATTTCTAACTATCTAGGAAATAAAAACAAAGCAACTCGTTAAAAATAAGGCATAGATCTTATCTATGCTTCATTTTTACGGATACTTCGACGATTTCAGTTTTGCGTTCTAATTTAACTGTTTTTACTTTGCTTATGTTGATCCTTTTAGTTGGGGAATGTGCAAAGGTTTTGGGATCTCAAAAAAGCAATAAATTAGTGTCGTCATTTTCTGAATCCCTGCTCACTAAGGCTACGCTTAGCCCACACAGATCTTCACGTTCAGCATTAAAAATATCGGTAATGAAACAAAACGCTCCATTTAGCATTCAACTTAAAATGGAGAAATGACTGGCTTACACTTAAAGCGTATTGAAAATCATGTATCAAAGGATAAAATTCAATGAGTCAGCTACAATATCGCTAGCGTTAATGCTCTTTTTCTTACTTTTATTCAGTAAGCATTCCTTGTCCAATGAAACGTCGTTGAACCTAGTCAATAGTAATAAAATCAAGTGCAATGATACATTGGTGATTGCAACCATGACTGATAACCCTCCATACGGTATGAAAACCCCAAGTGGTGAGTTTACAGATTTTTATACTGAGTTTTGGATGTTATGGGCAAAGGTCAATCATCGAAAGGTTAAGTTTTTATCTGGAAAATACGCACAGAGTCTTAGATACATAGATGATGACACCGCAGATTTTCATTCAGGTTTATTTGTAAATGAACAACGCAAAAAACTCTACCAATTTTCACTACCAATCGACAATATCGATAATGGACTGTTTTATTTAAAAAGTAATGGAGTGATCAAGCCTTTAGAAGACTTAGATAATATATTGGTGGCAATACACCCAGATTATGACCCTATCAGATATGTAAAAAAGGCGTTTCCTAACTCAAGCTAGTGTTTATTAACGACGTAGAGAAGATGGTTGAAGCGTTAATCGATAATACAGTGAATGGTATCATTGGCGAAGTGCCGTTTGTTAAGGCTCAAATAGAGAAAAAAGGAATGCAAGGTAGAGTCAATTTAGCTGAAATACCAGTCACTACTAATCTAGTTTCAGCGATGGTTTTAAAAAGAATGCCTTATTAATACCTATGATTGATGAAGGCATTAAAAATATTTCAAAAATAGCTCTAATTAATCTAGAAAAGAAATGGTTACCTGAAATAAACACTATTTCCATAGATTAAATCCGGATCAGAATAATTTGTTATCCGCAGATGAAAATCAATATTTGAATTATTTAAAAAAATTGAGTGTAGGAATAAACCCTAACTGGGCGCCGATCAAATATCAAGAATATCAAGAATATCAAGAAATAAGTTCGGACTACCTTAGCATATTGAGTGATGCGATTGCTAAATAACTATTGCCAGAAAAAATAGAAACGTGGGCGCAAGTATTAGACAAATCATGCTTTGATAGCAAAAAATAAATCTTATTTAAAAATGATAATAAATAAGGGGTTCAAAAAACTACCAATAGACAAAATTATTAAACTAGAAAACAAATGGTTACCAAGTGAACCTGCTTTTTTTGAAATGTTAAGAACTTCCTTAGTTTCAACTTTGACTCAAAAAGAGCAAGACTACTTAGCTAAGCATCCGACACTGCTTGTTGGCATTGATCCCAAGAGGGCACCTTTTGAATTTTTTGATAAAGAAGGTATTCATTCAGGTATAAGTGCAGAGTATCTATCTATAATCGCTAAAAAGCTGTCAATTGATATTCAAGTTGAGTCAGGTAATACTTGGACTCAAGTTCTAGAAAAAGTAAAAGTAGAAAAACTTGATTTATTGCCTGGGGTCGCTTAATCAGCAGAGCGTCAAGATTATCTTAACTTTACTGACTCGTATGTTAATTTTTTAAATGTTGTCGTTACTAGTAATGAAGCAGATTACGTTCAGGATACAGACGATTTAGACAACAGAGTAATAGCTGTGGTAAGTAATTACAGTATACAGAATACGCTAATGAGTAATCACCCACAGTTTAACTTACCTGCGGTGAAAAATATTCTCCAAGACAATGATTAAATTAGTGAGGGAAACTCTAATAGGTAACAAAGGATTAGTGCTTTAAAAGGTCGCTCTATTTTACTGGTAGATGACAATAAGATAATTTAATGGACGCAAAAAATATATTAACTAATGCAGGCATGAATGTTGTTACAGCTTGTGATGGTCAGGAATCACTCTATAAACTGGAGTTACAGAAGTTTGATTGTGCATTGATGGATGTTCAAATGCTTACAATGGATGGCTATACCGCACCAGAGCAATAAGACAAAGTGAAGTGCATAAGAATATCCCCGTGATCGCACTATCTGCTAATGTGATGGAAAGAGATATTGAATTGGGCAGAGAAGCCGGTATGGATGCACATATTGGTAAGCCTATTAATATTGATAGATTATTAGAGATGTTGGTTAAATATGTGTGAAAATAAAATTGTACTATTATTGAGTTAGCGTATTTTGATAAAATGTTTTAAAATATTATTTATTAAAAAGTTAGAGATTTAACCAATGAATAACATAAAAAAACTGTCCACTATTATTTTGATGTCTCTTGTTTTATTTGCCTGTACAAAACAAGACCAAGCGATAGAGCAAATTGACATGTTTATTGCCTCTCAAACAATAGATAAAACAAAAGGTGACTGGAAACAAAATCTAAAAATTCCACCTTTACTAGTTTTTTCAGATAATAGTCAATATCTTTGGAAAATGAAGACAAACAAAGGCAATATTTTAATCGAGCTAAAACATAAAGAATCACCCATGCATGTCTCGAGTACCATCTACTTAACTCAATTGGGTTTTTATGACAATATAGTATTCCATAGGATTATACCCGGATTTATGGCACAAGGCGGTGATCCTTTAGGTATGGGCGCAGGTGGTCCCGGTTACGAGTATAATGGAGAATTTGAATCATCTCTATCTCACACTAAACCGGGCATGTTAAGCATGGCTAATCGAGGTGCTGGAACTGATGGGAGCCAGTTTTTTCTTACTTTTAAAGAGACTGCCTATTTGGATGGACGACATACGATATTTGGCGAGGTCATAGAGGGCTTTGAAACATTAAAGTTACTAGAGACTTTTGGTAGTAGAAATGGTAAAACTAAGGAAAAAATTGAGATACTACAAGCGACTATTGAAGTGAAATAGTCGTTATATCTACTAATCAATTTTTGAACTACTTGTCAAACTGGTAAAGTGAATTTTTTAACAAAAATACCTTTACCAGTAAAAAATGGCGTTAGTCCTAGTTGTCTTTATTTAAAAGAAGGGCAATGGAAAACAGTCTTTGATTATTTTTGCCATTCCTTTCCTCATATTTTACCTGCTGAATGTCTTTCACGTTTTCAGAAGGATGAAGTCAGATTTGAAGATGGCACTATCATTACAGATGTAACGCCATTTACTCGCTATTTGAAAATATATTATTATCGAGAATTACAATCTGAAATAAAAATCCCTTTTAAAGAAAATATATTATATGAAAATGAACGGTTTCTAATTGTTGATAAACCACATTTTTTGCCAGTTGCGCCGTCTGGTGATTATTTACATGAAACGCTGATCGTTCGATTAAGAAAACAGCTCAAATTAAATGATTTGGAACTCAGTCACAGACTAGACCGAGAAACTGCAGGATTAGTTCTGGTTACTAAAAAGCAAGAATATAGAGCAATGTATCATGAACTTTTTTCGGCTCGTCAGATTTTAAAAATTTACCATGCTATTTCTACATTACCTTTAAAAAATATGAGCTTTCCAATTATTAGACAAAGTCATATTGTAAAATCACATCCATTTTTCTTAATGCAAGAGGCGTTAGAGCAAAAACATTTTGAATCAAACATTTCAGAAAGTAAAATAGAGTTACTGAAAACCGGTTTTGAGCAAGCATTGTATAAATTAACGCCAAAAACTGGTAAAAAGCATCAATTGAGGGTCCATATGACTTCTATTGGATTACCGATTAAGAATGACCTGTTTTATCCGAGATTACTAGAAAGGAATATAGCTGATTTTTCTAAACCTTTACAACTTTTGGCAAAATCATTGCATTTTAAAGATCCATATAATGGTAAAAAGTGCGATTTTTATAGTTCTTTTGAATTAAATTTGTGAATAATGATTTGGAGGCGTTCTATTATTCCACAATTCAAGATTTATAAAAGCGCCGATAATTTGCTTTGATACATTTTTTTATGATTGCTTCGGCTGTTTGATTTCGATAATACATCGCGATAAATTCGTTTTCATTAATTTGTCGCCTTACTTTAATACTTCGCTCTGGAAAATAATCAATAGCTATCGCAGGTCGGCTAAAAAAGAATATTCCATTTTGAACTTCCGGTTTTGGAGCATAAAGAATACTTCTGACGTGTTCTGAACTTAAAACTATATCACTTTCTTCTTGATAGACTGGTGTAGAGTCTACTAATTGATAACCGATATCAATACTTAAGTGATTGGCTAATACTGTCGTTAAAATAGCCAGAGATAGACAATTGCCTTGAGATCTTTCTAACGATTCATTAGCTATAAGTGTCTGATTGTAAAGAAATCATTCCCCACATAATTCTTCAAATACTGTGAAAGGCTTTTTGTTAGGGAGAAGTGACCTGTTTTCTTTTTTATTAAAGTAATCGTTGAACTTCAATTTATGTTCATCTGATAAAGTTAATATTAGCTCCGGTTCAATGATTGTTGGTTGAGGTAGGAATTTATTATGTGGCGCGGATGGAGTTCTAATGATATTGCTTGATTATAGTTTTGTGTGCTGATTCGCGCAGGAGGTCATAATAGTCGCTAGAACGATATAAAATCCTAATGTTACAAACTTAGTATGATTCATAAGGTATGTCATGAGAATATTGTTTGGATTTCCCATATTTTAAAAATCACTTCATGCAAGATTATACTCAATCTCCATTGATAATACCAAAATACCAAAATACCAAAATACCAAAATACCAAAATACCAAAATACCAAAATACCAAAATACCAAAATATCGAGAATATGTAATATTTGACTTATGCCCGAGGTGTATTTAGTATTTCCTTAATGCTAGAATTGTAGGTTAGAAGTAGCAGAGGGAGTTTTAAAATTAAATGTTGCAAAGAAAAAAAATAAAAAGCACTCGCTCATTTGAGTATAATTATTTTGATGAAACAAGCGAATCTAGAGAAACTCCTCCATACTTTTTAGAAGTTTCTGAAAATAAAAATCAAACTAAACGAACCAAACAATTACTTTTGGCTGTATTCTTATTAGTTGTTGTCGCATTGCTAGTTAATGAATACCATGATTACTATCCTGCAGTACTTCCTATATACCAATCAATGATGTTTATGCTTGCGTTATGTTATTTAATCGTTTCATTAGGTTATTTAAAATTGGGGAGTTATATTTTCGTTTGGCTAATTTACGCTGGTATTACTGCATTAATACTCAATAACGAAGGACTTAGAAATCCTGTTACTATTGCCTATGCAGGCAACTTAGTCTTTGCCGCTATGTTAGCGAGTCGGCGGTTATTTTTAAGCCTATGTTTGATGATTGGATTTACATTCCTAGCGGTAGGCTACGCCAATGCAAATAGTTTGATAGTGTTTGATGGAATGAGTTTTGATTTTATGACTGCAGTTTATCTATTGCTCATTTATATAGTGATCAGTTATGGAATTTGGACTTTGACGGGCGACTTACGTGATTTGGTTCGAAATTTAGGTGATGAGCATCAAAAAACTGTGATTGCACAGCAAAAGTATCAAAAAATTGCTCAAATTGATCAATTAACAGGATTACCCAATCGAGTGATAGCAATAGATCGATTCAATCAATCTATATCTCATGCCCATAGAGATCACAGTGAAGTAGCAATGATGTTTTTAGATCTTGATAACTTTAAAACGGTTAATGATTCTTTAGGGCATACTGTTGGTGATGGATTATTAAAGACAATTGCTGAGCGATTAACGTCCTCTATTAGAGAAGGTGATACGGTTTGTCGAATAGGCGGTGATGAGTTTTTGGTAGTTTTAGAAGATATCAAAGATAAAACCATGATTGCAAAAATTGCCGATAAAATTCTGCATAATGTTGCGCTACCTATTATTGAGAGTGAACATCAATTAACCACAACTTGTTCAATAGGCATTGCTGTTTACCCAACGGATGGCGAAAATTTTGATGAGTTACGTAAAAAAGCTGATACAGCAATGTATAAATCTAAACAGTCAGGCAAGAACAATGCGGTTTTCTTTGACGATGAGATGAATAAAGACATGTTAGAGCACATTGATAATGTTAATAGCATTCGAGAGGCGATTAAAAATGAAGAGTTTGAGCTTTATTATCAACCTAAAATTGATTTAAATAGCGGTAAAGCCTTTTCGGCAGAGGCGCTTGTTCGTTGGAATCGAAATGGCGAAGTTGTCGGACCCAATTCTTTTATTCCGATTGCTGAAAAAACAGGTTTAATTTTGGAGATTGGCGAATGGGTTTTAAATGAAGCTTGCAAACAATGTAAAAAATTTCAGGAAAATGGTGTTAATGATTTTGGCGTAGCGGTTAATTTATCATCGATTCAGTTTAGGCGTGGAAATTTAGTCAATGTCGTTAAAACCGCTTTAGAGAATGCCAATCTAAATGCGAGTTACTTAGAGTTAGAGGTGACCGAAAGTTTATTGATGGAGGACTCTGATAGACTAAGAAATCAAATTAGAGAATTACAAGCAATTGGTGTTACTTTTTCTATTGATGATTTTGGAACGGGTTATTCTTCCTTGGCTTATCTAAGAGATTTTGATTTTGACTTTATTAAAATTGACCGTTCGTTTACCAAAAACTCAGCGTCTCATGAAAGTGATTTAGCGCTCTGTGAAGCTATTGTAGTCATGGCGCATAAGTTGAAGCTGATGGTTGTAGCCGAAGGGATCGAAACCAATGAACAGAGAGTATTCTTAAAGCGAGCTGGGTGTGAATTTGGGCAAGGTAATTTATTTTCTGAACCGGTTCCCGCAGAAGAGTTTCGTTTGCGTTTTATATCTGAATGCGTATTGCCAGAAAAAACGGAAGCGATAGATTGCCCAGAATTAGTTTGACTAAGAGTAAACATAGACAATAATCAAATACAGACAATCAGCAGTAATAGACAAGAATCAAAAATGGACTAGAATCCTAATCTAAATCTCATGCCCAACTCAGTAGTGTATCCCATATCTTTTGAAGCAAGCTTACCGTTTTCATCAATTACATAATAACTGGGGAAACCCCCAATTTGATAGTTTTGCCATACTTCTTGGTTGCCTAATAATATTGGAATGGTTAAATCATGCTGTGCTAAAAATCCCTTAACCTCTTCCTTTGTTTTCCAATCTAACGCAATTGCGTAAAAATTAACAGAATCACCAACCGACCCCTTTATGGCTTCAATATTATCAATTGAAGCATGGCAAACTCCACACCAAGTAGCAAAAAAATAAAGTAGTGTTTTTTTTGATTGTTGAGTCGGGTCAAATTGAATTAGTTGATCTTGCATACTAATTAATGAAAAAGAAGGCGCCAAGTTATCTTGCTCAGTCGATAGCATATCTTTCTTTTGCCACCAAGTAACCGCAAAGAAAACTGAAGCGAGCACAAGTGCTTGGATGACCCAGTCTAATAGCGTTGATTTTTTCTTTTTAACTGGTTTTGTTTCCTGATTTCTAATTTCGCTTTCTTTTATTTCATGGTTATTCATTTATTTTTTTTAAACACTTTATTGATTGTCCAGTTTGTTGTTGATACCAATGATCTAATATTCTCCAAGAGATAGAGATTGAAAAGGGCGTTAAAAGTTCACCAGATTCAATCTGCTGTTTTATTTCGCTGGCACTAAACCATTTTGCTGATTCCAGCTCTTTGTCTATTAGACGTATTTCTTCGTCAGTAGTTTCACAACTAAATCCTACCATTAGCGATGCAGGAAATGGCCAAGGTTGAGAGCCGAGATATTGGACATTCTTAACATTTAATCCGACTTCTTCATAAGCCTCTCGTGAAACTGAATTTTCTAAATTTTCTCCATGCTCAGCAAAGCCTGCGAGAACCGAGTAGCGTTTATCTGGCCAACTACTTTGCCTCGCTAACAAAATTTTATCTTCAAATTGGGAATCAAGTGCTTTTCGGCAGATTGAAAATATGACCGCAGGTTCTATTCTTGGAAAGTGTTCCTTTGCGCAAGCTTTAGATAAACAACGTCGACTGTGCCCTGAGTGAGTAGGCTGAGTTTTACTACCACATTTAGCGCAATACTGATGGGTGAAGTGCCACGAGATTAACCCTTGAGCATAAAATATAGTTTCTAAAATTGAAGCTGTTGATGAGAGGGCTAACGATCTAGAGTCGACCAATTCCACCTTTTGGTTAATCATGATTGAGTGATCTAAAGATACAACAAATAAGTGTTTTGAATCAGCAATTTCTGATTCAGGCTGTTCTAACTTGCTTTTACCCAAATAAATAGTATCGTCAGGCAAGCGTTTCTTTTTATTAGCCATTATAAATAGCGATCTAAATTCTTGTAGGAGAGATGACTCATGTATTTCAGATAGTTGAAACAGTTTGAGCTGTGATCCTTTACAAACAAAGCGTCCTTTATAAACAAGAATAATTTTGCATGGAAGGTTATAAAAAAATGAATTTATTTTTTGCGTTTCTTCTCGAATTTCGCCATATCGGCTTATTGAGGTTTCATATCCAAAATCAGGTAGTTTATTCATGGTTTAGGGACTAAAGATAGCGGTTAAGCGTTTAATTAACTGGCAGAGTAAAGCAAATTTTGTCTTAAATCAAAACAGTTCTATATCGGTGACTGTCGAATCATTGGAAAAGGTTTTTGAAACAAGCGCTTTAACCGCTACGTCAAATCCAACTCCTGACCTAATGCTTTCGTAAAGCTGTTTTTCTTCTCGCATAGTATAGCTTTGTTCAATATTCGAAAAAGTATTCTCCCAGTGTTCATCATCATTGTTCTCGCCACTTTCAATTGAGTGAATTGCATCTTGAATATTACCATAATATGATTCAAACGTTGTGTCATTCGATCATAAAACTGAAAATCTATGATGGCATTTTTTACTCTGTTTTGCGTTAAAGCATGAAGTGACTGGACTTTTAGAATATCAGAAGATTGGCCACTTGATAATAGTGCTTCAATTTCATTAAAGCCTTCAACAATTTCAATAAATAGTTTGCTCAGATCATCAAAAGGTTGTTCTGTTTCCTTTAGAGACAGAGTTAACTGACCGGCCGCTAGTTGTAATAGGGTGACTTGATTAACTAAATGACTCATTAAACTCTCTATGAGGCGTAAATAATATAATTTGGCTCTATTTTAGTAATTAAACCATTAATAAACATAATTAGTATAGGAAACAACAATCAAAATGTTATTATTTTTACCAAACTAAATAGTGCTAATTGTAAAAACCTTTTAATGTGGAATAAGTTACAAGTTCATTATTTTCGAAAGTAATCAAAAGGATAGTTGATTTACCATTATCTGATTTACCATAACCTTGACATTGTACTTATTAGAACGTATGTTTCAAACAAGCGTTTGAATTGATAGTTTGAAACAAGTAATAATTCGAATTCGAGCTTGAAAGTATGGATATAAACATCTTAAACAGGACAAAAGCATTTGATTTCAACTAAGGATAAAATTCTTAATGCCGCGGAAAGGTTATTCGCAGAGCAAGGTTTTGCAGAAACTAGTTTACGCATAATTACGGCTAAAGCCGATGTTAATTTAGCTTCGGTTAATTACCATTTTGGATCTAAAAAAATATTGATTCAGGCGGTATTTGAGCGCTTTATGGATAGAATAACCAATGATATTAACCATGAAATGGATCAGTTAAATGATAGAGAACAACCGATTGATGTTTCTGATGTTTTGCAAACATTGCGGCAGCCGATTAAAAATTTGGACAAATTACGCCCTGACGGTGCAGGGGTTTTTATGAATTTACTTGGGCGTTCTTATGCTGAGACGCAGGGACATATAAGACGATTTGCTATGGAAAAATATGCACACGTATTTAATCGTTTTGTTGGTTTTTTGCAAAAATCTAGCCCACAATGTGAGCCTTCAGAAATGTTTTGGCGGTTACATTTTATGTTAGGTTCTTTTATTTTCAGTTTAGCCGGGCATAAAGCTCTGCAGGAGATTGCTGAAAGTGACTTTCAGCAAAACGTATCCATAGAGCAAATTATTGATAAGTTGATCCAATTTATGTCTGCTGCTTTTTCGCACAAAATATAGAACTAATACTCGTTTTAGTGGTGTAAACTACTAAAAAAAATAAAAGACGTTCGTATAATAAGATCGTCCAATCAAATCATAAGTAGCTGGAAATGTATTCGCTCTTGATTGGTTTGAACCCAATAAAGGGGGTTCGTTGTCTAAAAGATTTTTGATACCAAAGTTAAGCGCAAATCCTTCGCTGACTTGATAGCTTGTAATAAAGTCAAAATAGTTTTTAGCCTCAATTGATTCTACCGCATAAACTCTAGATTCATCGCCATCACTCACTTCCTTTTCGTAAGATATAAATAATGGGGAAATATATGGGTGGTCGATAGAGGTACTTATTGAAACAATTAACCATGTTTATGCTTATAAAATAGTTAAACCTGCGTATAATATGCCATCAAAATTACATGTTAAATTAATAACTTGTTTGGAATAGTAATTTATCATCAATGGCTAAGCCTCCAACAATAAGCAAAACACCTTCTAAAACCGCACGCGTAGAGAAGAAATCAAAACGCTTTAATCAAGGTGATGATTTACCTGCGTGGCGTGAAAAAATACACGAGATTATATTTGAAGCTGATACACCATTAGGCAAATTTTTTGATATATCATTAATTATCATCATATTACTCAGCGTGACGGCAGTCATGTTGGATAGTATGACTAACATTCATAAGAACTATGGTGATTTATTAAGGATGGCGGAATGGGGATTTACATGCCTATTTGCCGTTGAATATATACTTAGATTAATCAGCGTAAGAAAGCCCTTAATGTATGCAACCAGTTTCTTAGGTGTTATTGATATATTATCCATACTGCCCAGCTTTATCGCATTATTATACCCTGGTGCTGAGACGTTATTAGTTGTACGCATATTAAGAGTCTTACGCATTTTTAGAATATTTAAACTGGCTGAGTATTTAGGTGAAGCCAATGCTTTGGTATTAGCACTTAAAGGTAGTCAGAAAAAAATATCGATCTTTTTATATACTGTCTTTATCTTTGTGGTAATTTTTGGCTCAGTTATGTATCTTGTGGAAGGGGAAGATAATGGTTTTACCAGCATTCCCCGCTCGATATATTGGGCGATTATTACTTTAACAACGGTCGGTTATGGCGATTTAGTCCCAAGAACTGATATTGGTCAAATGATAGCGGCTACAGTTATGATTTTAGGTTATGCCATCATCGCGGTGCCCACAGGGATTTATAGTGCCGAACTTGCTAAAGTGGCAAGCAAAGGTGTTGTAAATGATTTTAAAAGTATCGAAATCACTCGAATCGCTTGCGAAAATTGTGGTGAGGATGGGCATGACGCCGATGCTGAGTTTTGTAAATATTGCGGTTCGACATTATGACGAATAATCAACCAGATTATCAATCGAATTATCAGAGCGAAAACAGATTAAGTGATAATTTACGTTTAGAATATCTTTCTGAAATGCAGGTGACTTCGTGGGCTTTGAGGGCTCCATTTAAAAGTGCTGATATCTATCATGACGACTTTGAGGCGATAGTAAGCATTAACGCATTAGATGAACATTCTAAGCGTGAAATCCGTAATAGCAAGCCGCTAGAAGCGTTAAGTAACATGTCAGTCGATGTGAAAGTTCCTGAAGACAATGAATCGGTAACCGTTAATGCTCATGCTTCAACTGTAGATAATACGACTCAAACATCATCCCAATTTGAGTCGAACCAGTTTTTGAATTTAGTGAATTGGGACAGTGCGATAGTTTCAGAAAACACCAGGGAGCAAAATGGATTACATGACAGTGGTGAGCTAATAAACCAAGAAATACTAAACAAAAATCTATTAATCGTTTGCAGGCATCAAATCGATCAGCCCGCGAATAGTTTTGCGAATAAACAATCGCCTAGTCATTTTATGCAAGACTATTTAAAAATGTTAATTGATTTTGGTTTGCAAAATAATTTACGAATTAATATACAGTTAGCGCATCTTACTCAAGCGGGTTTAGGTGAATCGAGTATGAAAATCGAATCCTATTTTGAAAAGAAACAGCCTGACTTCACTTTGGTTTTAGGTGATGAGACGGTAACAAACCTAATAGATAAAGAAAGTGATGTAAAGGGTATTCGTTGTCGCCTGAATAAGATGTTCTTTGGCGCTAATGCGATCGCTAGTTACCATCCCTTCGATTTAATCTCCAATCCTAGGTTAAAGTCGTTGGCTTACGAAGATGTTCAGTTTCTTATTAATACCTTGTGTCAAAATAACCAATAATTGAGATTTTTTAAATGAGTCAGACAATTAATTTCATCCGACAAGCAAATATGGAAGAGTTGGAGCAAATCTTTATCAATGAAAACCTATGCTATTCATATCCTTGGACAAAAAATATCCTTAAAGATTATCTGTATAATCAATATATATCTCTTGATACGGATGAGATTAATGAAGAGAGTAAATATATTTTCTTGGTTATGTTTAATGGTGGTGAAATGGTTGGACATTTAGTAGTTCAAAAAGTGGTTGATGAACTTCACCTACATAATATTTGCGTTATACCAAACCTGCAAGGAAAGCAGTTGGGGCAAAAATGGATAGATTATTTAATAGAACTAGCGACTAAAGTTAATGCGACACAAATCATATTAGAAGTTCGAGAATCGAATTTGACGGCAAAATATTTATACAAAAAAAATAATTTTCAACCTATTGGAGTAAGAAAAAAATATTATCAACAATCGACTATGGGTAAACCGGAAAACGCTAATATCTTAAAATATAGTTTTTGATGGGTATATCAATCAAAATAGCAGTTATCACGAATAAACGCTTTACCTTTCGCTATTGTCGTATTTTTATCGCTATCAGATAAAAATATTTTTTTACCTTTTTTATTTTCGTAATAGGTTGGTCTGCCTTTACCTAATAAACGAATATCTTTGCTGACCTCATTACATAATAATTTTAGCTCCAGCTTTTCCTTCTTAGTTTCATTTCTTTTTATTTTTTCAGAACGCTTTTTATCATTACCGCTTTGCTCAAATCTCTTTTGAAAATCAAGTAGTTTTTGTGTTCGTAATCTCGATTCATTCAAGTAATCATCTGATAGTTTTTTAGCCTGTTTTATTTTTTTTGCATTCTTGTCTTCAGCTTTATCTGAAAAATGAGTTTTACCATTTTCATCAGTCCATTTGTAGATCTCTGATTTTACAAGAGAGATGTTAATCAAACTTGTGAACATTAAAATGATTATTGTTTTATAATTATTTTTTATCAACGCCATTGAATAAATTCTTTTATAGAAGTTAAACTGCCACAATTCGGCATGATTGGTCAGTTTCCCAGATTAATTGAGCAGATTTATTCCTTAGAATATGACCTTAATCCTATCATTTTAACCAAGAGTAAATTATGAGCCCGTCAAAAAAAGAGTTATGTCCTAACAATACCGAAATCTTGAACTGGGATCCTGTAAGTATGGAAAATTATTGGGAGCAATGTCATATTTATGATCATGTGGATACGCTAGCTTCAATAAATATAGAGCATTTAAGTGAAGAATCATTCCAAGCAATGTCTTCAAGTATTAGCGTAAATCATTCATCAAAAAAAATGCTATTGCCTTTTAAAAGAGATTAATCTAACACGTGTAATTAAATACCAAAGAGATCCGACTGCAATCATCCCCACTTTCATCGTATCAACGATATTATTAACTTCTCTTCCGCCAATATACCAAAGTAGTACACCTAATAAAAATATAACTAGGCTACCTGTAGCCTGCATTTGTAATGAATATTTTCGTTTAATACGGGCTAATTTATTTTTTGATGCAATTTGTTCATCGGTTAACCCGGCGCTAGACTTATTGTTGATTAAATCAAAATTGCAACTAGTACAGTTTTTCGCTTTGCTCGAAATGCTTTCATTACATGATGGGCAACTAATGATTGCCATAACACAAGCTCCTTAATATGTGTAAAGTGATTATTGTAACTCTATTTTAGGTTTAATTCCCCACCCTTTTTCTTAATTGTTTGTAATAGTGCTTCGCCCTTATCATTAACAGCTAATCATTCGCATCAGTCTTGATGTGGGGTGTGTATATGCTACACTTTAATTATAAAAATGATAAATAAAGACACAATATGTTAACACTGGCTAATTTTTTTGGATTAAAGCTCGAAGAAGAGCGATCTGATATCTCATCGTTATTGAACTTAATTGGTGTCGATTATCAAATTCATCAAACCAATGTTGTTAGAAAAATTGCGGCATCAAATGGAATAGATTCACCCATTGTCGGTGTAGCGAGACGACAACAGTTTTTAAAAATGATAAAACCGCTGCTAGCCGCTGATATGCTTAAATATGATGCAAGTTATTATACAAAGGAAGTTAATACATCATCAATTCACGATAGACGTTATTGCTCAGAGGAGAAGCTGATTCTTGTAGCATTAGTCATCGCGTCTACTAAGAGCCTGAGAGTTTTGAAAGCGGACCCCAAGATAATGAGTGAAAAAAACATACGTGAGAATGCTTTTGTAGGGTCTCGATTTGATAAAATATGGGAAATTCTCACGCAAGAAACCCAACATGTTGTTGATACTTTTAGAAAGTCTAAAAAATAGGAAAAAAAAACCGGACAGATTGGCAGATCAGGCCGGGGGAGGGGTTCCATGACGAGAACCTAAGGGAAACTTATTTAACTTAATAGCTATGACGCTAGAAATGCAGAAAAGTTTTAAATTTTAATTAAATACATGTAAATATTTATGTATTTAATTATTGGAGGAGCTTTTTAGAGTAAACATGCTATATAGAATAGACCAATATAAGATATTGTTGCCTTTTGGATTGAATAAGCTAAATATGAATGAAATCATGTGCTTAAAATTAAAATTAAAATTAAAATTAAAATTAACATATAAAGCTAAAAAGTAGCAATAATGTTATGAGAAGTTGAATTTTTATAGATAGTAATTCTATGAAATGATTCCTGACTTTCAATTTACCCAGTTAATGAAATTACTCATTTATGAGATAAGGGAGGATTTAGGATTTGAACCTTGAACTTTATGGATATATGGAAACCTGATTACGACCTGATTCTTTCGAGTGATAAAGGGCTTTATCTGCGTTTTCGAGGAGTAAACTAACATCTTTTGTAGTTTCACTAGAGCAAATTCCGATACTTGCGGTGACTTTTATTAATCGATTAAAACTAACCCTCAGTTTTTGAATTTCTTTTCTAACTCTTTCAGCGATAAAACGTGCTCCACCTTCACTAGTATTACTCAATATCACTACAAATTCCTCACCGCCATAACGAAAAACTTCATCCGATCGGCGAATTGTTTGCCTAATAATATCGGCAGTCGCTTTTAATATTTTGTCGCCAGCGATGTGCCCATAGGTATCGTTTACAGCCTTAAAGAAATCAATGTCAATCATCATAATTGAGAATTCAGTTTTATGTCGGCGGTAAGCATGACACTCTTTATCTAACGCTTCGTCGAATGCTGCTCGATTAAATATTTGAGTTAATGGGTCTTTATGTGCTTGAGCAATAGCGTTATGGTATAAAAGAGCATTTCTAAGGGGGTATATTAGAAGCGATATTATTCGCTCTAATAGTTGAGTCTCAAGAATTGTAAATGGATTTTTTCGAGTACAGAGTAATTCACCGAGTTCATCGCCTTCTAATACCAAACGATATTTACAATGGTGTTTTTGGCTTTGACCAGCCTGATAAGTAAACTCAATCTCTTCATTGTTATAACCAACAGAATCACATGGAACTAACTCTGCCGTTTGTTCGCAAAAAATTTGCAAAAGAGGTGTTAACTCAATTGACTGTTGTAATTTAAGCGATAATTTAGAAATCCCTTCTAGGTTTTCTAACTGAGTATTGCTTCTGTAATCATCTAAACCGATGACTTTTTCTGATGATGTCGTTTCCATAAGGCTCTTTATATCATATTTACTTGATTGATACCGTATTTTTATAACAAGCAAATCTTGTGCCAGAGATTGGTATGCTAGCAAAAACAGGGGGTTATGATTAGTTTGAGCTTCTCTCTAATGAGCTAGTCAATAACTTGACAGTATTAACCTACAGTCAATTTTCAAATTGTTGAGCAGGTTTGAGTCTTAATAAGCGGTGATTAGTCTGTAAAAAGCTAACAGACTAAATCCTATTGAGCATTAATCGATACGCCGTTAATCTCCAAACTGTCATTCCCCATTAAATATAGATAACTAGGCATTAATTCTGCGGGCTTTGTTAATTCATCTTTATCTTCAGCGGGGAAAGCTGTGGCACGCATTTTAGTTTGTGTTGCACCTGGATTAATGGCATTAATCCTAACATTAGTTTTTTCAAGTTCATCGGCTAGAACTTGAGTGAAGCCTTCTACGGCAAATTTTGATACCGCATAGGGTCCCCAATAAGCTCGGCCAGTTTTTCCAACACTGGAAGAGGTGGTAATAATGGATGCATTACTTGAGCTTTTAAGTAGAGGTAAGCAGCTGTGAGTTAATAAATACACCGCATTAATATTAACTTGCATTAAATCAAACCAATTAGCCGGATCGGTAAATTCTATTGGTGCAAGTTCGCTGATCATTGCCGCATTATGAACGATACCATCTAATTGCCCAAACTCTTTCTCAATTGTCTCACTTAGTTGTTGGTAGTCATGGGTCGTTGCTTTTGAAAGATCGAGTGGCATAATGGCGGGT
>JBLIBL010000022.1:0-45574 GCA_047633355.1 Polaribacter sp.
CTGTTAGTGGCCAACACCTCGGTTGATGACAAGCTCGCTACGTTTGCTTTTAATAGAGATCAAATCGCTTACATAGGACTCAGTACATCAAACGAAGAGGTTTGGTTGAGTGATCCTGAAGGCCGTGATTTAAAAAAATTAACAGTATTGAAAAACGGCATTCATTTTGTAGATCTCTTATGGTCGTATGATGGAAACAATTTACTTGGGCGTGGACTCAATGAAATTTATTTGATTGATAGTCGAAATGGCAAGTCGAGAACTCTAAAAATATCCCAAGGTGAAATTCGTGGTTTGTCTTGGAAAAATAACCAGACAATTTCCTATAGCATCAAAAGCCAAGATGGTTGGCGAGTTAATTATTATGATATCAAAACGGATCAGGTTTCATTAGAGAATAAAAAATGGTCTTTGATTCAATTTGCGGAAAATGACAATGATATTTTATGGCAAGATTCAAGCGGTAATCTTTATTCTGGTCGAGTTCAGAATAAAGTAAAAGATAAGGAAATACTTGCAGCTAGCTTTTTAAATCGAGGAATTTTTAACTTAAAAAAAATGGGCGATATTTGGGCATGGCAGCAAAGTGAGGGTTCAAAATACCAATTGATGCTCAAAACTACACCTAACCAGAGTGCAAAACCTCTGTTCACTACAGACAGTAACCATTTTGCGTTGTCAGAAAAGGGATTACTCTATCATTTAGTAGAAAATTTAAATGCGAATATTTATCAGACCATGAATGAGTAGATATAAGTAAACATTCAAACCGCACTATGATAAAAAATTAGACAGCCTAATTACAGCCATTCACTCACAACTACAACTAGCATTCACCTACATGAATAACCGGGGTCATGCATTGTAATCTTACAAAACATTCATCAAAATAATAAACATAATGATTTAAGGATGAATGAAATGACCATTGCCAGAAAGAATATCGTTGATAACGAAAACGCCGGATTTAATCACTGTACAAACAGATGCGTTAGAAGGAGGTTTTTATACGGAGTCAATGAGTTAACCGTACAAGATTATTCCCATAGAAAAGATTGGTTAGAAAAACGTATCTTTGAACAATGTAATATCTTAGCGGTTGAAGTTTATGCTTGCGCGGTGATGGACCGGTTGTCGCTCCTGCAAAACCGGCATACCATCCGTCCATAGATATAACAACCATTATCACGCCTAAGCATTACTAGGTGAAGCTGCCATAATTTCCTGTATGGCATATGTTGATTTAAACACCATTCGTACCAAAATTATTGGGAGATTAGAAACCTCTAATAACACTTCGATTAAAAAACGTTTAGAGTTGATTAAAGAAAAAGATCCCATTGATGTTCAAGCTTATCTGGAAACTTCTATAACGGCACTATCAAACCAAGTTAAAAAAAATAGTTTACCGAGGAACTTAAAAGATTATGTCGAGCTCGTCGAATGGACTGGTAAATTCAATATTGATCCTAACAAATCCAAGATGCCTTCCAATATTCAATCCTCTCTTCATCGAATTAACTTACAACAAACCCATTGGCTTAAAAAAATTGAAAACTATGGCAAAAGCTATTGCCATCTCGTGGAGCCGATTGAACTGATAAAGAAAAAAGCTAGGCAGCTGAAGCAGAAATGGCTAAAAGGTATTAACACCGCAAAGTTGCTTTACGAAGATCCAACTTAAATTATTCTTTTCGCCCTTACATTTAAAAAAACTCTCATTAGGGAAGAATTTCTATCGCCCTAACTCTCTACTTTCATTCTAAAACCAACAAAAAAATAACAATATCACTTCCAAATAGACTTTAGTTTTTGATTGTTCTACGTTTTGAACGGTGTCATTACTTTTCCAGTTATTATTTCTGGCAGTCTATTATTTTTCTCTAGTTAATGATAAACATCTAATCTCTTAACTCTTCTAAAATAATTTTTTCAAATTCAGAAAATGGTTTCGCACCTTTTACGATTATTCCATTAACAAAAAATATCGGAGTAGAATTAACTCCAAAACGATTGCCTTCTGCAATTTCCGCATTGACCTGACTTGCAAATTTTTCCGAGTTCAAACAATCAGAAAATTGCTTTTTGTCCATGCCTAACTTTTCTGCTTTGCCTTTTAACTCACCGACTTTTAAGTGACGTGTATCATTAAACATTTCATTATGTAAGGCCCAAAAATATTCATTCGATTGCTCGTTTGCACATAAACTAGCTTCAGATGCTTTAAAAGCTTCTTTATGAAAACTAAGTGGGTATTGTTTGTAAACTAAACGTATATCTTTTCCATATTTTTTTAACAACTGTTGAACGGTTTGTTCTGCCTTGGCGCAATAAGGACATTGAAAATCAGAAAATTCAACAATTGTTATTTTTGCATTTTTATCACCTAACGTTGGCGATTGACCAACGGGGATATCTATTCTAGGTCTTTCCGGACGTTTAAGATTTATAACCACACTGTGTTTTTTTGCTTCCTCAGTGTACCAATTTGTCACTTGATTTCTAATCAGCTGAGAGCGCAAATACTTAGTAACTTGACCTCTATATTCTGCATTAATTTTATTGGCTGGGGTTCTATTAACTTCAATAAACTGATCAACCATTTGCTCAGTCACCGTCGTATTTTTTACGACATGCTTTTCCATAAACTCATTAAAAGATAATTTTTTTCCAATAGGATGAACTTTCAAAAATTCCCGTAACAGTATATTTTGTAATTGAGAATCTTGCAGGTTATAGACTTTCATTTGAGCATCGTATAAAAGCGTTTCAATTCCTTCATTTAACTCTTTAAAGGATATATTTTTTCCATTTACTTTGGCCGCTACACTGCTATCTTTTGCAATAACACTATTTGAAATAAAGAATAAAAAGATAAGAGAGAAAAACGATACTCGAAATAACATGAAAACACCTACATACATTAATAAAAAGGCAAATAAACCGAAACGCAGAATATCACAAAACAGTACTCACATCATTTAATCAAGATTAAATAACTTAGCCCTCACCATCTCTCGATAAGCACTTGGCGTAATTTTATTCTGCTTTTTAAATTGACGTGAAAAATAAGCGTTATCCTTAAACCCCAACTGATCCGCTATATCCTGTAAATTGAGGTTAGTGTTTTTTAAAAGCTCTCTTGCTCCTTTCATTTGTAACTCTAAACTATAATTAAATGCCGACTTACCGACAGCCTCTTTAAACCGCCTAGAAAAATTTCTTTGGCTCATATTAGCCATTTCGCTCAACGATTTTAGGCTAAAACTTTGCGCATAATGCGTTTCCATCCATTGTTGTACTTCCATAATCCCTTCATCTGGGTGTTGTCTAGAGCCCTCAGAAAACCAAGGTTTATCGTAAGTTCGATTAATCTCATGGCTATAATGTTGCTCAATAATTTGACTTACGTCTTTGCCAAGTTCGTTTTCTATAAAAAATAAAGTCAAATCAACTAAGGCATTAATACTTCCGGTGCAAATAATATTGCCGTCTTGAGTAATGAAATGTTCGCGTTTTAAGTTGACCCTTGGGTAATTTTTTTCAAACTGATCAAAATAATACCAATGAGTGGTTGCAATTTTCCCGTCTAATAATCCAGCATTGGCTAATAAACAGACGCCCGTACCGGTTGCGACTATTTGAGCACCTTTATCATATTGATTTTTAATCCAATCTATTAATGCTTGGTTTTTTCTAATAACAACTTCTGGTTTACCCCAAATAGGCGGTATAAAAATAGTTTTAGCTATTGGAGCAGTCTGCAGATTATATTTAGGCATAACATCGATACCGCTCGATAGCTTGATAGGCAGTACTTCATTTTTGTTAGATGATACAACATGACAATTCCACCTTACTCTGTTGTTTTTTTTGATTCTAGCGATTGATTTAGCTGAGCTAATCATTTCCATCGGTAAACTTAAACCGGTAAGCAAAGCTCTTGGATATGCTATAAACAAGTAAGTGTTCAAAAAGCACCTATATAGGTCAACTAATTTTTGTGCCATAAAATACAATATGATGGCCTTATAGTCCTACTCTAACTGAGTCACAAGTCATATACTAGCGCCATTCTAAAGCTTGTAGACTCTCATTATGAAAAAACTTCCTGTTATCGTTGGATTTGGTGGTATCAATACCGCTGGTCGTAGCTCCTTTCATCACAGTTATCGACGTATGGTACATGATGCGTTAACTGAAAAAGAAACGGCGCCTATGTTTAAAGGGTTAGCCAACATAATGAATCTTCCTGAAAATACGGATAAACAAACTTTATTGGATGGCACTTTAATCCGTAAAATTGAAAAACAATGCTACGATGTTGACTCAATTGAGTTGAACCGAAAAGGAAAACTAAGTGCCACCCAAGAACCGATCAAATTCACCATTGGTAAGCGACAATTACCTAAACAGATCCCCAAAAACTGGTCTGTTGAAGCAAAGGAAGGTGGTAAGTTTGATGTCACTATAGAAGATGAAATAGAAGTCATGATGCCCGATGTAAGAAAAGCTGAAGTCACAAGTGCCGCTCAGTTACCAACGGGTTTTGACGCATCAACTTTGTACACCTCAAAAAACCAACCCAAAGGATTGCAACTGACTGTTTACGGTGCATCAGATGCCATTCAATCAATAGGTATAGATTGGCAGGAAATTTTACGCCACATCAACCCAGACGAAGTGTCCGTTTACGCAGGATCTGCCATTGGTCAGCTTGACGACTTTGGCGGTCGCGGACTTGCACAAGCAAGACTCAAAGGTGGACGAGTCAGCTCCAAACAAATGCCTTTAATGCTTTCACAAATGCCTGCTGATTTTATCAATAGTTATATGATCAATAGTGTTGGAGCAACCGGTACCAATATGGGCGCCTGTGCTACCTTTCTTTATAATCTTAGACAAGGCATAAGCGATATCCAATCAGGTCAAGCAAGAATAGTTATTGTTGGTGGTTCAGAAGCTCCGATTGAGCCTGAAGTCGTCGAAGGATTTAAGGCGATGGGTGCACTTGCAGAAGATAAACAATTAGCAGAACTTGATGGATCAGATGTTGCTGATAACCGTAGAGCTAGCAGACCATTTTCTGACAACGCAGGGTTTACTCTGGGCGAAGCTTCACAATTTTTTGTAATTATGGATGATGAACTGGCATTAGAGATGGGTGCTAATATTTATGCATCAGTTGCAGATGTTTTTGTTAATGCAGATGCTAATAAAAAATCAATTTCTTCACCAGGAATTGGCAATTACATAACGGTCGCGAAAGCGATGTCTTTGGCAAAAAATATATTAGGAAAAGAAGGTGTTAAACAAACCTTTGCACAAGCTCATGGCACTAGTACTCCACAAAATAGAACCAGTGAATCTCATATTCTAAATGAAGTGGCTAAGACCTTTGAAATTGATGACTGGAAAGTCGCGGCGATAAAATCTTACGTTGGTCATTCACTAGGCCCTGCTGGTGGCGATCAATTAACAGCCACTTTAGGTGTTTGGGAATATGGAATCATTCCGGGAATTAATACCATTGATAAATTAGCAGATGATGTATTTGATTCAAACTTAAACTTTTGCATTGATCATACCAAAGTTGGCCAGAAGGGTGTTGAGATGAAGGCCGCAGTGATTAACTCTAAAGGGTTTGGCGGTAATAATGCTACGGGGTTAATTTTGTCTCCTCACGTTACTATGGAAATGTTAGAAAAGAAATATGGTGTAGCAAAACTAGCTCAATATAAGTTGAAAAACGAATCAGTAAAAGAAGCCGCAACCGCTTATGATCAATCAGTCATTGATGGTAATTTTAAAACCATTTATCACTTTGGATCAGAAGTCATGAATGAGAGCGACTTAGTAATTTCTGAAACGGGGATTGAATTATCAAAATTTGAAAGAAAGCTCTGCTTTAGCCAGGAAAACCCTTTTGCTGAGTATTGCTAATTTGCTGGCATCATTAAATTATACCTGATTACATTCAAATAAAAAAAGGTCG
This sequence comes from Polaribacter sp., assembly GCA_047633355.1. Classification (GTDB taxonomy): domain Bacteria; phylum Pseudomonadota; class Gammaproteobacteria; order Enterobacterales; family Kangiellaceae. The sequence continues at coordinate 5,996 of JBLIBL010000022.1, forward strand.
CAAATTGCGACCTTTTTATTTTTCTCAATTTTCTAAATAATTACAAGTAATCACCATCTCCGTCTACACCATTTAATCTCATAGCATCTGGATTAGCGTCTGTTCCATCAGGTATCCAAGGAGACATACACGATCTATCTTCTACACACGGATCAGTCAGGGTTAATACAAACTCGACTAAATAACCTACTTGAGCATCATTTAAAGGAACTACACCCAAACTATTTATGCCTGCATCTCTATTTTCCGCACATTTATCTACCGCTAACTGAGTGTTTTCTACCATATCAACCGCTTGAATATTTGGTGCTATTTGATTGAAATCATACTCATCTAATGCACCTTGAGGGTCAATATGTTGCTTTATTACAGCTTCTAAAGTTGCATAAGAACCAGCGTGCCCCCAAGGACCAGTTGCTGATGTATTTAGCAGGGAAGGTGTTCTAAACGCATACATATCTGCTTCATCGCCAGTTTCTCTAAATCTGCCGAAATCGTCGGTACCATTTGGCCCGTCACCTTTACCTCTACCAATCTGAGCCGTACCAGTTGCATGGAATCCTTCATCCGTAAAAAAATCGCCAGAGTGACAAGAGGCACAATCTGCACCACCATTTTCTACCGTATTAAAGAAAATTTGAGCACCCAATTTAGCGGGTAAATTGATTGCATCATCATCACCGTCAACAAAAGCTTTCCAAGGTGTATCAATAAACACTTGAGAATTCTCGTATTCAGCTATCGCTTCAGCAATATTATTGTAAGTAATTAGCTCTTCTGCAGTTCCAGTGAGTGAATCAAACCCAATCTGAAACTCTTCTAGCCAATGATTGACACCAAGTAACCCGCCAAGTGGTGAACCATAATAGCCCAACCGTTCTGCTAGATTGCTTCGAACTTCAGCCCTAGTAATGCCGTCAAAATTATCGAAATTTTTCATTTCTTCAGGCGACGTAACAGGAAACCTTGCCTGTGCGGTCGCTAAATTTGCTCCAGCATCTGCATCTGCAACACCGAAAGCCGAATCTGGAGTACGTATTTCACTACCGCCCAATTCACCGGCTATACCATTAAGGCTCTCAACTCGTCCGTCATGAAAAAGGACTTTATCCCACAATCCTAAATTAAAGGTTGTTGGTGCATTTCTTGGAACAGTTGGACCACCATCATGATGTTCTCCACTAATACTATGTACTCTACCAGGTCCTAATAAATCATGATTTTCCGCATCGACACCGATAGGCAGTGAAAGATCATCTCCACCTCCTAACATCGGGTGATGACAAGTCACACATGCGGAATCGAAATCACCACCAAGTGCTTTTGTGTAAAATAACTTCATTCCAAGTTGAGCTTTAGGGTCGCTAATATTTGGTAAATCTCGACCAGCACTTGGATCACCCGTTAGCGCTAAACCTGAAATAGCGGTTCTTACTTTTTTAGCTTCAGTTGGTGGCACTTTATCAGTACTATCACTACACCCAAGCATCATTGTTATAAAAGCCGCTGCACCAATATGGCCAACCCCTTTTAACAACTGAATTTTAGAAAATTTTGACATGGTATAATCTCCGTACTTAGATATAATATATTTGAACAATGTTGTTTTCGACAATATAAGAGACTATTAAAAATAAAGCCAAAGTTTTATTGCAAATGTGTAATATTCACATATTCACTGACCCCAATGCGCTCTTATTAAGTTATATCGGTCAAATTTATAAAATCTAAACTTAAAATTGCACTTATTTATACTAATTCAAGAATAGATAAATTAATGTCTTGTAATTTAATTGAATTCACTCAACAATATCTCTATGAGTAAATTTCTTAGTTTCAAAAACCAACTTTTAATCGCGATGCCTCAATTAGATGGCTCCGATTTTAACCAGAGTATTGCACTTGTTTGTGAACATAATGAAAAAGGAGCGATGGGCATTGTGATTAACCAAGCGTTAAGCATTTCAACGACTGAACTTCTTGAGCAAATGAATATTGAGTATCAACACGACTGCATTGACCCTCCGGTATTATCAGGAGGTCCTGTGCAAACGGATAGAGGCTTTGTGGTTCACCGCTCTAAATCAAAAAATAACAAAAATTGGAAATCAAGCATAGATCTTAGTGATGGTGTCAGTATTACCACATCATCCGACATACTTTATTCAATTGGCAAAAATGAAATTGCCAGTGATGTATTTATTGCCTTGGGTTACGCGGGTTGGAGACCTGGACAACTTGAAAATGAAATTATCTCCAATAGTTGGATTAATATCCCAATGAATCCTCAATTATTATTCGAAACTGATGTTCAATCACGATGGAATAAAGCAACGAGTAGTCTCGGATTTAATCTCGACCAATTAACCTATTATTCAGGCAACGCCTAATGCTGAAACTAAAATGCAAGTTTTAGCATTCGATTTTGGATTAGCGCGTATTGGTGTTGCGGTAGGTCAATCCATCACTGGTACGTCCTCACCTTTAGAAACTTTAAAAGCGAAAGAAGGTTCTCCTGATTGGCAAATAGTTGAGTCACTGCTAAAAACTTGGAAACCGGATTTATTGCTGATTGGAGAACCATTTAATATGGACTCTACCGATCAAACTATCACTTTAAGAGCTAGAAAGTTTGCAAACCGATTACATGGTCGATTTGGTTTTAAAATAGAAATGATGGATGAAAGATTATCAAGTGCGGCTGCGAGAGAAGAAATTTTTGAATGTGGTGGATATAAAAAACTAAAAAAAACTCAAATAGATAGTATTGCAGCGGCGTTGATTTTAGAGAGTTGGTTTATGCATCAGAAATCGATCGAACTCTAAAAAACCAATACAAAATAATAAACATGAATAAAAGTAGCGGCACAATAATCTGAATCATCCACTCCCAACCATGATTAAATAAAACCCAACCTGCAGATAGAGAACCTAAAGCTTGAATAAAGAAAATCGTAAAGTCATTTGTCGCTTGTACTTTAAAACGTTCACTGGAACGATAACTTTCTGGTAATAAAAGCGTCCCGCTGGTAAACAGAAAGTTCCAACCTACTCCTAATAGCACCATCGCCATCCAATAATGCATAAACTCATGTCCCATTAGCGCAACTATAATCATTGCCAAATAAATACTGGTACCTATCGCCATTAATTTTCTTAGCCCAAATATTTTTATCAATAATGCCGAAAAAAGCGAAGGTAAGTACATAGCAATTATATGACTTTGAATAACCCATTTAGTAGATTCAAGATCATGCCCATGCAGATGATGCATACTCAATGGTGAGGCCGTCATTACATAACTCATAACCCCATACGCAACGGTTCCCGCAGTCACGGCAATAATAAATATGGGTTGTTTAATAATTTCTGTCAACGGTCGGGGAACTTGATCATTTTTTTGAACCTTAACACCAATCGGATCTAAACAAGTGATCAATGCTATGGAAACCAACAACATCACAGCTAACCCAACAAAAGAACCCGCATACCCATGTTCCGATATAATCCAATCTTTTGCCATGACAGCCATTTCAGGCCCTAATACAGCAGCAAACATTGAGCCGATCATTAATATCGAAATAGCCTTTGGATTATCTTTTGGATTTTTTAAACTTTCGATGACCGCAAAACGCATTTGGGCAACAAATGCCATGCTGAAACCAAGAAAAGCAGTTCCCACTAAAAGCGTTAAGAAGCTACTTTTTGCAGCCGCATAGGATGAAATCAACGCTCCAACGACTGCACAAGAAAGCCCCATAATGGTACCGATTCTTCGTCCGAATTTTTTCATTATAAAGGCCGCAGGAAAAACCCCTGCCGCCGTCATAGAAATCATTAATGCTACGGGAATCGTTGCATATTCTGTAGAAGAAGCTATTTTACCACCGAGCAAACCGCCTGCTAATACGACCATTGATGCAGATGATACTCCAAGAGGTTGTGCAATAAATAGTAACCAAACATTTTTTGGCAGTTGGCTTACTCTGTAGCCAACTAAAGAAATTAAAACAAGTAATGCAAAGCTTATTACGAAGGTGATAGTCATAGTGTTTTATTTTAAGTCAAGCTTAGTATTTGATTTTAAGGAAAAGCAAATTGGCTAACGAGGAGCTTGCTCTTCCAACATCATCGATCCCATGCCGTTATCAAATACTTGCTCACCATTTTCAGATGAATCAAGTTTAATCATCAAACGTAAATCATTAGGTGAATCTGCATGATGAAGTGCATCATCATAAGTTATTTCGCCTGACTTAAATAACTTAAATAGCGATTGATCAAAGGTTTGCATTCCCTGTTCATTCGATTTTGACATGATATCTTTTATCAAATGTATCTCGCCTTTACGGATCAGATCGGAAATGAGTGGTGTGTTAATTAATACTTCAATAGCGGGTCGTCGCCCTTTACCATCCGGTGTAGGAATTAATTGTTGTGCGACGATCGCTCTTAAATTCAAAGATAAATCCATCAATACTTGATTATGTTTTTCTCGTGGGAAAAAATGCAATATTCTATCAAGCGCTTGATTTGCATTATTAGCATGCAATGTACACATACACAAATGACCCGTTTCTGAAAACGCCACCGCATAATCCATTGTTTCGCTAGTTCTTACCTCACCGATTAAAATAACATCAGGCGCTTGTCTCAAGGTGTTTTTAAGTGCGTTTTCAAATGAGTCAGTATCAATACCCACTTCCCTTTGAGTAATAATACATTTGTTATGATTGTGAACAAATTCAATCGGGTCTTCTATTGAAATGATATGACCTGACGTAGTAGCATTTCGGTAACCGATCATTGAAGCTAAAGAAGTTGATTTACCAGTACCTGTAGCACCAACAAAAATCACCAATCCTCTTTTAGTTAAAGATAATTTTTTAAGTATGGATGGTAATCTTAATTCTTCGATGGTTGGAATATTAGTTTCAATTCGACGCAAAACCATTCCAACATTATTTCTTTGTTGAAAAGCACTCACTCTGTAACGCCCAATGCCTGCCGCACTAATTGCAAAGTTGCATTCTCTCCGACGCGCAAAATCACGTCGCTGCTCTTCGTTCATAACACTTAGTACAACTTCGCGTGCTTTTTCTGGCGATAGTGCTCGCTGCGTCACTGGCATGACTTTACCGTTGATTTTTATACTTGGTGGTACGCCTGCCGTTATGAACAGATCCGAGGCCTTTTTAGTGACCATTAGCTTTAATAATCCTTCAAAGTCCATGTTCTTTCCTTTTAATCTTTTTCTTAACTAATACTGGTAAGTTAATCTTAGTAAATTAATCGCAATATATTAATACTCTCAAGCTAACTATATTCTAAAACTCTTCTTTATTTTTTGACGAGTGTCTTGCATCTTCTCGACTGATTAAACCTTTAACTAATAAATCCTTCAAACATTGATCCAATGTTTGCATTCCCACACCCAGACCCGTTTGAATAGCGCTGTACATTTGTGCCACTTTGTCTTCACGAATAAGGTTTCTAATAGCCGGTGTACCAATCATTATTTCATGTGCTGCGACTCGTCCACCACCGTTCTTTTTTAACAATGTTTGAGAAATAACAGCCTGTAATGATTCTGATAACATTGAGCGTGTCATATCTTTTTCCGCAGCTGGAAATACATCAATGATTCTATCAATTGTTTTTGCTGCAGATGATGTATGCAATGTACCAAAGACTAAATGCCCGGTCTCTGCTGCAGTTAACGCTAATCGTATTGTTTCCAAATCACGTAATTCACCAATTAGAATAATATCCGGATCTTCACGAAGCGCTGAACGCAGAGCTTCACTAAATCCGAGAGTATCTCGATGGACTTCACGTTGATTCATCAAACACTTTTTACTTTCATGCACAAACTCTATCGGATCTTCGATGGTTAAAATATGACCGTAATAATTGTCGTTGATGTAATCAACCATTGCTGCAAGGGTTGTACTTTTACCAGATCCCGTTGGTCCGGTGACCAAAACAAGCCCTCTTGGATGCATACACATCTCTTTAAATATCGCTGGCGCGGCTAATTCTTCTAAGGTTAAAACTTGTGAAGGTATGGTTCTAAAAACTGCCGAAGCACCACGGTTTTGATTAAATGCATTAACACGAAAGCGAGCAATACCAGGAAGTGCAAAGGAGAAATCCGTTTCTAAAAATTCTTCAAAATCTTTTCGTTGTTTATCATTCATGATGTCATAAACAAGACTATGTACCATTTTATGATCCATTGGCGGTACATTAATTCTTCTAACATCACCATCAACTCGAATCATTGGCGGCAAACCGGCTGATAAATGCAAATCCGAAGCTTTGTTTTTTACACTAAAAGCAAGTAATTCAGTAATATCCATGGATGAGCGCTCCAATCGTTCATTAGTTGTTATGTTTTTCTATAAATCGCTGTTTTTAGACAAAAATTGTTTATAATCGACAATCTACCGATTAACAAGCCTACTAATGACTATAGCAGATCGTTTAAAAAAAGTTAGCACTAGAATACAACAAAGCCAATTAAATTCGGGTAATTTAGGTTGTTCTGACAAAAAACAGCATCATTCTAATTTTTCTAATGACTTCAACGGCTTAAAACTATTAGCTGTGAGTAAAACACATCCTGCGGACGCTATTCAAGAAGCTTTTGATGCGGGGATCATAGAATTTGCAGAAAGCTATCTACAAGAAGCGGAAATTAAGATTCAAAAATCGAGTCATTTAGATATTATTTGGCACTTTATCGGGCCTATTCAAAGCAATAAAACTAGACTAATAGCAAATTTATTTGACTGGATTCAGAGTATTGATCGCGTAAAAATTCTACAAAGAATCAACGACCAACGAACTTCAACTCAAGATCCAATTAATGTTTGCATTCAAGTCAATTATTTTGATGAAGTGAATAAGAAAGGCGCGAATTTAGCAGATGTCACTGAATTGCTTGAATTATCCACACAATTGCCCAATATAAAATTAAGAGGCTTAATGTTTATACCTCCCAAAAAGGAAGGTCATAAAGAACAACTAGCTCAATTAAAAGATATTAAGAATTATTACGATAAAGTTAGAAAACAATACCCACAACTTGATACACTTTCTATGGGAATGAGCAGTGATCTCGAGGCCGCGATTGAAGCTGGTTCGACTATGATTAGAGTTGGCACAGATATATTTGGAAAAAGAAGACAATAAATGATTGATAATAATACATTCAACACTACAAAAATCGGTTTTATAGGTTGCGGCAATATGTCCTCGGCGATTATTAAAGGAATGGTTCAAGCACAATTCAATGCTGCCGATATTGCAGTTAGTAACCGTAGTTTAACAAAGCTTCAATCTCTCCAAAAAGGTGTGGGTATAGCCATAACGCAAAATAATCTAGAAATTTGTGAAAATTCCGAAGTGATAGTTCTCAGCATTAAACCGCAAATGTTTGAAACGGTGTGTCGACCACTAGCAAATATCGACCTAAGTGGTAAATTAATCATTTCAATCGCAGCGGGTGTAAAAACGACTCAAATTTCGAAGCTTTTAAAGCAAAACCTAGCCGTTGTGAGAGCCATGCCCAATACGCCAGCAATGATATCAGAGGGCGCAACTGGCTTATTTGCAAATCAACAATGCAATCAACAACAAATAGAAATCGCGGGTAATATTTTTCAGTCAGTGGGAAAAATTGCATGGGTAAAAAATGAAAATCAAATTAATACGGTCACCGCAATTGCAGGTAGCGCGCCCGCCTATGTTTACTTATTTATGCAAGCAATGATTGATCAAGCGGTTGCTTTAGGGTTTACTGCACAAGATGCAAGAGATTTGGTCACTCAATCAGTGCTAGGTACAGCTAAACTCGCTCAAGTGAAATCAGGAATACCTTTAGATGATTTACGCCAAGCAGTAACATCACCTGGTGGCACCACCTTTGAAGCCATTCAAAGTTTCAATAATAATAATTTTTCTGAGATTGTAAAAAAAGCCGTTAATGCGGCTTATGACCGCGGAGTCAGTCTTGGAAATGACGGAGAAAAACTATGATGAACCCATTTTCACAATTACTTGAAGTATTAATTTCACTCTATGTCACCGTTATTCTATTGCGCTTTTTCCTGCAATACTTTAGAGCTGATTTTTATAATCCGCTTTCGCAATTTTGTGTGAATGCCACCGATCCATTAATAAAGCCATTAAGAAAAATAATTCCCGGGTATGCCGGAATTGATTTTTCATCTTTAGTATTAGCTTATGTCGTTATATTGCTGAAATTAGTATTAATGACCCTTATAGCAGGACAATTGAATATTAATCCTCTGTTATTAGTTTTAATTACCTTCGTCGGACTAATGAAAAGTATATTGAATTTGTTTGTTTTCCTAATTTTTATTCGTATTATTATCAGTTGGGTATCGCCTGGTGGTCATAATCCAGTCATGGCCGTCATAGGCCAATTAAGTGAGCCTGTTATCAGCAGCTTTAGAAAAATACTCCCAGCAATGAGCGGGTTTGATTTTGCACCAATGATTGCCTTGATAATGATCTACTTTGGAATGAATGTGATTGATTATTATTTAGTGCCAATGATTCAGTCAGTTGCTAGTTAGTCAATCTAGTTAAGCCATAATCTTCCAACATTCATCGTAGCCTTGATGCAGCCAGCATAATCAAGATCCTCTCAACAGCTCTAAAAGCTTAATTAATCGACCTCTAGAGCTGTGTTTTCAACCACTAATCATAAAAAACGCGTATTTTGATATTTTTATGTGAATATGCACATATGATATCGGCTTTTACTGAATATTCTGATATATTTATAGTTAACTATTAAAAGTCCTACGTTGTATCAGGATAGAAGAACCGTATGCCTCATAACTTTACAGATGAAAATATCATAGAAAAAACGGCCTCTCGCATCAAGCAAGAGATGAGTAAGAGCGCTTCTAGCCATTCTTTTGCAAACAATATCAATCAATTTAGCCAATGGAAAATGGAAGTCGGTAAATCCTTAAGTCGTTTTCGTTTATGGTTAAGACAAAACGAGCTATTTAATGAAGACAATGATAAGCGTCTTTTCCGTTTACAAGAATCCCTAAAAAGAGAAAATTTAACCATTGCGTTTGTTGGTGAGTTTTCACGCGGAAAAACCGAATTAATCAATTCACTGTTTTTCTCAGAATATGAACAGCGAATTTTACCATCCGAAATAGGGCGTACAACAATGTGCCCTACCGAAATATTCTACGATAAAAAAGAAAGTCGTTCATATCTAAAACTACTTCCAATTGAAACACGTTTAGAAGAAACCACGCTAGAAGAATTTAGACAAACCCCCAATTTATGGACTGAAGTACCGCTGATGACTAACTCGGCTAAAGAAATGAGTCGAGCGCTTTATACCATTACCCAATCAAAAAAGGTGCCATTGCGGGATGCCGTCAATTTAGGATTTAATGAAAAACCGTTACTGAAAGAGGTTGATCAAGATGGGCTAGTTGATATCCCAGTTTGGCGTCATGCATTGGTCAGCTTTCCTCATGAATTATTGAAGCAAGGGTTATGCATTTTAGATACGCCGGGTCTGAATGCATTAGGCAGTGAGCCAGAGTTAACCCTAAAAATAATTCCTCAAGTACAAGCTATTGTATTTCTATTGTCAGCAGATACCGGTGTAACCGCTTCGGACATGGAAATTTGGGAACAACATATTCAAAAAAAATCAGACTTAAGTGACGCGGATTCTGAAAATACAAATAGCATTAATACAAACCAACAAGATACCTATGCTGTTTTGAATAAGGTAGACACCCTTTGGGATGAACTATCGAGCAAAAAGAAAATAGAAAAAGCGATTAAACGAATGAAAGATTTAACCGCTAGACAATTACAAATCGACCCTAGAAATGTATTACCCGTTTCAGCACAAAAAGGCTTACTCGCAAAAATTAAAAACGACAAAACACTTTTAGCAAAGAGTCATATTGGCGAGTTAGAAAATATTTTATCAGAGAGTTTATTGAATAATAAAGAATCTGTAATTCAGCAGTCAGTGATTGATGAAGCTCAAGCATTAATCCATGAGTCCTTACAGCTGGTCAATAATAAAAATGACCAGCTACGCAAACAACAACGACAGCTTAGTACTTTAACTCATAAAAACAAAAGTAAAATAAGTCATATTGTTGAAGAAAGTAAAAACTCACTGGAAATTTTTAAGAAAAAATCACTTGCCATTAAGCCCAGCCAGAGACTATTGGAACGACAGACTCAAATATTATTATCTGTGATTGGATCAAAAGCTGTTGCTAAAGAAATTGAATCAACTTTAGATGAGCTGGTCAATAGTAAAACTACATTAGGTTTATTCAAAAGAATGAAACTCTTCTTTGTTTCGGTCAGAAGTTTAATGACTGAATTAGAAAGAGAAGCTGAATTAACTAATAAAATGGCAAGATCGCTTTACATAAAGTTTACAACCGATTTTGATGTCGTATTGGTTGAACCACGACCAATTCCTATGGTTAAATTAAACAACCAATTAAATAAAATTATTGCTCGTTCTGACAAGCTGGAGAATAGTTTATTTATGACATTTAGTGAACATAGTTTAGCGGTAAAACGATTTTTTTCTGGCACTGTTACAGAGATAATGATTTTTTTTAAAGGTGCGCGAAAAGAGTTAATAAGCTGGACACAAAACATATCTAACCCTTTGACTCAACAGCTAAAAATCCATCACCAAATGATGATTTCACATCACGATGAACTCGAAAAGCTGAATAAAAAAGGGCTTAATGTTGAAGGGCAATTAAAAGCACTAAAGCAACTGATTAGCGAAATTGAAATGGTACGAGAAAATGCTCTACAAATTTCTCATTCATTTGATAGCAATAAGTTAATGCCTAAACTCTCTTCATCCACTAATAAAAAGCGCGAAAATGGCACAAAAATCAGAAGTAACATTGTTACTCTGAGTTCTGTTAATCGTAAATAAAGTTTAGTCTAAGATTAATCATAACAACATATTTGAACTAACCAATTAAAGAACTTCAAATAAACCGGCGGCTCCCTGTCCACCACCAATGCACATTGTGATTACCACATACTTAACGCCTCGACGTTTACCTTCTAGCAAAGCATGCATCACCATTCGCGCGCCACTCATGCCATAAGGATGACCGATTGAAATTGCACCACCATTGACATTTAATTTATCTTCAGGAATTCCTAATTTTTCTGCACAATAAATAACTTGAACCGCAAACGCTTCATTCAATTCCCATAGGCCAATGTCATCCATGGATAATCCATTTAGCTCAAGTAATTTAGGCACTGCAAAAACAGGTCCTATTCCCATTTCGTCAGGTTCACAACCCACTGAAACCATTCCGCGATAAACACCTAATGGTTTTATTCCACGCTGTTCGGCTTGTTCTCGCTCCATCAACACCAGCGCTGCGGCACCATCAGAAAGTTGCGAAGCATTACCTCCGGTAATAGTTCCTTCTGATCGTACCGCCTTTAGTCCAGACAGACCTTCAAGGTTGGTGGATGGTCGGTTACCCTCATCCTTACTCAAAGTCACTTTCTCTTCATGGGTTTCGCCGGTTTCACGATCAGTCACCATTTTTGTAGCGCTGACAGGAATGATTTCATCATCATATAAACCGGCAACTTGCGCTTTTGCAGTTCTTTCTTGAGATTTCAAAGCATAAGCATCTTGTTTCTCACGCGAAACTTCATAACGCTTAGCAACGACTTCAGCGGTATCAAGCATTGGCATATAAATATCTGGTGCGTTAGCAACTACCACCGGATCTGCCACTCGAAACATATTCATTTTTGCATTTTGAACTAAACTAATTGACTCGCAACCACCCGCAACAATCGTTTGAGCGCCATCAGATATAATTTGTTTTGCTGCTGTAGCAATCGCCATTAAACCTGAAGAACATTGTCGGTCAATTGTCATACCTGCAACGCTAACAGGTAAATCAGCAGCTAATGCCGCCTGTCTCGCAAAATTCATGCCTTGCGTTCCTTGTTGCATCGCTACACCAAAAATACAATCTTCAACCTCTTCCGATTTAATACCCGCTCGTTCCACAGCCGCTTTTATTGCAACCGCCGCTAATGATGGTGCTTCTAAATTATTGAAAGCGCCTCGATACGCTTTTCCGATTGGAGTACGTGCAACTGATACGATAACCGCTTCTCTCATAATATTTTCCTAATAATTTATTGTCGTTCCGATTTTAAGACTAAATGTTTTTTTATTTTGGCTGCAAATAAGCCATAGCTTTTGCGAAAAATTTCTTCCCTTGAAGATCACCCGATCCTAAAGTCGTTTGTTTTTCAGTACTGGAAATCAATTCCCATTGCTCTCTGACACTTTCTGGTGACACTTCTTTTACGGGAATGAAACAGCCATCTGTTTCAAAAATATTAGCACTTGCATACCCGCCAGCTCCAGCGCAAAGAATATACTTTGTTGGTGCATCTTCATCACATAAAGTTAACGCACCAGCTGTAACAACTTCCGGCGATAACATTTTTAAAACTTCTTCTGGCATTAAATCTTCGGTCATTCTTGTCGCAGCTGTTGGCGCTAACGCATTGACATGAATATTATTTTTCGCACCTTCTAAAACAAGTGTATTCATCAAACCAATGACTGCCATCTTGGCCGCACCATAATTCGTTTGACCAAAATTACCATATAATCCACTGGAAGAAGTGGTCATTACGATACGCCCGTAATTCTGTGCTTTCATTATTTCCCAAACGGCTTTACTGCAATTAACTGATCCCATTAAATGAACATCTACGACTAACTTAAAATCATCTATTGTCATTTTACTAAATGATTTATCTCGCAAAATTCCCGCATTGTTGATGAGAATATCAACACGCCCCCATTTCTCCATGACTTGATTAACCATATCAGTAACCTCGTCAAAATTGGCAACGTTGGCACCATGGGCAAACGCTTCGCCACCCTTTGCTTTAATCAGCTTGACCACATCTAAAGCAGCGTCAGAAGACTTTCCACTACCGTCGCGTGCTCCACCTAGGTCATTAACTACCACTTTTGCACCGCGAGCAGCTAGCTCTAACGCATGCGAGCGACCAAGGCCATTACCTGCGCCTGTTACAATAGCGACTTTATCTTCAAAACTTATTGTCATTTTCATTATTCCTTTTATTTTTCTAAAAAGATTAAAATTATTTATCATCATTCAATTGCAGCTACTTAACCATTTGAATGCCTATCCACTCGGCAACCAATGCCGGCTTTTCGACACCTTCAATTTCAAGCGTCACTTGTGTTTTAGTCCTAAATTGGCCAGGTTTAGTTTCTTCTATTTCTAACACTTTTGCGAGAGCCCGTATTTTACTATTCACCGCTACTGGGTTAATAAATCGTACTTTATCAAAACCAGAATTAATTCCCATATAAAAACCATCAATCACCGTAGTAAAACTCTCCGCAAAATGAGAAAGCATCGATAAAGATAAAAAACCGTGCGCTATAGTTGTTCCAAAAGGAGTTTTTTTAGCAGCCTCTGGATCAACATGGATAAATTGATGATCTAAAGTACAATCCGCAAATTGATTAATTTGCTCTTGAGTTACTTTATGCCATTCCGTAGGTTCAGCTTCAAAACCAATATAATCTTGGATTTCATTTCGTTTAATAAAACTTTTATCGACACTAGGCACAGATATTTCCTTTTTTAACATAGGATTAAACTAATAGAGTCAAGTTATACCATAATTAGCTCATTAAAACGAACGCTCGTTCATTTGTAATAAAAAATTAGTGCTATTTCACTCAACTCTTTATATAATCACTAGCATAATGACGAATCGTCACGCCTACACCGCTTGGTAAATAACTACATGAACAAATTCAGGAATTCTTAATATGTCACTAAAAACCCTATTAGATAACCGTCATTCTGTGCGTAGCTTCTTACAAAAACCGGTTGAAGCAGAATTAATAAAGAGTATTTTCCAGCAAGCACAAATTTCCGCGTCTAATTGTAATGTTCAACCGTGGCAAACCTATGTAGTTAGCGGTGATACGCGCCGAGATTTAGAGAAAGCGTTAATGACAAAATTAATGACTGATCCAACGCCAGCACCAGAATTTGACTGGACTCCTCGTTATCAAGATAAACACCGGGATCGTCAATTTGGCTCTGCGAATGCTTTGTATACCGCAATGGATATTGCCAGAGAAGACAAACAAGCAAGACAAATGGCTATGGCTAAAAACTGGCAATTTTTTGGTGCGCCTCACGCCGTTTTTTTCTGTATGGAAAAATATTTAGGCATCATGGGCGCGGTTGATGTTGGTATTTATGCGCAAAATGTCTCTCTTTTACTAGAAGAAGCTGGAATCTCAAGTTGTATGCAAGGCGCACTTGGTCAATTTCCTGTTGAGGTTAAGAAAACTCTAAAAATTCCTGATTCAATGGGTATATTGTTCGGAATGTCATTTGGGTATGCTAAACCTGATGCGGGCGCCAATAATACTAGAACAGAAAGAGTTGAATTAGACGAATCCGTACTCTTTTTTGAATAAGAACATCAACCACCATTTACTTATAGGTAAGTTTAACGATGCAAAATTTAAAAATTAATTTGGTCAAACGCCCGAATATAAAAATTACTGCTGATATTTTTGAAACCGTAACAGTAGAAACAAAAGAACTTGGCGAAAATCAATTCCTTGTTAAACAAACACATATGTCACTTGACCCTGCGATGCGTGGATGGATGGAACCTGATACCACAAGTTATATACCTCCTGTAAATTTAGGCGATGCAATGCGTTCGAGTGGCGTTGGTAAAGTTATTGAATCAAATAATCCAGATTTCCCAGTTGGAACTCAAGTCGCTGGAATGTTTTGTTGGCAACAATATATAGTTTGTAACGCTACTATGGCAAGAGCAGTACCGGCTGAACTTCCTGCAGAAGCAATTCTTTCTGTTTTAGCGCTTCCTGGCATTACCGCTTATCAAGGTTTATATAATGTTATCGAGCCAAAATCCGGTGAAACAATCGCAATATCTGGAGCTGCCGGTTCAGTTGGATCATTGGTGGGTCAGTTAGCAAAGATTGAAGGTTTACGTACCATTGGATTTGCTGGCTCAGATGGAAAATGTGCATGGCTTAAAGAAATTGGTTTTGATGAAGCGATTAATTATCACAGTGATAATCTCGAGGAGTTAGTAGCGTCCGCGGCGCCCGATGGAATAGATTGTTATTTCGAAAATACAGGTGGAGCGGTTCAACATGCTGTCTATAACAATATGAATGCATTCGGAAGAATAGCCGTATGCGGAATGATTGGCGACTACAATACAGACAAGCCTTCAGCAGGACCTAATTGGATCAATATCATTCGTAAACGTTTAAAAATTCAAGGATTTACTATGCCAGACCATCAAGCTGAATGGCCTGCAATGGCAATGAAAATGGGGGGCCATTTGATGCAAGGAAAAATCCAATATCGAACACATGTACTTGAAGGCTTAGAGAGTGCAATTGAGGGAATCAACTTGCTGTTTAGTGGTGGTAACAAGGGAAAGCTAATCGTTAAACTCTAATAAAGAAAAGAGCAAGCACTATGAATTTAAGTAAACGCGCAAAAAAACCAAGCACTATTCGAATCGGTAAACGTTATCGCCCTACTCGAATAGCTGACAATTATGATGCCATCGTAATTGGTTCTGGCATAGGCGGTTTAACCACCGCTGCGAGCTTATCAAGCATGGGTAAGAAAATTCTAGTGCTAGAACAACATTATACTGCCGGAGGGTTCACCCACGCGTACTCACGTGAAGGTTACGAGTGGGACGTCGGCGTTCATTATATTGGCGACGTCGGTTATCCCACAATGAGTCGAAAACTGTTTGACTTCATTAGTAATGGCAATTTGAAATGGGCGGCTATGGATAAAGTATATGACCGTATATTTTTGGGAAAAGAATCGTTTGATTTAATTGCCGGCAAAGAATCATTCAGAGACGAAATGCATAAGAGGTTTCCTGAAGAAAAAGAAGCCATAAATAAATATATCATTATGTTAAGTAAGGCTAACAAAGGGATGCGTTGGTTTACACTTGGAAAGTTATTAAAGCCTTGGCTACAAACATTATTTACACCTTTATTTAAACTTCTTTTACCGAATAATTTTAATCGAACCACTTACGACGTTTTACGAGAGTTAACCTCAAACGAAAAGCTTATCTCTGTACTTACCGGACAATGGGGCGATAGCGGCGTACCACCTAAAAAAAGTAGTTTTATCATCCATTGTTTAATTGCAAAACATTACCTTAATGGTGGTTATTATCCCGTTGGTGGCGCATCAAAAATGGCCGAAACCATTATTCCGCAAATTCAAGCCAGCGGAGGAGAAGTATTTACATACGCCGAAGTTGAAAAAATAATCATTGAAAAAAATAGAGCTGTTGGAGTGCTAATGAAAGATGGCTCTGAAATTTTAGCTCCGCAAATAATTAGTAATGCAGGAGCATTTAATACTTATCAAAAACTACTGCCTAACGAAACAGCAAAACAATTTGGCTACGATAATAAAATGAAAAAAATCGAACCGTCTTGTACAAACATTGGTTTATTTATTGGATTAAAAGCTGATTCGCAAACATTAGAACTACCTAAAACTAATTTTTGGATTTATCTCGATGAAAATCACGACAAAAATATCAATACTTTTTTCAATGACGCTAATTCTGATAGTCCTAACACACCTCTTCCCGTCATCTATATTTCATTCCCTTCTGCAAAAGATCCCACTTTTGATGAACGTTACCCCGGTCGATCAACCATTGAAATAGTCGCCCCCTCTTCCTATAAAATGTTTGAAAAATGGAAAAGTACAGCTTGGGGTAAACGCGGAGAAGACTATGAAACTTATGTAGATCAGCTTTCCGAGTTAATGTTAGCAGCTTTGTACAAAAAACTACCACAACTCAAAGGGAAAATTGATTATTATGAAGCTTCAACGCCCTTGTCTACCGAATTTTTTTGTTTTTATGATCGGGGAGAAATCTATGGTCTAGAACACGATCCTTCTCGATTCAAACAAGGATGGCTTCAACCAAAATCACAAGTTCCGGGACTATGGTTAACTGGACAAGATGTACTTTCCTGTGGAGTCGCAGGCGCTATGATCGCAGGTTTTTTAACTGCCGTTCAAATATTAGGTTGGAAACAAGGAATCAGACTAGCGAAACAGGTCATGTCTAAAAAACCAGAGCCCAAGGAGGGCTGGGTTGTTGGCAAATCAAGTTAACTTTAAGTTAAATAAAAGAGACTAGTCAGTATTATCTCCCATAACCAAATGCTTCAGTAAATTGACTGTCTTATCAGGCTGTTCAAATGGAAAAAGATGGTGACCGTCAAAACCAACCAAATCAAAGTTAGGGTGTTTCTTCTTCCACCATGCAATATCACTTTCCCATAACAAATTACCTTTTTCCGCAAAAATAAGGGTCGCTTGTATTTGACTCATTTTCTTTGGGAAATTAACCACTAAATTTCTAAATATATCAGCTTCAACGGACGCTTTAAAATTAAGCTCTACGCCATCGTCACACTCAACTAGCCCATGCTCCACATAGCTTGAAAAACATTCTTTATGGAATTGCCTAAACAACGCTTTACCTTCCCAATAGTTAAATGCTTCTTCTTTGTTCGAGAATTTACTTCGCCGATTAGTTGCCTTTTTTACTGGACCAAAATGTTGCCATAATCCTAATGCCCTAGCGACACCAATTACAAATCGTTTTCGAGCTGAGAACAATGGTGGGTCTATCAAAATGATTTTTTCAAATAGTTCAGGTCTTTCTGAAGCGGCGAGCATAAGTGTAGCGCCACCGGCTGAATGTCCTATACCGATTACAGGCTCATTAATATTGGCGTCAAGATGTTCGATTAGCTCATCTTTTAAAAATCCGTAATTGGCTTTATTATTGGACGGTTTATGACCAATAATGTTGATAAAGTCAATATCTGCAAAACCCATTTTAGAAAATAAATATTCGTAGGTACGTGCAGGAAAGCCATTAGCGGCGACAAAGTGTATTTTTTTCATTGTGCGATTATCCACGATATGTTTGAGTAACGTAATCGTTATTTATGATGCTCTCATAATTAATTGAAATATTTATTTTACTTCTGTCGAGCTGTTTAGAAAAGACTCTAAAGGTTCATCTATTTCGTCTGAGAATCTTACACTTGTAATACCCATAACTTAAATCTCGCTTTAGTACAAAAGTATACTGTAAGCTAGTCACTTTAAAGTTAGATATCTACTTAGAGTTTTAAAAAGATATTTCAAAGGTAAGGTAAACCAAGTATCCATGATACTATTGAGTAACCTAACAATCGTTTCTGCAGCTCACATAATTAAATGAAATACATTCGCTCAATCACTTCTATTTTTTTATTCTTTTCCATTTTTGTTTCTCATACTTTGCTAGCAAATGAGCAACGGGTTGGCGAATATACCGTTCATTACAACCTATTCAACTCATCTAAGATTACCCCAGAGGTAGCAACCCAATATAAACTTAAACGAAGTAATAATATCGCTTTACTTAATATTAGTGTGGTCAGAAACGCGACTGATACAGATTTTAAATCAAGCACAGATGTGAGTACCGAACCCGATAAAGTGACTGGTGTAATCAGTAATGTGTTCGGGCAAGGACAAAGCCTTTCGGGGCAACACAAAGGTCTAGCGTTTAGAGAAATCCGAGAGGAAACAGCCATTTATTATATCGCCGCTATTCCAATATTTCATGGCGAGCGTTTGAGCTTTGATATACAAGTTCAACCCGAAAAAATAGGCAAACTCATTCCTATTAGTTTTAAACAGCAAGTTTTTATTGAATAGACTTTTTAAAAATTTTACGCCTTCTGTCAACCAATCCAAGACCACTTCGTTTTAACTCCTGAAACTAACAAATTTAATCAAGTTTTATTGACTTTATTTAAGGAGAGAGAAATGTTCAATCAATTATTCCATTCGCTTTTTAGCGAAAATTTTACAAATAAACAACTTAAAACGCTATTCTTAGCGGCATGCCTATTGGGATTAACTGCCTGTGGTGGTGGCTCTGGCACAACAGAACCCGAAGTTGTCACCACTCCTCCCGATCCAGGCACAGAATGCTCTACTCAGGATGAAGAAAATGACGATGATGATTGCGGAACTTTACTCATCGGTCTGACGGATGCAGACGGCGATTTCTTAACCTATTCAGTCGATGTGGTAGGTTTAGAACTTACGCGAGAAGATGGCGTTACAGTTTCAGTATTGCCCTCCTCTCAAACTATTGATTTTGCAGACTATGTAGAGGTTAGCGAACTTGCGGCTGCTGCAACGATACCAGCGGGTATTTATACCTCCGGTACGATTACTTTAGATTATACCAATGCCGATGTCCAAGTAGAAAAGGATAGTGAAGTAAGTACTGCATTGATGGTTGATACAGATGGTGCAGCTCTAATTACTGAAACTTTAGATTTACAGTTAGACGAAGGTAATCGATTAGTTATCACTCGTCGCGTGCCTGCTTTATTTGAAATTGATTTCAATTTAGCCGCTTCGCACACTGTTAATTTAGCAACCGATCCAATTGAAGTGACGACAGAACCCTACATCATAGCCGAGGTTGATCCAATTGTAATCAAAGAATTTAGAGTGCGAGGTCCATTAATTCAGGTGGATGAAGCTGAATCATTTTTCAGAATTGCAGTGCGCCCTTTTCATCATCAATCAGCCAGAAATGGTGGCGTTAATGTTTCAACCAATGATGAAACAAACTATGAAATTGATGGTGAGGCTTATTTAGGTGCTGAAGGTTTAAACCAAATAGCAACCATGCCAGAAGGAACGCCTACAATAACCTTTGGTGTATTTATGCGAGCAGAAGATAGCTTTACTGCAGTTTCAGTTGTCGCAGGATCTAGTGTTCCAGGCGCCGATTTTGACGGAGCGACTGGCGGTGTAGTGATCGCTAGAGACGGCAATACTTTAAGAGTAAAAGGCGCATCAGTTATTCGCACAGATGGACAAGTGATATTTGACGATGAAATTAGCGTGATAGTTGCTGAAACAACTAAAGTATTTAAAAATCGTAAAATCACAGAAGAATCATCTATTACTGATATTTCAGTAGGTCAATCAATCAATGTTGTTGGCAATATGACTCAAGATGGTGATGAGTTAATTTTAGATGCAACAGAAGGCGTTGTAAAAATGAATATTACTTTTGCTTCTGGTTACACTGTATCAAAAGACGATGCAACTTTAGATGTCGATTTACAAGCTATACAAGGAAGAAAACCCGAACTCTTTGATTTTGCAGGAACTGGTATAGACTCTACATTTGATGCAGAGGTTGATAATTATGAAGTTAATATCAATAACTTGATCGTCAGCGGATTTGAACCTAATGATCCTGTAAGAGTGAGTGGTTACATCGCACCATTTGCAACAGCACCATCAGACTTTAACGCAACTAGTGTTATCAACTACGCTCAATCAAGAAGTCAAATATTCGTAAACTGGCCGGATGGTGATGATGTTGTCGCTTTTTCTGAAATAAATAGTGATAGCATGACCATCAATACTGATAGCAGTGGAGAATACGCCGTATATACATTAATTCAAGGCGGGGTCAGAACGGATATCAGTCAACTTGAAAATGCGGTTATTATACAGCCAAAAGGAACTCGTGGTCTGTTTACCATAAAGACGGAAACGGGGATCACTATTTTCTCTAACTTTGCGGACTTTACAAGCTTTCTTCAACTTAAATTAGACGAAGGTAAAGTAGTTGATTTAATGCACACTAATGGCGGGTTCTCATTAGATAGCTCAACATTATCTGCTGTTAAAGTAGCAGTTAAATTAAAATAAGGTTGAACGGGTTCTTCTCCCTCTCCCTTTGGGAGAGGGTTTCTTTAAAGATTAATTGACAATATTATGGTCAATGAAAAATATCTCAATATGTACTTAAACAAAACAATGATGTATTCTCAAAACAGTCATAGCTCGTCATCATTTTCGAATACGATTGCGAATTCAATTGAGCAGACGAGTAGTTTCAAATATGAGGAGACCATCCTGGATTTAAGCATTGAACAGTTTTTGAAACAAGTAGAAGCTAAAGCGTTTCGGATGGCAGAAATTGCCACTAAGAACCAAGCTGACGCACTTGATATTGTTCAAGATGCAATGATTAAGTTAGTTGAAAAATATTCTGATAAACCGAGTAATGAATGGAAGCCGCTATTTTATAGAATATTGCAAAGTAAAACCATGGACTACTTTCGAAAAAAGGCAGTTCAAAATAAAGTTTTATTTTGGCGAAAAAATCAATCAGATGATCACCGCTTTATTGACGAGATTGATAACGCATCTAATCACATTACGCTTGAAAGAGAACTTGATGGACGCAGTGATTTGAAAAATGTATCACGCGCATTAAAAAATTTAGCACCAAGACAACAACAATGTTTTATGTTGCGAAGCTGGGAAGGATTTAGTGTAAGAGAAACCGCTATCGCAATGAAATGTAGCGAAGGCAGTGTAAAAACACATTACTCAAGAGCAAAAGAAGCTTTAAGAAAAGCATTAGGTGATTTATGAGTCAAATAGAAGATAATAATTCGCAAACTGAGAAACGTGTAATAGACGCACTCGATTCTAGTATTGATGATTTACATCCTGATATTAGGCGCAAACTGAATCAGGCTAGAACAAAAGCATTACAAACTAAGCCCTCAAATTCATTTTTTAGTCGTCCAATATTGAAGGTCGCAGGGGTGGTAAGTTTTATCACTTTAATTGCGCTTGTATCAGTAGATATAAATAAAAATGAATTATCTTCGTCTGCTAATAATATAGTTGAGATTGAAACTGATTTTAACAAGTTTCAATTGGAAGAAATTGAATTGTTAGAACAACTTGAGTTTGCATTATGGATGACAGAGGAAAATGAAATTGCCTCTTTATAGATCTAAAAATTTAACATCTATATTTCCACTATTGATGATTAGTGCCGTTATCGGAAATGCCAACGCCTATGGCGAGCTGGAAAATAAAATCTCTTTTGGTAACACAGTTGATTTGCCAAGCGAGGCATTTCTTGATTTTTTGGCTAGCGGAATTACGGTAAAATCAGATGCGAAAGCAGACGTTAAAACAGGAAAAAAATCATCAAGAACTCAAATAATAAGTCAAACACAATTTATTGACCCAATGGAGATTCAAGAGTTAGACGATATCGGTTTATTGACAAAATTAAAAATCTCATTATCTAATCTTAAATCGACTCAATCAAATAATGTACTAAAGGAGGATAAAGAATGAAACAGTTCAATAGTGCTCTATTTGCAAGCATCTTTATTTTTATTATCAATATAGCATTCGTTAATGCTGAGTCGGTAAAAAACGAACCGAACACTAACTGGAACAGTCTTTCTCCAGAAGTTAAAAAAGTAATTTCTCAATTTGAAGGAAAATGGGAGAGCTTAACGAGGAAAAAACAAAATAGATTAATCTTAGGGGCTGAACGTTGGTTAAATATGTCCACCCAAGAAAAATCAAAAGCAAGTCAGAGATTTGAAAAATGGAATCTCCTTGATGAAGATAAAAAACAAAGTCTACTCTCTAAGTTAAATAGTTTTAAACAATTACCTGCAGAAACTCAAGACCAATTAAGACAAACCTTTACTCAATTCAAAAATTTATCGCCCGAGAAACGTCAAAAACTAAGGGATAAATTCAGAAATTTATCCCCCGCTAAAAGACAACAGCTCCGTAAACGTCTTAAAACAATTAGAAAACAGCCTAAAATTAGAAATAGGCCGTAAAAGAAAGCCTTACAGCACTGCTTTCTATTTCAGTATTTATTGAGCCAGTATAGCAAATATCGGTTATCCAATCGAGTCCGTCACTAGAGTCACCGTCAGTTGTTCCAGTGTTCCAAATGAATTTCAATCCAAAAGAAAATTGGCCAGAGTCAGGTGTTCTAATTTGACTGTTAAATCGAGAACCAGATTGTTCAAAGCTTAAAGTTCGTTCACCGCGTGATAACAATATGTACTCTTCACCACTCGTATCTAGCCCCCAGTTCCATCCTAAATTTAAATAAGGGGAATAATTGATTTTTTGACTCAAAATCAAATAATTGACTTCTAAATCAACAAAAGCGCTCAGACTTTTTTGATTTAAATTCACATCAATTCTAACCGGAGGATCTGTATTTGGTAATTCTACAATTTCAGTATTTGCATCGAATGATTGAAAACCAATACTCCAACTTAATTCCAATTCATCTTGATTGTCGCTCAAAAGATTTTCAAGACTACCACCAGCATCAAAATTATCACTATTCCATCGACCAATATAACTAACCGAATAAACATCATTCTTGCTCATAACTGTTTCAACCAAAAACGGTAAATAAGTAGTAGACGATTCGTCATAATCCAAAGAACTATAAGAAAAACTAATACCATGATCTTTAGGTATCCAAGATAAGCCAACAGAATAACTATTTGATTCAGATTCACCACTCTCATAAAAGGATTGTTTTAACAGTTTATGACTAAGCCACTCACCACTGCCTTTGCTTTTTTCATAGCTTAAATCAAAAGACCATGAACTGGATAACTCAAATCCATACCCGAGTGAACTCGAAACAGGACTATATTGTCGATTATTTTCATCAAAGAAATCGGTGGTGGTCCTCCAATATGAAAAGGTTAAATATTCATCATTTGAATAACTGTTAACGCTACCAGGCCACAATATAATCCATAAAAAAAAGGTTAGTGAAAACACTCTATTTATCTGTATAAATGTAGCTCGATTGTTCATTAATAGTATTGCCTACATTATATTAACTAACGTCTATTATTCCCTTGTACACACTGTCTAACACTAATATTGTTAGGTCTTAAAAGTATACAACATATAAAACATTATTTTCTTTCAGAATGCATTTTCGTCAATAAATATCTATACTAATTAGATAAATAAAAAATAATAAGAAACGTCATTAAGTAGTAGGAGTAACGTTATCAAACGCACTGAATCAATTTTTTATCATTCATTGATTTTGATAGTTTTAAAATCGTCAATGATACCAGTGGACATATTGCTGGCGATCAAATTCTCAAATCTGCATCGAATATACTAAAAAATCGTTACGGAAAAATGATTTACTAGCTCGTATTGGAGCCGATGAATTTGGTGTTTTATTGACAAACTGTAATAAAGATAATGGCTTAGAAGTTGCTGAAAACTTGCGATCTGCAATTGTTGTGTTAGATGATTTTGGTTGCGGTCTATCCTCATTTGGTTATCTTAAAAATTTCCCTGTTGATTATTTAAAATTGATGGCTCATTTGTTAAGGAAATGGCTGTAAATCCCATTGATAAAACGATGGTTAAATCAATCCATGAAGTGGGCAAAGTAATGGGTATAAAAACAATTGCTAAATTTGTTGAAGATGAAGCAATTATTGAGTCTTGTCGCTCATTCGGAATAGATTATCTTCAAGCATATGGAATTTCAAAACCGTTTTCATTATTGGAGATATAAATAACCGCTATTTCTATTTTTGATAGTAATCCTCTCTATTCCACTTTGTTTTGTTTGATAATTGCGCTAAAGTGGTTTCAGTTAATCTGGTCTGATATGACAAACCAGTGTAAATAAAGCCCTAAAACAACTAAATAAAAGGAAAATATAGCATGTCAGATGATACTCGCATACCAAGAGATAAAGAAAATGACTACAGCGATGAGTGGGCAGCTAATCGTCGAGCATTTATCAAAGAAAAAACCGGTGCCGATCTTAAGCACACAGGGCAATACTCAATCGATCCTAAAATACTGCCTGGAAACGTCGAAAATTTTATCGGCATTTTGCAAATGCCTGTTGGACTCGCAGGTCCATTAAAAATTAATGGTGAAGACGCAAAAGGAGAATTTTATGTCCCTCTTGCCACTACTGAAGGTACTTTAGTGGCTAGCTATAGTAGAGGAATGCGCGTTATAAACGAATGCGGAGGAGTGAAAACCACTGTAGTAGAACAATTCATGCAACGTGCGCCCGCATTTATCTTTGAAGATGCACGTCAAGCAAGAGAATTTGGTCAATGGGTCAAAGATAATTTCACGGGGATTAAAGCTGCCGCAGAAACTACTACAAGTGTAGGAAAATTGGTCCATATCCAACAATGGAACGTCGCTAAGACGCTTTATTTACGTTTTAACTTCACAACAGGTGATGCAGCTGGTCAAAATATGGTGGGTAAAGCAACATTAATGGCCTGTGAATGGATCAGAAAGCAACTCCCTGGTAGCCGTTACCTACTTTCAGGCAATATGGATACCGATAAAAAACACTCGCACCTCAATATGTTACACACTCGTGGAAAGCGCGTAATAGCCGAAATAGTGATCAAAAAAGAAGTTTTAAAGGCGATCATGAAAGTAGATACACGATTACTAGCTAAAGCAACGGTTCTAGCTAATACCGGCGCAATGATGGCAGGAGCTGCATACAACGGACCTCATTCAGCTAACGGTATTGCCTCGATATTTTGTGCTACGGGACAAGATGAAGCGAATGTTGTTGAGTCACACGCTGGTCTGCTATCATCGGAATTACTCGATAATGACGATATTTATATGGCGGTCACATTACCATCATTAATTTGCGCAACTTATGGCGGTGGAACAGGGCTTCCAACTCAACGAGAATGTCTAGAAATTATGGACTGCTACGGCACAGGCAAAGCGAATAAATTTGCTGAAATTGTTGCCGCTACCGTTTTAGCTGGTGACATTTCACTTGGTTGCGCAGTTATAGCTGGTGATTGGGTAAGTAGCCATGATGAAATGGGTAGGAATAGAACTTAAAAATTTATAACTATTATAGATTCTTTCTAAAAAGGTGGCTTCGGTCGCTTTTTTTATTGAGATATCACGGGGTTAGATGTTGAAATATATTATTCAGATATTTAACGCCAATTTTAACCCTTCATCCAATAAGTTAAGGGTTTTAATTGGTAATTTACCAATTCGTTCCGTTAAAAACGCTTTATCAAGTGTCATTAATTGCGAAACATTAACCGCAGAGTCTCGCTCTATCCCTACACTTTTTTTACTTAGCTTAAAATTACCTGGTGCATTTGCCAAACGGTGATTAGAGGTAATAATAGCGACAATAACGGCTCTTGTTATACTCTGATTAAAATCATTTGACGATATGATTACGATTGGATGCCGATAACCGGGCTCAGAACCAGTAGGCTCATCAAGTGATGCCCACCACACATCACCCTTTTTCATTACCAACGTTCCTTTGGCAATGACTTCAACTGCAGTGTTTGAAATTCGTCATCTAAAGATGACTTCTCACTGGCATAAATATCATTTAATGTTTTGGTTAAGTCTTTTTTTTATGATTTTTTAAATATTCAAGAACGGCCGTAGTATAGAGCTCACTACGGGTCATACCGGCGCTATTAGCAAAATGCTCCGCTAACTCGAAAGTATTATCAGGTATTGATATTGCGGTTTTCATAGACACCGCACAACTCAAGTTATACTTTTGTCAAAATTCATTGGATAGTTAATTTTGCCTGCCAATAGAGAAATCATACAAATTCGTGAAACAGTGTTAAAAATTAAACAATTTTTAATTTAACTATTAATTCCACATTGCAACCGCAGGTTGACAAATTAACAACCTGACTTGATAGCTTGCAACCCACCAATTTCTTATGCTTTACTCTCAATAGTAGATATAGGATAAACATAATGATTTTAGCAGAAAAAATAGTTAGATTAAGAAAGCAAGTTGGCTGGTCGCAGGAAGACTTGGCTGAAAAAATGAATGTTTCTAGGCAATCAGTTTCGAAATGGGAAAGCACTAACAGCATACCGGATTTAAACCGAATAATAATGTTAGCCGAAATTTTTGATGTTTCGACTGATTATTTATTAAAGGATAATGTTGAAGCAACTGAATCACTCAGCGGAGGGTTCGAGACAAACGCGGTTCAAGTTAGCCTTGAACAGGCAATGAAGTATGTTGAAAATAAGATGGCAATAGGTCAGTTAGTTGCTAAGGGTGTATTTCTATGTGTAGGTTCGGTTATACCTCTCTTTGCGTTACTAGCAATGGCTGAAACCAATCAGTTGAACCTAACATCCAATATTGCAGGTTCTTTGGGTGTTGCATTGATTTTGGCGATGATCTCAATAGCTGTAAGCTTTTTTATCAGAACCAACCAATATGAGAGCGAGCGAGCACCGATAGAAAATCAAGAATTTGAATTAGCCTATGGTGTGCATTCCGTTTTTAAAGAAAAATTACAAAAATTCAGAAGCGCCTATAACTTAAGATTATCTATTGCTATATTCATGTTCATTTTCAGCTCTGTACCTATGATTTTTGTCAGCATGTTCTCTAATGGCAATGATATAGTATTAATGATGCTAATGGTTATGCTATTGATTATAGCGACGGGTGTATATCTTTTGATCCCAGTATCAACAAAATATGAAGCTTACAACCGCATTATTCAAGAAGGCAATTTCGCCACCAGGAAAAAAATTGAACGTACTAAGCGAATAGAAAAATTTGCGGTATTCTACTGGCCTTTGTTAACAGCCGTATATCTAGGATGGAGTTTGTGGACTATGCATTGGGGGATCACTTGGATTGTTTGGCCGGTAGGTTCGATTCTTTTTGTTGCGCTGATTGGGTTAATGGAACTACTTAATAAAGAAGATCCGAGTTAATAAATGAGATCCTAGTTAAAGATCCAAAAATATAACGGATATTGCAAAGCAGTAATCTTAGTTTTAGAACAAAAGCTATAAATCATACACCTCGATAATCATTATCGAGGTGTTCTTCCAAAGCGAGTTGCTACAATCGCTCCCATTTTCTCAAATTGTTAATTTTTGCACATTGCTTGTAATAAAATACCGGCCAAAGCCCACCGAATATTAATGCCTGCACCTTCAAACCATAACAGCCTATTTATTGTATAGAAATATTATTTCAAATTATTTTGTTATTAGTATGCCTTTTCTAATTTATCTCCGTAACATTGGCAACAGTTAAGAAAACTATCATTCACATTTAGGAGAATCACCATGTCAAATATCGAAACAATTAAAGAAAGAGTATCTGTAGCTGAAGACTTCGCACGTAAAATCTGGTTAGCCGGTTTAGGCGCATACGGAAAAAGTTACGAAGAAGTACAAGAGCGCGTTGACAATATCAACGTATCAAAAGTTTTTGAAGATTTAGTCGCTAAAGGCGAAAAATTAGAAACTGAAGCTAAAAACAAAATCAAAGAGAAAACTGATTTTGACGTAAAAGGCCGAGTTGAAGAAGTTCGTGAAAAATTAGGCATGAACAACAAAAGTAATAGTGACAAAATTGATGATTTAACGGCTAAAATTGAAGCACTTGCAGCATCAGTTGAGAAGCTAACTGCAAAGTAAGTAGTTAATTGCTAAATTGGAGAAATATGATGAGTACATTTAAAAAAGCTGAAAAGCTGGGTCGTCAAGCATGGTTAGCAAGCCTGGGCGCTTATGGTTCTGGTTGGAAGTATGCTGTCGAAAAACTTGATGAAGCCTACACAAAAACAAACACTTTAATGAGTGACCTTGTTTCTGAAGGTGAAAAGCTTGAAGCTGAATTACGTGATAAGTTAAATGCAAAAGAAGTTTTAGATACTAAAATTCATGCGCTTAAAGACAAGCTAGGTTTAAATGAAGCATCTGATTCAGCCCGTTTAGCTGAGCTTGATTCTAAAGTTGATGATTTAATTAGTGCTGTTTCCAAGCTAGCTGAAGCGCCAGCTAAAAAAGTAACAAAGAAAACGAAAACAACTGCAAAAAAAGTAAGTAACAATGAGTCTTAATATAAAGCTTTAATATCAAACCTTAAACAGTCCTGCAGGATTATTTTTAAAACCAACCCGTAAAACGGTTGGTTTTTTTGCTCTTCGGGTTACAATTTTTGTCGCTACTTTCCGAATTAGATTGCGTTTTTACTAGGAATCTCTTGAGACAAGCGTTTCTTTTCTTCAGCCTTCAATAATTTCAAATAAAAACTAAACTTTTTTGATATTCTAGTATTTCGTTTGATTAAATCAATCTGAGGCCATGTCGCCCTTTCCGCCCCTTCAATCAATTGAGTTAAACTCTGCATAGTTGGATTTGCAAATAACATTTTAAAATCAGACCACTTTCTATCGGGTAGAATATTTATATCGCCAACGTATTGTTGATCAACAATAGAGCGTACTTTATGGATACCTCTTTTTAAATAATCGCTTGAACTTAGTTTTTCCAATACGTCAAAAATATAAACACTATTTTTTTTAGCCAAATCAGCAGCATGACGCAAGGTCAATTCAGATAAACTACCATTTTCACTTTTTCCGCCGGTTAAAAATGGCGTCGCTAAAGGGTTAGTTTGGCTCACAATACTGTGGTTCACACCATATAGCCTAGCCAGTCTCCTAAATGGCAAATCCGCCATCATTGATCCATCTGCAAATTGACGGTTAGGAATATAAGGGATCACTTCTCCTTCTTTATTTTTTGCTTTTAAATAAATTGGTGAAAACATGAATGGAATTGCAACTGATGCTCTAACCGCTTGAGTAATAATTGCATTGGGTGATGTTATTGCATTGAGCAAACGAGATGTTTGATGTAAATCTGCAGGGGATACAGTCACGGTCATTTTAACACCTGTTTTTACAAAAGCTTCTTCAAATGTCATTAAATCAAAAAGGTCAATCAAGGTATTTTCTAAATAACGACTATCTAAAAAACCTTCCTTTTTTATTCCTTTGAACTGGCTCCAACCTTTAAATTTTTCAAAAATGCTTTCCGCCGATAAATCCTCTAACAACTCACTTTTTTTTCGAGTACCAATTAATGCAGCTATAATCGATCCTGCACTTG
Organism: Polaribacter sp.; assembly: GCA_047633355.1. Taxonomy (GTDB): domain Bacteria; phylum Pseudomonadota; class Gammaproteobacteria; order Enterobacterales; family Kangiellaceae. The sequence goes on from JBLIBL010000022.1 coordinate 36,064, forward strand.
CGCCTGAAACAACATTGGGTACTAAGTCATGTTCTTGTAAAGCTTTAACTACTCCAGCGTGAAAAAAGCCTAATCCAGCACCTCCACTGAGCATTAAGCAGCTCTGTCCAAAGGCATGATAGGTTTCTTCAAAAAAACAAAGTTTGGTTGCAAAATCGATTTCACGTTCATCGGCATGATAGATAAAAGTTAACGCATTACACACTTGATTGAGAAACTCTTCAATCAATTTTTTAGTGCCTAATTTAGATTGTTGCGAGAGCTTGGAGGAAGCAATATTGCCTAGATTTCCATGAATACCTTCATGCAATATAGACATAAGGGCGTTTGCATTACCTCGTGTTCGTGCGGTTTTAATGCGTTCAACTCTTTTACGAATTAATTGAAAATCATAATCTGGTGATTCGTCTTTCGATTTCCACTGGTCCGCGCCACTTATTTCATCGTGGTACGCGCTCGCCTGATAAAAAGATTGATAATCTTCAGCATTTTTAATTTCATTTTCGACCGCAGATAGTTTGTTTTTGAACAGCATAAACTCAACTCGATGGTATTTTTTTCTATTCAAACAATATTAATTAGAAAGAGCAACCCAATTCGTTTCAAACATATTAAGAAAAGGAAACTTTACATTTAAAGTTCAGTCATCCATATTATTTAACAAGTATGAAATGCAACTCCCCTCTTTGTGAAGTGGGTCTAAGGGATATTTGTCTTTTAGCTAAACAAGAATTAGGTTGCGCTTTCTAACCTGAATCGGTAGCCTGAGTTTATAGTTTCCGAAAAATAACAAAAAGATTAAGTTAATGGACTGGATTAACCTAGAGTGGATTTACGCTAATAGACTTTTACTACTGATCCCAGTGATTAGTGCTTTTGTTGGTTGGTGGACAAATTTTCTTGCCGTAAAAATGATGTTTTATCCAATAGAGTTTGTTGGCATAAAACCTATTTTTGGTTGGCAAGGGTTAATTCCTGCTAAAAGACAACAGATGGCCGAAATATCCGTTGACTTAGTGCTTGGTAAACTATTAAGCGTCGAAGAAATAGTCTCTCGAATAGAAGCTGATAAGTTAACTGAAGTTATCGAGCGAAGACTCAATCAAGTATTAATCCGTGTTGTAAATGATGTGATGGAAGAGTCTGCCCCGACCTTGTGGGCATCATTACCCGTTCAAGGGAAAGACTTAGTTTATCAACGAATAGAGCTCGACTTACCAAACGTAGTTAGTAAAATGGTTACTGATTTCCAGGATAATGTCTCAGAAATCATTGATATAAAAGAACTTGTTGTTGGTCATTTAACTAAAGAGCCTGAATTAATCAATGAGATCTTCCTAAAGTCCGGTTCTAAAGAATTTCCATTCATTGAACGCTCAGGTTTTTACTTCGGTTTTCTTTTTGGTTTACCAACCATGATACTTTGGCATTTTTTCCCATTATGGTGGATTTTACCACTCGGCGGCTTGCTAGTCGGGTATCTAACCAATGAAATCGCACTCAAATTGATATTTTCACCTAAACACCCAGTAAAATTTATGGGAATGACTTTTCAAGGCATGTTTCTAAAGCGTCAGAAAGAAGTTTCAAAGGTTTATTCTGATATTATTGAAAAGAAACTGCTTTCTTCAAAAAATATCACTAATGCCCTTTTACATGGGCCGGGCTCCACTGCATTATTGGAGCTCATGGAACTCAATATAAATGACGCAATCGATCGATATATTTCCGTCGCACAACCTTATTTTGTTTTAGGTGTTGGCACAGAAAACTATTACAAAATGAAAAGACTTTCTAGCAAACTACTTTTCGAAGATTCAGATAAATACCTTGGCTATGCGCATGAGTACACCAACAAAGCATTAAGGGTGGGTGATGATCTATGTGAAAAGATGGAAAAGCTCACGCCAGAAGAATTTGAAGGTGTATTGCGTCCAGCTTATCAGCAAGATGAGTGGAAACTTATACTAGCGGGGGCCATTTTAGGAATGGGCGCTGGATTTATGCAACTTTATTTTGTGTTTAGTTAATCAGTTGTTTTATCAACTGTACATCCACTAGAAAAACAGGTAGTTTTAGCTAATCTATTGAATACAGGTGACTTTTAGCAAAATGAAAACTGCAGAAAGGATTTTATTAGTTTCGCTTGAGCTTTTTAATCAAAAAGGCGAAACTAACGTGAGTTCGGTCGAAATCGCGCTTGAGATGGATATCAGTCCCGGAAATCTTTATTACCACTACAAAGGCAAAGATAGCATTATTACCAGCCTTTTTTCGCAGTATAAATCAAAGATGAGTAAAATCCTTAACTCATCTAACGAAAAATCTTTAGAATTAGAAGAATTTTTTTACTACTTACTAATGATTTTTCAAATTTCCCATGAATATAGATTCCTTTATAGAAACCCGACTGAGATTGCAGAACATTACCCAGCAACGGCTAAAGGCTTTAGACAAATACTCAATCAAAAAGAAAAAGTGTTTGATCAATGTTTAAAAGGCTTTTATGAAAACGATTTATTGTTGGGAGACAATCAACAGAGACAGCAAATAATTCAGTTGATAGGGTTAATCGCGACACAAACACCCAACTATCAATTGCTAAAAGGAAAAGACATTAACAATGGTGACTATATGTTCCAATCCATCGCCACTATTTTATTTGCTTTGACACCTTACATGCAGATGTCTAAGGAAACATACCAAGAACTTAATCTTATGGTAAATGGACTCAGTAAGGAATCTCTATGAACGACACGAGTAGCGACTCGCCCTCACAACAAAAAGTTAAAAAACTAACGTTTTTAGATAAAGCTTTTTGGTTAACTGAATCTGATAACAATCCCAAACATGTCGCATCGTTACAAATATTAGACCTTCCAGTTAATGCTGATAAAAATTATGTGAAAAAATTATTCACTGAGTTGCAAAAACTTACCACCGGAGTTACCCCTTTTAATTGTCGAGTGCAAAGTTTTTTAGGTTTTCCAATAAAACTTATTCCACTTGAAAAGCTTGATATGCAATACCACGTTCAACTTCATTTATTGGATGATATTGCCGATAGAGAAGCGTTGCATAATAAAGCGGCGGAACTTCACGAAATCCGCTTAGATACCGATAAACCGCTTTGGCAGTTTCATATTATTGAAAGTCAAAAAGGGAATGAGTTTTCACTATATATAAAAATTCATCATATGCTTGGCGATGGTGCAACATTGGTTCGCTGGCTTCAAGCGGCTTACTCTCTAGAAGTTAAAGCAGAGGGTTTCATCCCAATTTGGGCAATAGAAACAATCCGCAAATCCTCACCAAAAAACAGTAAAAACTCAAAAAAAATAACTCTTTTTTTTAAAAACGTTTTTGTTTTTCTTTTTGCCACAAAAGATTTCATTTGGGTTCTAGTTAGAGTCATTCTTAAATTGTTACGCATTAATACTCATTACATGCCAGTACCTTTTACGGGAACTAAAACCATTTTGACTGGGCAAGTTAAAAAAGGTCGTGTTGTCACCACACTTGATCTTCCATTTGACAGAATTAAAGCATTATCAAAACAATTAAGAGCTTCTGTTAATGAAATTTTGCTCTGCAGTTTTGATATTGGTATTCACCGTTTTTTAAGCGAGTTAGGACAATCATTTGATAAGGCTTTGTTTACTAACATGCCGATTAATTTACGAAGGCCCGGAGATACAAGCGGTGGAAACATGATCGCGATTGTGCCGGTTGAATTAGCGCACGGAGAGAAAGACCCTTATTTAAGATTACGACGGATTATCGAAAATCATCGGATAGTATTAAGAGCGGCAAAACGCTCAAGACCAGGTGCCTTCGCGTACTATACTGTATTAATCCAATCTTTTGCGTTAATTTACGAGGTTCTCCATTTATCCAATGTGGTTAATCCAATCGCTAACATTTTGATATCCAATGTGCCCGGCCCAAAAGAAGTTATGTATTTTAAGGACTGCAAGTTAAAATCAATTTATCCGATATCAACCATTACAGCAGGCGGTGGAGTCAATATTACTTTAATGACTTATAACAATGTCGCTAATGTCGGTATTGTATGTTGTGATAAAGAGATTAAATCACTTGAACCGCTCGCACAGCATTTTAAAGATGCTTTTGAATTGTTAGAAAAATCAGTTCATGATTATGAATTAAATATCGATGATATTGGCGAAAAGATAAAAAATGAAAATCTTTCCGATATTATTGAGGAGAACGCTTACTCAAAATAAAAAAGTAGTTGATCGTTTTCTACTTTTATTTTTTTGCCATAATCATAAAATAATTTTTCCTCAAAATCTGATTCATCCAATAAATAACGCATCTCGCGATCATTACTTATATCTATGATTTTATTTTCGATGTCCTTATGATGATAATCGATAATTTTTTGCTGATTACCTGAATTATAAATAGAAAGATAACGTGTCATACCACTAACGACTTCCTCGCCCAATAGTGCAGTACTAGAGGCCATCGCTATATTAAATATTCCTTTTAATGGCGTTGGTAAAAATCCATTGGCTAGGTTACTAACATCTTTAATAAACGAATCTTTATCATTAATTAAATCAATTTTTACTAATTTCGCATTAGTCACTCCAATGCTTTTATACTCGCAGAAATAGTCTGGTTCTGCATTGATTTCTATATTCAAGTGAGTATTAAAAATAACAGAATTATTGTTCTTCACCTTAAAATTACAAAACAGTACGGCTTTAAGATTTTGTTGTGTTTTTTGAACTTTGCAAACATTTAAATCGATATTTAGAATTTCTAATTCGGCATCACCACCTGCAATTTCAATTTCAAATATCTCAGGCAACCAATTATTAATCATTAACTCAATTTCAGAAAGTTTGACAGGCGCACTTTTAACTTGCCCAAATCGTACCAATAACCGAGTGATTAATTCGCGTATTTTTTGTGAAATAGACATTATCTATTCATTCGTTAGAAATCGAATCTCATTATAGATTGAGAGCACTCTCTAAAACCAGTGATTAGAGTGCCAATTCTAATAAAAACTGTTAAAGTCAATGAATAGAAAAGATAAAGGTCAGATATTATGCAAGCATTAACTGGTTTAGATTCATCATTTCTCTACTTAGAAACACCTAATATGCCCATGCACGTTGGTGGTCTTGATATTTATGAAGGCTCACTGACTTTTGTTGAGTTTAAGGAGTTTTTAGCCAAGCGTATTCACCTGGCTCCACGCCTTAGACAACGGCTAATCGAAGTCCCTTTAAGTATCGACCATCCCTACTGGATTGATGATCCTGACTTTAATATTGATCTACATTTGCAACACATGGCTTTACCAAAGCCAGGAGACTGGAAATCACTTCGCAAACTTACTTCCCACGCATTTAGTCAGCCACTTAATCGCACGAGGCCATTATGGGAATTTGTTTTTGTTGAAGGGTTAGAAAATATTCCTCAAGTGCCGGAGGGATCCGTAGCGGTTATTAGCAAAATTCACCATGCTGCAATTGATGGTGCTTCTGGCACAGAAATGCTCGGTTTATTATTTGACGTTACCAAAGAACCCAGAGAAGTCGCTGCAGAAGTAAAAAAGGAATTAGAGCCTATACCTGGCGATATTAACCTACTCTATAAAAGTACAATGAATTACATTAAACGCCCTTTTAAACTACCTAGCTTGCTTTACGAAACAGCAAAATCTACATTAGCCGCAGGTAAAGTTTCTCGTATTCAATCGAGTGATGTGCCTCGCACAATTATGAACGCTCCACGTTGTATTTTAAATCAACCAGTATCTGCAGAACGTAAGTGGGATACCGCTCTTTTATCTTTACTCAGAATCAAAGTTCTTAAAAATGCGGTTGAAGGTGCTACCTTAAATGATGTTGTAATGGCAATCTGTACAGGTGCTTTAAGACGTTATTTATTGGAAAAAGATGAATTACCCGAAAAACCTCTGATTGCGATGGTTCCTGTTTCAACTCGAACAAAAGATGAAAAACAAGATATGGGAAATCAAGTATCTGCAATGTTGATCCAATTACCAACAGACGAAGAAGATCCCGTTAAGCAATTGACCCGCCTTCAAGAAAATACAGCTAGAGGCAAACAGTATCAAGGTGCTATAGGTGCAAAACAGCTTACACAATATGCAGATTTTGTCCCATTTGGCTTAGGTGCTCAAGCCGCTCGGCTTTACACCAGAATGAATGTATCAAAATATCACTCACCTATTTTCAACCTAGTCATTACCAATGTTCCAGGCCCTCAAATCCCGCTTTATATGAATGGTAAAAAAATGCTAGCACACATGGGTATGGCTCCAATATTTGATGGCATGGGGCTTATTTTACCTATATTTAGCTATAACGGTGTATTATCCATCAGTCCTACGAGTAGTTCCAACATAATGCCTGATGTTTCTAAGTTTTCTAGATATTTGAGAGAGTCAGCCAATACATTAGAAGAAGCTGTTTTGGCTTTAGAAAAAAAAGTGAAGTAATTTAAGTACTTAAACTAAAAACCGTAGAAACGAGCTCCCGATAAAATGAGCCGCAAAGCAAAAGAGAGAATAATCAAATGAGTGTAGTTGCAATTATGGACAAGATAACAAAGAGTCAATCACCGTCACTTCTAAAATTAGCTTTAGAAGCAAGAACCATAATTGAAGCCGGTGGATTTGCATTAAGTTACCCTATTCTTCAAACCGCGCCCAAAGGAGACGGACATCCTGTTTTAGTAATGCCCGGATTTATGGCTGGCGATATGACAACCAAGTTATTGCGAATATTTTTAAAAAGTAGAAACTATAAGTCCTATGGATGGAATTTAGGCCGTAACCTTGGTAGATATTCAGATCTGGAAAACGGCTGTGGGAAAGAGATAATTGACCGCTTGAAAGAAATTTATGAACAACACGGTGAGAAAGTTAGCGTGATTGGCTGGAGTTTAGGCGGCATTTATGCTCGAGAGTTAGCTCGACTTCACCCTGAAATGATTCGTACTGTGATTACTTTAGGTAGTCCTTTCGCAGGTGACTTAACCGCCAATAACGTCTCGTGGTTGTTTGAAAAAACCAGTGGTTATACACTCGATCAAATGGAAGGCGCATTGCGAGAAAAAATGAGTAAGACACCGCCGGTCCCTTCAACCGCTTTTTATTCTAAAAGTGATGGTATAACTCATTGGGAGTGTTGTATTGAAGTAGAGGATGAGCAAACTGAAAATATTGAGGTACAAAGCAGTCATTGCGGATTAGGTCATCATCCTTTTGTGATGTGGGCATTAGCTGATCGCCTTGCCCAGCCTGAAGGCGAATGGCAAAGATTTGAGCGCAAAGGGCTAGAACATCTAATGTTTCGTTAGTAGTTTTCTATTCTTAGCTTATATTTTTAACCTAAAAGCGATAAGATTGTTTCATTATTAACAAATAGCATAACCTTATCGTGCCTCAAAATAGATTTTCATCAAAAGACCAAATTGTCCTCGCCAGTGGTAATCAAAAAAAGCTGGCTGAGCTTTCGCGTATTTTACAACCGTTTAAATTAAAATTGACGCCACAATCAGCTTTTAACCTAGAAGATGCCATAGAGGACGGTTTAACCTTTGTAGAAAATGCGATTATAAAAGCTCGTCATGCTTGCACTAAAACTGGTTTACCCGCAATTTCTGATGACTCAGGGATTGAAGTCGATTATTTAAATGGCAAGCCAGGCATATATTCTGCACGTTATGCGGGAGATAATGCCAATGATCAATTAAATTTAGAGAAATTAATCCATGAATTAAAGAACGTAGATGATCAAATGCGTTCGGCACGCTATCAATGCATTATCGTTTTTATGAAACATGAAGCCGATCCAACACCAATCATTTGCCAAGGTAGTTGGGAGGGGGTTTTATTAAGAGAACCTAGCGGTAAAGGCGGGTTTGGTTACGATCCGATTTTTTATTGTCCAAAAGCACAAAAAACAGCGGCTGAAATGTTACCCGATGAAAAAGCATTTATTAGTCACCGAGGTAAGGCATTAAGAAAGTTGACTAATATTTTATCCAAACGGTCTGCAAAAGAGTATCAATCTTGAACATCACTTACCTGCCACCATTAACCCTTTATATTCACTACCCTTGGTGCGTACAAAAATGTCCTTATTGTGATTTCAATTCTCATGGTCTCAACCATAAGGCTAACCAATCTCTATCAGAAGATGATTATATCGATGCGCTTTTAAAAGATTTAGAAGATGAATTGCCAAAGGTTTGGGGAAGAAGTATATCGGCAATCTTTATTGGTGGTGGCACACCCAGTTTAATGAGTGTAAAAAGTATGGATCGTTTGCTATCTGGCGTAAGAGCTAGATTACCTTTTTTATCTGAAATCGAAATAACAATGGAGGCAAATCCCGGTACCGTAGAAGCGAATAAATTTGCTGGCTTTTTTGAAGCCGGTGTCAACCGAATATCAATTGGTATACAAAGTTTTGAAAATGAGTTTCTCAATACGTTGGGCAGAATTCATAATGGAAATGACGCTCATCAAGCTTTTCAAATTGCTCGTGACGCTGGTTTCAAAAATATCAATGTTGATTTAATGTACGCGCTGCCCAACCAATCAATTAAGCAAGCAATGCAAGATTTACAAACGGCTATTGATCTTAAACCTGAGCATATTTCTTGGTACCAACTGACATTAGAACCTAATACAGCATTCCATCATTCACCTCCGAAAAATATGGCGGATGACGATCACACTGCCGATATTAGCGAAAAAGGCTTGGCTCTTTTACAAGAACATCAATATCAACGATATGAGGTATCAGCATTTTCTAAAGAAGGTAATTTTTCTTGTTGGCATAATACTAACTATTGGCAGTTTGGTGATTATTTGGGAATTGGCGCAGGTGCTCATGGGAAAATAACTAGGGCAGATACCCAAAAAATAACTCGTACCAGTAAAAAAAGAAGTCCAAAAGATTATTTAAATATTGAAAAGCCATTCATTGATCAAGAAAATGAACTGTCAGCACAACAAATGCCATTTGAGTTTATGCTTAATGCTTTAAGACTTGTTGATGGTGTTGAGGCTAAATCTTTTTTTGAACGAACGGGTATAACAAATAATATTATCGAAAATGTATTAGATAATTTGCGAAAAAAAGAACTGGTCACTAATAATAAAGACACCATTCAAACAACAACTCTTGGCTTTCAATACTTAAATGAAGTTTTGTCGGAGTTCGCTGATGAGAATTTTTCAACTTTGAATAAGAAAAACAAATTTAAAAAAAATAAAATTGAAGATCAAATTAAGGTTAACAATATCTCATGATCGGAATTTTCAAACCCAAAGCCCATATCGCACGTTTAGCTGATGACAAAATTGATAACGAATATAAAAAACTTCGCTGGCAAGTTTTTTTTGGTATTTTTATTGGTTACGCTGGTTATTATTTAGTGCGTAAAAATTTCACTTTAGCCATGCCTTCATTAATTGAGGAATATGGTTACA
>JBLIBL010000023.1:0-45398 GCA_047633355.1 Polaribacter sp.
AAATTTTTATTGTTGTTTGATTTTTTTCGATTAATTAATTCTTGTCTCAATTGAATAGTATGGGACATTCTATCAAAAACTTGCTGCTCTAAAGGCAATTGCCACGAACGTTTCTTGTAAAGACCTGTTTCTATCTTGTTCGACCAATCAAAAAATTGCTCAATTACTTTGTCTTTTTTAAATGTAATTTCTGTTTTAGAGTGAAATCTTTGTGTGTATAAAATTTGTTCATCAAGTAGAAACTCTGAATACTCATTTGAGTTCACCTTAAAAAACAATTTTTTAAGTTTTGCGTTCATTTCTAATCGCCAAAACCCACTATTAAAAGTCAATCTCTCATTTGCAGAACCGACTAAATCATCGTCGTAATAAACTTGGTATATTGCGGAATAATCTTTCAAGAACTCCCATTGTACTGAAGGTGCATCTATTGAATGATTATTACTAATAGCGCTTTTTATAGTGTCAACTTCGTCTGCAGTAATTCTTTCTTTTGCAAGAGAAGCGAGTGATAAAACAGATAATAAGAACAATGTTACTGTTGCTCTGTAACTGTTTAAATAATAGTTATTAGCCATAGATAAAAAGACCATTTTAATGGCTAAAGGTTCTTGGATTCAAGGTTTAATAAAAGAGGATGAGCAAGGGTTTTATTTTTGTATTTAACACCATTTGAAACTTGTACTATCTGGCCTTGTAAAAACAACTCTATTACCCAAGGGTAAAGCTTGTATTCGAGTGATTGAACTCTGTCGGCTAATGCTCTTGATGATTCGTTTTCAATAAGGTTCAATTCAGCTTGCGCAATTAACGGGCCTCCGTCTAGCTCCTCTGTAACAAAATGGACGCTAGTACCATGTTTGATATCGTTGTTTTCTATAGCTCTTGTATGCGTATTTAAACCAGTGTATTTAGGAAGAAGAGAAGGGTGAATGTTGATTAATCGACCCTTGAACTGGCATACAAATTGGCGACTTAATATACGCATAAAACCAGCTAAAACAATTAAGGTAGGATTGTAAATTTCCGCTATCGTTGCAAGTTTGAAATCATAATCTTCGCGAGTATTAAAATCTTTAGGGTCAACAAAAATTGCATCGATAGAATGTGCTTTTGCTCTTTCAAGAGCGAACGCTGATGCCTTATTACTGATAACGGCGGAGACAACTCCGATCTCTTTGTTATATTTTAAATATTCAATAATTGCCTGCAAATTAGAACCATTACCGCTGACTAATACAACAATGTTTTTTTGTTTTCCTTTATTAATTTTCATATGGTATTTTGATTTCAACGTTATTAGTAAAAGCTAACTTGTTGACCGTCTGTTTGTTGCTTGATTTGCCCAATGTGCCAAGCAGTTTCGCCTAACTCATTAAGTAGATTAAGTGCATTTTCAAGATCTTCATTTGCAATAACCAAAACCATTCCCACGCCACAATTAAATGTTTTATACATTTCCATTTGTTCGACGTTACCATTTTTTTGCAACCAGTTAAATATTTCCGGCATTTTCCAGCTAGAACGGTCGATATGAGCACAGGTATTTTCTGGAATAACACGAGGAATGTTTTCTAATAAACCACCGCCGGTAATATGTGAAAGGGCTTTTAGTTCGACGTTTTTAATTAATTCTAAAATTGATTTAACATAAATTTTTGTTGGCTCTAGCAAAGTGTCAGCTAAAGTTTTTCCTTCAAACTCATCATCAAGTCTTGCTCCGCTAACTTCAATAATCTTTCGAATTAAAGAATATCCATTTGAATGAGGACCACTTGAAGCGAGGCCAATTAATTGATCACCTGCCTTTACTTTTGTGCCATCAATGACTTTACTTTTTTCGACAATCCCGACACAAAACCCAGCCAAATCATAATCTTCACCTTCATACATACCTGGCATTTCAGCAGTCTCACCACCAATCAATGAACAATTAGACCGTTTACAACCTTCCCCAATGCCAGTGATAACACTAGTGGCAACACCAACATCTAATTTGCCGGTTGCATAATAATCCAAAAAGAATAACGGTTCAGCACCTTGTACAATAAGATCATTGACGCACATGGCTACTAAATCGATACCAACTTTGTCATGGATACCTGCATCAATCGCTAATCTCAGTTTTGTTCCAACGCCATCGGTACCAGAAACTAAAACGGGTTCTTTATAGCCTGTAGGGAGTGCAAACATAGCACCAAAACCACCAAGGTTAGATGTTACTTCGGGTCTTTTGGTTGCCTTAGCAACGCTTTTAATCCGCTCAACTAATCTATTGCCCGCCTCGATATCCACACCGGCATCTTTGTAGCTTAGTGACGGTAAACTGGTTGAATTTTCTAAGTTTCTGTCTGATCCGGATTTGGAATGTTCAATATTAGACATAAAGATTCCTATATGCTTTCTTGTAGCGTTTAAAAGTAGGTCGTTTTTAAGCGCGACATTCTATCATGAATGTTATTATTCGCTAGTATCTAGCACCTGTTTTTCTAATAATTAAATAAGTAAAACACTAATTGCTGTAATTAGTAAAACACCAATAATATTGAGTGCAAAGCCTGTTTTAACCATTTGTTGAATATTTACCTGTTCACTTCCGTAAACGATAGCATTTGGAGCCGTCGCGACCGGTAACATAAATGCACAACTTGCACTCATGGCTGCTGGTACCATAAGAATTGCAGGATCAATTTTTGCTGTCAATGCAGCCGCTGCCAGAATAGGCATTAATAATGCTGTGGTTGCTGTATTACTGGTCATTTCAGTCATAAATGTGACCGCTAACGCGATAAGTGCGGTCACTACAATAATGGGAAGTAAAACAAAGCTGGTTAAATATTCACCGAGAATTTGGCTGAGTCCACTAGCACCAAAAGCCTTTGCTATACAAATTCCTCCAGCAAATAAAAGCAGAACCCCCCAGGGTATTTTGTTCGCATGTTCCCAATTGAGCAATCGTCCAGTGTGATTGCGTGATTTATTTTTCATGCCGTCTGGTATAATAAAAAGTGCGACACAAGCGAGTAATGCTATGCTGGCATCGTTTGCGCTGGTTAAACCGCTAAATTCACTCCAGCCACCAAATGGCGCTTTTCTAGTAATCCACAATAACGCGGTGACTAAAAATACACTTAATACTCTTTTTTCAATTGTTGTCCATTTACCTGTTGTCGGCACGCTGATTTTAGAATTAGCACCTAGATTTTTTGTGATCCAAAGCATTGATACTGGGATGAAGACAACAACTAACGGGACACCCCATTTCATCCAATCTATAAACCCAAGATCTTGCCCCGTTACTTCAGCGTAAGTTGACATGAATAGTGCATTTGGAGGTGTTCCAATTGGTGTACCAACACCTCCAATGCTTGCTGAATAAGCGATCCCTAGTAATAGCGCTACTGTCAATTTTTTGTCATTACAAGACTCTACTGTCGCTAAAGCAACAGGCAGTAACATCAGAGTTGCCGCCGTATTGGAAATCCACATGCTTAATAATGCTGACGCAATCATAAAGCCAAATACCAATCGTTTAGGTGAATCAGCTCCGACTAAATTAACCATTAATAGTGCAATTCTTTTGTGAGCTCCAGAATAAGACATAGATTGAGAAAGTATAAAACCACCCAATAGTAATAGAATAAGTGGATGTCCATATGATTGTGCGATTTCTGAGCTGGTTAATATACCTGAAAGATTAAAAACGACCAAAGGAATCAAGGATGTAACAGGAATAGGGATTGGTTCAAATATCCACCAAAGGGCGCAAAGTAAGGTGGTAGTAGTAACGACAGTAACTGCAGTATCAACGTCTAAACTTTTCATTACTATAAATAATGTAAAAGAAAACAGAGGTGCACCCCATAAAACAACATTTTTTACCATTGAGTCACTCTTTTTATCCATTTTGAATTTTTTATATTCTCAAATTACGGCGTAAATTGAAATAGGTAGGTTATTTATAGCCTACCCTTATAAATAACCAAATTTAAAAACATTTGATTATAAAAGAATAACAGATAAGAGTGAGAAAGACATAATGCTAGTAAAGTATATGCTAGTAGAAGAACTCGATTTAGCCGTTGGCGATATAATTCAAATTCAAATTGGTGACAATGTTGAACAAAGTTAGCCAGTCACTTACATTGTCATTCAACCCAATGGTAGTATCATTATTTCGGCACCGAAATCAGCAAAAGATAAAATAATATTTTTGAGAGAAGGGTGAAATCTGACTTTTGCGTTTTATGGTTAAAAACGTTGTCACAGGCTTTTCTACAAATGTAATGTTGTCTCGCGGTCAGCCGTACCCCTATTTGCATTTAGATATAACTGATGATATTCAAACCGTTGAAGTGAAAAAAGAAGGGCGCATAGAAACTGATATAAATGCCACTTTGATTAATAGAACTCATGAATCTCATGCGTTAACGATAAAAATTTTATATTATACAATTAACATTAGGCAATCAATGACTGCCCTTGATGTTGTACCAAACTACGATCCCCATCACGATTATATAAATTATTATCTGGATCAAATCCCTTAATTAAATTAAATGTTCTTTTTGTTGATGATGCGATTAATTGGACCATTTTTGAATTCACTTCATTTTTAAAGTGACACTCGCCAACCAATTTAATTAACTCTTTCCAGCTATTTTTCAATTCAATAGAATTTAAACAAAAAGTACGCGCCTTATTTAATTTAGTAAGGGCAGATTCCTTTATTGGAGTGATTTTACTATTTGACAGTTGATTGTTAAATTCTTGTTGAGGGATCGGTTGTTCATTTATTAGATTAATTAAAATATTTTTATCCGAAACTATTTTTTCCAAACAAGTGAAGTCTCTTTTTTCTAATGCTCTTTTTTCACTCTCTAATAATTCATGTAATTTTTGGTAGGATGTGAGCCAAAGATTGATGAATGTTTTAAACTCTTGTATTTTGTTCATTATAAAATCCTGTTTATTAACGTTTAATTATTAATCTAGCCACTTAAAAAAATTAAAATCTTTTATTAAAGCAGACTTTAGTAAGCTGATTCAAAATCTAAAATTTTATTGGCAACTCGCACGTATTCAATTTCGTATCCACCTTTTGTTAATTTATCTTTGATAGGCGAAATTCGATCGGGATTTAATGCTGGCTCAGTTTTCATTTGATTAACAAGCCGACTAATCTGTCCTGCTAGCCCTGTTAGTTCAACTGAGTCATCTTCTGAGGCTGTTACTTCAGCACTCTTACTTTTGGCACTACTTTTTGTCGCGCCAGACGACTTTTTAGTACTAGCAGCTTTCCCAAGCAACGCTTTTGCTTGACCGGCATCAATATTTCTCACATCTAAAACCATTTAATTATGTTTCCAGTATTTCATATTGCGATTGATTGTATTAAATAGAGCATTTATCTTGCTAATAACACGGTTGCTTTATTTCTTCCGGTTGCAGTGCCATTAAATATACGCCGTGATTTCGAATTCCTTAATTTAACCATTTCGCCGTCTAAAGCATCCGCTAATGCTTCAGCTTCTAAGTTGATACTAAAGTAGGCTGAACCCGCAGTAACATTAACTCTATTACCTTTACAAATCATGCATATATTATTTGTATAAATGATAGAACCGGCTCTAATAAACCTGCGAGGACTAGTCATTACCACTTGACTGCTATCAACGGCAGGTTGCTTTCTGAAATTAGAAACTTTGACTCTTTTATAACCCAAGTCTTGTTTAGAAATAAGCTTTCCTTTAGCTAATGAATTGTTGGCAATAACAACTGTTTGGTAGTGGTAAACAGTAGCAGAGAGAAAAATTTTCCATGGTACAGTTCCACTGCATCTGACTCCAACGCTCAACTTTCCAAATGTTTTAGAGCCTTGTGGCAAAAATGCAATCAATGGTTGATCACACTTTTTGAGTTTTAGTCTCGGGTCAATTTGCCCTATGTTAAGTTCAACGTCTTTTGTATCGGCAGATATTGTCTTTTCCTCAAGGAATATTTTTGCCGTATTTTGAATACTGATTAACTTTTCATATACATTAATATCGGCAGCATTCGCAATATCATTTGTCAGTAATAATAAAGTAAGAATGAATAACCGTTTATTCATATATACTGTTTTATACATTAGCGCCGTTACTTTTGTAAAAAGAACCATCTTTATCCTGTGCTATCTATTATCTTTACTATACTTAATGCAGTCAGTTCGTCTTGCTTATAACCAATCTTATCTTATTGATGCATGATTGAGAAAAAGCTAATTTAATTCGTACTAATACTTACAATGAATGCAACTAATATGCCACAACAGAAAAGAGGGTGTAATAATGTCAAATATTCTCGATACCGTTAATCAAAGAACGCAAATGGTAGGCCAGAATCGACTAGAGCTATTAATGTTTAGCCTTAAAGGTAAACAGCTTTACGGTATTAATGTCTTTAAGGTCAGGGAGGTTATTCAATGCCCTCCATTAACTACGATGCCTCAATGTCATCCAGTGGTTAGAGGAATTGCACAAATTAGAGGAAAAGCTATTTCAGTCATTGATTTAAGTATGGCCGTTGGTGGACCTTCTTTAGGTGATGTAGATAAATGTTTTGTTATTATTGCGGAATACAATCGGCGAGTGCAGGGTTTTTTAGTTAAGGCTGTTGAAAGAATTGTTAATATGAATTGGAGTGAAATTCATCCACCGCCAAAGGGGGCTGGCGATAGTCATTATTTAACAGCTGTAACCAATATAGATAATAAATTAGTTGAAATCATTGATGTTGAGAAAGTACTTTGTGAAATCACGCCTAATAACCAAATAGTTAGTGCTAAAATTATTGAACAATCGCAAGGCAGAGCGCCAGAAGACAAGCTGTTATTAATTGTCGATGACTCTTCCGTTGCTCGGAGCCAAGTAAAATGTACAGTCGAACAATTAGGTTTTGTCACAAAAGTTTTTAAAGGCGGGCATGAGTGTTATAACTATTTAGAAGCCTTAGTTTCAGATGGTACTAAAGTTGATGATGAAGTTTTGATGCTTATTTCAGATATAGAAATGCCCGAAATGGATGGATATACTCTGACATCCGAGATTAGAAATAACGAAAAACTTAAAAGTATGTTTGTTATGTTGCATACATCACTGAGTGGTGTATTTAATGAAGCGATGGTTGAAAAAGTGGGCGCTAATGATTTTATTCCTAAATTTAATCCAGATGAACTCGCTAAGGCGGTTCAACGGCGAATGGATATGGAAGATTAGGCTCCTTTGAATTTATGAGTTTGTTTGCTCTATTAGCAGAGTTGTTTCATTTAGCTGAATGACTTAACTGACAAAAACGGAACAGTATAATTTATGGAAATATCAGCCTCTGAATATGATCGGTTTAAAAGTCTATTAGAGCATAAAAGTGGTATTTTACTCGGTGATAATAAGCAATACTTAGTAACTAGTAGGCTTGCAAATTTTATTAAAGAATGTGACTTATCAAACTTGAGTGATCTGTTAGCTCAAATTGAACAGCCGACCAATCGCCAGTTGCTACAGAAAGTGATTGATCGAATGACCACCAATGAAACGTTGTGGTTTCGCGATGGCTATCCCTTTGAGTACATGAAAAAAACACTGATCCCAGAATTTAACAAGAAAGGTTCATTTAAAATATGGTGCGCGGCTTGTTCTTCTGGACAAGAACCTTTCTCACTAGCCATGTTACTTTATGAAACTGGCGCATTCACCAATGGAAGTATAATCGCTACAGATTTGTCGGTTCGGATATTAGAAAAAGCAAAACTAGGTCAATATCAAGATATAGAGTTAAAAAGAGGTTTACCTGCTGACAAGTTGAGGAAATATTTTGATGCAATTGATACAAACAACTGGCAATTAAAGTCTAATTTACGTAATAAAATACGTTATCAAGCGACTAATTTATTAAATGCTCCTTTTAGTTTAGGAAAATTTGAAATTATATTTTGTAGAAATGTTTTAATTTATTTTTCTCAAGAGAACAAAACAAAAGTTTTAAATGGTTTGATAGATAGTTTAAAGCCAGGCGGATACCTCTTTTTAGGTGCTTCAGAGTCGCTCACTAAAGATTGTGAAAAACTGGATATGATTCGTTGCAATCCAGGTTTAGTTTATCAAAAAGCACTATAAATTAATTTTACAACAGTTTATTTAAAAAACAGCATAAAGCTTCCATTTTTACGGTAATTGATTGCCGTTAATTATGATTTATCTGTCAATTTAATCTCCTTTTCTATCTTTTTTAACCTTAATATTTAGTGTAACTTCCTAAGCTAGTCTCTAACATAGTCTCTACCTAACACGTAATATAATGCCTCATACACTAGCTCACGTTATATATTTATCTATTGGCACATGATTTGCATTTCATAATGAAATTATCGAGATTAAGTTCAAATTATTTATATGAGACTCTTTTAATGGCTATCAATTTTAATACCGCGTTAGGTGTACATGAGTCAGCATTGAACCTAAAAGCCATAAGAGCTGAAGTTTTAGCTAATAATTTGGCGAATGCCGATACCCCTAATTTTAAAGCTAGAGATATTGATTTTAAACAGACTTTAATTAATCAACAGTCAAAAATGAACTCAAGTTTACATAAAACGCATTTCAATCATATGGATTCAAAAGTTGGTGGAGAAATTCCTGGGCTTTCGTATCGTATTCCATTGCAACCAGATACAGGTGATGGCAACACCGTAGAAGCACAAATTGAACAAACAAATTTTGCTGAAAATGCCATGCAATACCAGGCGAGTTTGACATTTTTAACAAGTCGCATCAAGGGTATGCTAAGCGCCATTAAAGGCGAATAAATAAGAGGTTTACCATGGGTTTATACGATATTTTCAATGTAAGTGGATCTGCGATGTCAGCTCAGACTGTACGTTTAAATACGACTGCAAGTAACATTGCAAATGCAGACAGCGTCGCAAGCAGTAGCGGTGAAGCATATAAAGCTCGTCATCCAGTATTTACAACCATATTAAAAGATGTAGGCAAAGCAGATCAAGTTTCTGCAGGCGTCAATGTGGTAGGGATCGTCGAAAGTCAAGCTGCACCGATTGCTCGATATGAGCCTAATAATCCGTTAGCAGATGAGGGCGGTTATGTATACGCACCTAATGTTAGCTTAGTAGAGGAGATGGCAAATATGATTTCTGCGTCTCGCTCTTACCAATCAAATGTTCAAGTTGCCAATATGACTAAAAATTTAATCAGTCGAACTTTAACGCTAGGGCAGTAAGGTTATGGGTCTGTAAAAATCATATGCCTGTAAAAACTATTGCTCAGTAAAAAGTTAAGTTGTAAAGAGCATCATTATTAGAACAAATGGCAGTAGAACAAATTTTGACAGAAGAAAACTAATTTCAATGTCAGTAAATTAAAAAAGAGAGAAAGACAATGCCGATTGCAACAGATGTAGTTGATAACATATTTACCAATATTGGCTTAACTGCTCCGCCAACGGATAACAGTGGGATAAATAAAGAGTTAGGGCAATCTGATTTTCTCGCGTTGTTAACCACTCAATTGGCTAATCAAGATCCTCTAGCACCAACTGATAGTAAAGAGTTCATCACTCAAATGTCACAATTTGCTAGCCTTGATAGCTTGCAATCACTTGATACTCAGTTTGGTAGTTTATCTGACTCTTTAACCTCAAATCAGGCATTACAAGCGTCATCATTAGTTGGTAGACAAGTGCTAATTCCTTCTACCGTTGCATTTATGCCAGAAGAAGGAGGCATATCGGGTCAAATTAATTTACCGAGTCATGCGAATAACTTGAGATTTGAAATACGAAATGCAAATGGCGAAACAGTTCGAAGAGTTGATGTAGGCGACCGCGATGCGGGCGATATTGAATTTTTTTGGGATGGTAAAAATGAAGAGGATGAATTTTTAAGCGAAGGCCAATATGAAATTGTTGCATTCGCCAGCGTGAACGGACAAGCAGAACAAGTACCAACCTCGATAAGAGCACAAGTTCAAAGTGTTAATTTAGGCGGTGGTTTCGGCGGTATCGTATTAAACCTTACCGGGTTAGGACAAATCAATTTTGATGAAGTAAAAGCCGTAGGCTAATAGGAGAAGTATACAATGTCATTTAATACAGCACTCAGTGGTCTAAATGCAGCACAAGCATCACTTAATATTACCAGTAATAATATTGCAAATGTTAGCACAACGGGTTTTAAAGGTTCACGAGCTGAGTTTGCGGATATCTTCGCCAGTTCTGCTTTTGGTTCGTCTAGCACAGCTGTTGGCAGTGGTACTCTACTCGCGAATGTTGCTCAACAATTTGGTCAAGGTATTTTAGAGTTTACCTCAAATACCTTAGATTTAGCTATTTCAGGTGAAGGTTTTTTTATTCTTGACCCCAGTGAAGGTAATCAGAATAATCTGTTCACACGAAATGGTGAGTTTGGTGTGGATAATAATGGTTTTGTGGTTAATAATGCAGGTTCTAGACTTCAAGTGTTTCCTGTTAATTCAGATGGAACAGTTGCAGCAACAAGTCTCTCCAACACAATTTCTTTACAATTACCTCAAACTGCTGGTATTCCAACACCGACAAGCGTTGTCGATATAGGCGTTAATTTACCTGCAGATGCAGCCATTCTAGACCCTGCGTTATTTAATCCTGCATTGACATCCACTTATACTAATGCGACATCCGCTACGGTTTTTGATTCTTTAGGTGAAAGTCATGTTGTTACCGCGTACTACATAAAAACAGATACTAACCAATGGGGCACATATTATAACTCAACGGATAATACAGGAGCCGTTTTACCGATTAATATTGCGGCTGGTACTGCAGGTGCCAATGGACAGTTATTTCATAGCATGACTTACAACAATTCTGGTGTTTTACAATCAACGGCTCCAGACCCTTTAGTTACTGCCGCAGTTGATTATGGAAACGGTTCAGCTGCAACGGGAACTTTAACTTTTGACTACTTAAACACTAACAGCACTCAATTTTCGTCTCCATTTACGGTGAACACACTTGAACAAAATGGTTTTCCGATTGGTCGATTAACCGGTGTTGATATTTCTGATTCTGGTGTTGTTAGAGCAAATTTTAGTAACGGACAATCAACAGCATTAGGTAAAGTCGCTTTAGCGAGATTTCAAAATGCTCAAGGCCTTTCGCAAAAAGGAAATAACACCTGGGAAGATAATACCGATTCAGGAACACCTCTGGTAGGGGAAGCGGTTACATCAAGTTTTGGTAATATTCGTTCTGGCGCTCTTGAAACTTCGAATGTTGACTTAACTGGTGAGTTAGTTAATTTGATCGCTTCGCAACGAAACTTTCAGGCGAATGCGAAATCAATTGAAACAGAAAATACAGTAACCCAAGCAATCATTAATATTCGATAGAACATTCGAATATTAATGAGTACTAAAGGTACGAGTTTAAATGGATAAATTACTTTACATTGCAATGACCGGTGCAAGAGAAACAACTTTTGCACAGGCTAAAACTGCGCACAATCTTGCCAACGCTTCGACTACCGGTTTTAAAGCAGATCTGGCTCAATTTAGAGCGATGCCGGCATATGGCGAAGGTTTGCCGACGCGAGTTTTTGCAATGAGCGAACGTCCTGGTTATCGTTTGGATAGTGGTAGTGTAATTACTACAGGTAATGATCTTGATGTCGCTATTCGAGGTGAAGGCTGGTTGGTTATACAAGGAAAAGAAGGCGAAGAATTATTAAGCCGTCGAGGCGATTTAAAAGTGGGTGCCAACGGAAATTTAACCAATGGATTGAACCAGCCAATTATGGGAACAGGTGGTCCAATTACTATTCCTCCCTATGAAAAGTTAGACATTTCTTCAGACGGTACTATAACGATCAGACCGCTTGGTGCGCAGTCTAGTGAAACGGCAATCATTGACCGAATTAAACTAGCTAATCCGGAAGCATCTAGTTTAGCAAAAAATAAACAAGGACTTTTTACTAGTACAGAGACAGACGTTTTTGAAAGCGATATTAATGTAAAACTACATACCAGAATGCTCGAGTCTAGTAACGTTAGCGTGGTTGAAGAACTTACCAATATGATCCAACTCTCCAGACAATTTGAAGTTCAAGTGAAATTAATGTCTGGCGTAAAAGAAAGAGGTCAAGCTTTGGATCGATTATTGCAACCTTAATTGTAATTAGTATTGAAAGTAAATTTAAGAAAGCTATCAGGAGAAAATTATGCATCCCGCACTTTGGATAGCTAAAACAGGTTTAGAGGCACAAACAAAAAATTTAGCTGTCATATCAAATAATTTAGCGAATGCCGGTACAGTTGGTTTTAAGAGGGATCGGGTTGTGTTTGAAGATCTATTTTATCAAAACATACGCCAGTCGGGTGCGCAATCATCAGCAGATACTCAGTTACCATCAGGTTTGCAAATAGGAACTGGAACAAAAGTTGTTGCAACTCAAAAACAGCATCAGCAAGGCAATTTTCAAACGTCAAGCAGTCAACTTGATATGGCAATTCAAGGAAATGGTTTTTTTCAAATCACAATGCCTGATGGAACCACTAGCTATACTCGAGCTGGCAACTTTTCATTAGATAATGCGGGGCAAATTGTTACATCAGGTAGCGGTTATGTATTGCAACCGGCAATCACTGTACCTGCGAATACAACTAGTTTAGATATTGCAATCGATGGAACCGTAACTGTTCAGGAACAAGGAACAGCGGCACCAACAAACTTAGGCACTATTAATATTGCATCCTTTGTTAACCCAGCTGGATTACAAGCGGTTGGTGAAAATTTATTTGTTGAAACTGGCAGCAGTGGTACACCTGTTGTGGGCACACCAGGATTAGATGGAGTAGGTCAACTACGAGGTGGACAATTAGAAACTTCTAATGTATCAAGTGTAGAAGAATTAGTGGCGTTAATTGAAACGCAGCGTACTTATGAAACGAACGCAAAAGTATTATCGGCTGTTGACAAAATGCTTCAATTTGTTAACCAAACTCTTTAAGCGTCTGGAGTTATTATGAGAATATTACACTTAATAATCATTTCCTTTTTATGTTCTAGTTGTACCACTATTTATCAAAGCGCAGATAAGGATGATCCAAATTGGGCACCGAGTTTTCCTGAAGAAGAATCAATAAAAAATTCGAATCCTGGAGCCATTTATAATATAGCTTCTGCACAAATGATTTTTGAAGATAAAAAGGCATTACGAATTGGTGATATTATCACCGTAGTATTAAAAGAGAATATGAATGCATCTAAGAATGCAGATACAGAATTAAAAAAAGATACCAGCGTCAATATTTTACCGCTACCTTATAATCTATTAGGCAATCAAACAACGATTGATCCAGGTATAGGTATTCCAAGTTTAAATACAAATTACACTGGAGCAAATAGCTTTAAAGCAGAGACTGACACAAAGCAAAGTAACCTTCTTCAAGGTACGATCACCGTTACTGTTCAAAAAGTCTATTCAAATGGTAATTTGGCGATTAAAGGAGAAAAATGGATCTCACTAAATCAAGGTGACGAATTTATTCGAGTTTCCGGTTTAATTAGGCCAGAAGACATCAACAAAGATAATCAAGTGGAATCAACCAAGGTTGCTAACGCAAGAATTTATTATGGTGGAACAGGGCCATTAGCCGAAGTTAATGAAGAAGGTTGGTTGACTCGATTCTTCAACAGTGGTTTGTGGCCTTTTTAAGGAAAAAACATGCTCAATAAAAAGCAAATTATCAGTTTCATATTTCTAGTTGGCGTGGTGCTTTCTTTGCCATCAAATGCCGAGCGAATTAAGGATATAACCAGTGTAAATGGTGTCAGAGAAAATCAGCTTATTGGCTATGGTTTAGTGGTTGGTTTAGATGGAACCGGAGAAAAAACAAAGTATACCGAACAAACATTTAGAACCATGTTAGGTCGGTTTGGTATAAATGTACCAGCCGGTGGCCAACTAAAACTAAAAAACACTGCGGCGGTTGCTATTCATTCAACGTTACCTGCTTTCGCAAAAACAGGGCAAACCCTTGACGTAACAGTGAGTAGTATTGGTGAAGCAAAAAGTTTACTTGGCGGCACGTTATTGATGACTCCTTTAAAAGGAGTCAACGGACAAACTTACGCCATTGCTCAAGGTAGTTTAATTGTCGGCGGTTTTGGCATACAAGGTAGAGATGGTTCTTCAATTACTATGAATGTTCCAACTGTAGGAAGAATTCCCAATGGAGCAACGGTAGAACAAACGGTCGCAAGCCCGTTTTTAACTGACGAATATATAATATTTAATTTAAATCAACCTGATTTTACAACCGCAGTAAATTTAGCAAAAACGATCAATGAGTTAGTTGGATCAGAAACCGCCAAACCAGTTGATTCTACAAGTATAAAAGTGTCAGCACCGCGAGATAGCACTCAAAGGATAAGCTATCTTTCTGTTCTCGAAAACCTGCAAGTCACACCAGCAGAAGGCAAAGCGAAAATTGTTGTGAACTCAAGAACCGGAACGATAGTTATCGGGAAAAATATACATTTGAAAGAGGCTGCAATTGCTCATGGTAGTTTAATTATTAAGATTAAGGAAAATCAGGATGTGAATCAGCCTGCGCCATTTGCAGAACAGGGAGCGGCAGTAATTACTGAGAATACTGAAATTGATGTCACTCAAACAGATAGCCGCATGTTTCATTTTAAACCCGGCGCAACTTTACAAGAGTTAGTTGAAGCGGTTAATGCTGTGGGTGCTGCGCCCGGAGATGTAATGGCTATTTTGGAAGCGTTAAAAATTGCCGGTGCATTAAGCGGTGAGTTAATTGTTATTTAGAAAATGAATCTATTAAATCAAACAGAAAAAATTTCACCCAGTATCTATTCAGATAATGCGAGCCTTGATCGTATACGCCAAAAAGCGGCAACAGATACACCCGCTGCCATAAAAGCTGCGGCAAAAGAATTTGAATCTTTTTTTATGAATATGATGCTCAAATCAATGCGCCAAGCGAGTGAAGTTATTGGTGAAGACTCAATGCTTTCTAGCCCGAAAGAAAAAATGTTTATTGGAATGTTGGATGAACAAATGTCAGTTGAACTCTCTCAAAAAGGGTCACTAGGCATTGCTGAATTAATTACTAGAAATTTAACCCCAAAGCAGGCAATCGGTTTTGACCTTTCTGGTCTGAGACAAAATCAAAAAGTACCCGTATTAAATACGTCAAATAAAGCGACAGATTTGACAGAGTTAAATAAAATTAATCATCAACAATTAACATCAATATCTACTAAAAATGACGTATTTGAAAAAGATGAGATCAGCAAAAATGTTCAAAAAGAAAATGTTGGTTTAAGTTCCGTCCTTTTGTCGCCTCCAACTAAACAATCGATGTTTGATTCGATTTCTGGATTTGTTGAAAAATTGATGCCATTAGCAGAAAAAGCGGCCAGTAAAATTGGTCTCGATCCTAAAATTTTACTGGCGCAAGCCGCATTAGAAACCGGTTGGGGTAAACATGTTATCCATGATTCAAAAGGTAAGCCGAGTTTTAATTTATTTGGAATTAAAGATTCTAAAAGTTGGAAAGGTGAGTCAGTCAATATTAATACGCTTGAAGTTGAATCAGGTGAACTTGTTAAGCGCAAAGAAGACTTTCGTTCTTATTCAAGTTTTGAAAAATCCTTTGATGATTTCATTTCCTTTATATCAAAGAATCCCCGCTATGAAAAATCGATGGGTTTGGTACATGATGCAAAGGAGTTTGTACGCTCGATTCAGGATGCGGGCTATGCAACTGACCCTCAATATGCAAATAAAATTATTAATATATTCAATCGAAATTTAACAGAATAGAGTTAAACAAGATAAACTCTCACGGAGAGAATAATGCCAAATATTTTTGGAATTAGTATCGGCGGTTTATTAAGTAATCAAGCCGCATTAAATACGACAGCGCACAATATCGCTAATGCGAACACTGAAGGCTATAGTCGTCAACGTGTGGATTTAACCACTAGTAATCCAGAATTTATTGGCGGAAATTACTTTGGTTCCGGAGTGGAAGTATCCCAAGTAAGAAGGGTTTTTGAGCAGACTCATCAGTTAGAGATTCAATCGGCAACGGCCAATTTTATGCGATTAGATATGTATTTGTCCCAAGCCGGTCGCGTGGATGGCATGTTAGCGGACAGTGAAAATGGACTTAACAATGCCATCCAGAATTTTTTTACCGCAATACAAGGCGTAGCTAACGATCCTGCATCAATTGCCTCTAGACAAGTTATGCTTGATCAAGCTGGTGGGTTGGTATCACGTTTTGATTCTATACATAATCAACTGGAAGCACAAACAACTCAGGTAAATGCCAGTATTGATTCTGTTGCAAAAGAAATTACCGCTATAGGGCAATCAATTGCAGAGTTGAACCAACAAATTGCAGGTTCCGGCGGCAATCCGCCGCCTGATTTATTAGATCAAAGAGATCTAGCGGTTACTCGACTCAGTGAATTGGTTTCAGTACAAACAACAACTCAAGCGAATGGTACTCTTAGTGTATTTATTGGCTCTGGACAGTCATTAGTGGTTGGCTCTATTGCGACAGAATTAGCTGCGTCACCGGACCCACAAGATCCAAGATCAATGCGTTTATTTTTAAAAACAAGTAACGCCAATATTGACATAACAGAAAACCTTAATGGGGGGCAACTGGGTGGTTTACGAGATGTTGTTTCAGAGATAATTGATCCTGCATTTAACACCTTGGGTCGCGTGGCTATCGCAATATCCGACGCATTAAATCAACAAAGCCAATTGGGTTTAGATCTTAATAATGAACTTGGTAGTTCGCTATTTACAGATATTAATGACCTAACCATTGCTAATGCGCGTGTGACAAATAGCACCAATAATACGGGGACTTCTTCGATTAGTTTAGATATTGACGATGCTTCATTATTAACTGATTCTAATTACACTTTATTTTTTGAAGGCGGAAATTATCAGCTAATTGACCAAACCACAGATACAACAATTGCCACTTTTGCAGCACCAGGAGCTGTTCCCGCAAGTGTTGCAGTGCCGTCAATTGGATTTACAATTAACTTTGATTCGGGCGCTTCGGTTTCAGGTGATAGTTTTGAAGTTCAACCAACTAGAAACTTCTCAAGTGATATAGCGATTGGCATTACTTCCGCAGAACAGATAGCAGCGGCTTCTCCAATTAGAGCAACATCCTCTCAATCTAATATTGGGAGTGGTAATATAATCTCAACGAGTGTGTCTGATACAACTACAGGAGAATTCACGGGTGTTCCCGGAAATCTAAATCCGCCTATTAGAGTCGAATTTGATTCACCTCCTGGTGTAACGGGGGAATTTTCTATTTATGATATGTCTAGCGGATCGCCTGTTTTAATCACTGGTGGTATAGCTGGTTATCAGCCAAATCAAGAAAATGATATGTTAGCATTAGCAGGTGCTCCCTTTAACGCTTATGGTTATGAAATGAAACTTGCTGGCGATCCACAAGCTGGTGATAGTTTTGATATTAATTATAATGCGAATGGAGCGGGGGATAACAGTAATATCAATTTACTTGCTGACCTGCAGACAGCGACAACGCTTGATAATGGTGGCTCTAGTTTTCAGCAAGCATTTGGAAGAATAATTAGCACGGTTGGCGTTAATACACAATCTGCTCAAATAAAGAGAGATGCGGCTGAAAGCATTCTTTTTCAAACTAAAGAGCGTAGAGAAAGTTTGTCAGGTGTTAATTTAGATGAAGAGGCCGCCAACTTAATGAAATTTCAACAAGCGTATGAAGCGTCTGCACAAGTTATTAATGTTGCTAGAACGTTATTTCAAACGATGTTAGATTCAGTAAGGTAGGATTAATAAATCGATAAGGATCTGGCATCTCAGGGGTCGGAGTCGCGTAGAGAAAATGCACCATTTGGCACCCAACATAAGTTTGCTTAATATTTTTTGAAAATATTTTATAAGCGACTCCGACCCCTTTTTTAAAAGGTTAAATTAAGATGAGAATTTCAACAGGGCAAATAACTAGCGCCGGTGTGAGACAAATGCTATTACGTCAAGCTGACGTACAACATACTCAATTACAACTGGCTACACAGTTGCGCGTATTAAAACCATCTGATGATCCCGTGGCTGCTACAGCGATTAGTGCACTTAATGTTGAAATTTCGCAACTTGAACAATATAACCGCAATGCCGATGCCGCTAAAACGAGTAATGAATTAGAAGAAACAGTATTATCCAGCGTAACCGACCTGCTATTCCGAGTAAGAGAATTAACTGTTTCGTTAGGTAATGGAGCTTATGATAGTAGCGCTTTAAATAGTATTGGGGTAGAGTTACAAGAACGTTTGCAAGAAGCAGTCGGTTTAGCTAATACGCAAAATGCCAATGGTGACTATCTTTTTAGTGG
This sequence comes from Polaribacter sp., assembly GCA_047633355.1. GTDB lineage: Bacteria > Pseudomonadota > Gammaproteobacteria > Enterobacterales > Kangiellaceae. Next base: position 18,477 of record JBLIBL010000023.1, read on the forward strand.
TAGTCAAGTCAAGACTCAAGCGTTCAGTCGGGATGCTGCTGGAAACTATAGCTACAATGGCGATCAAAGCCAACGTTTACTGAGAGTAAGTAGTGGAGTAGTCGAGCCAACTAGTGATTCTGGTTTTGACGTTTTTGTCAAGGTACCGACGGGAAATGGAAAGTTTTCTATAGGGTCTAATGCCGCCAATACCGGAACGGCAACAATATCACCGGGAAGTTACCAAGCACCGCCTAATTTTTTAGCTGAAGCCTACTCAATTACTTTTGGAACCAATGTTGCTGGTGAAACAACCTATACAGTGACGGGTGATACTACTGCAGGCGTAATAGTTCCCGCAACAGTTTACCAAAGTGACCAAGAAATTTCCTTTAATGGCGTAAGTGTTACTGTAAAAGGAGAACCGGCAACTGGTGATGTACTCAATGTGACTCCCAGTGTAAAGCAGGATATTTTCAATACGTTACAAGATGGAATTGATGCAATAAATAGTTTTGCTGATAACCCCGCTGGACGAGCCTCATTTCAAAATTTATTAACCAACTTGCAAGAATCACTCGACAATGGAATGCAAAATGTTGATTTAACAAGAGGTAAAATTGGTGGCCGTTTAAATGCGATTGATTCTGAAATTAATACTAATTTATCTTTGATCATAACCAGTAAAGAGAGTCTTTCTGATGTCAGGGATCTAGATGTTGTTGAAGCCGCCACTCGATTTTCACAGCAATTGACTGTTTTAGAGGCGGCTCAAGCTAGCTTTGTTAGAATTCAAAACTTGAATCTATTTAATTTCTTATAATTAGTCTGTTTCTTATCTTTGCGTCAGTATTTTTCGAGCAGTTAATGATTGTACTTGATATCCAGCATCATTCCAAAAGTGATCAGCCAGTGTATTCTTTTTAGTAAAAGAACATTCAATAACATTAATTGCATTTTCTTTAAAACAACTTTCTATCACTGTCACTAATTGTTTTGATATTCCTTGTCTGCGGTATTTTTTTTCTACCCACAAAAGATGAATAACCCCTTTGGTGGGATTAATTAAAAATCCATTATCATTAATGACGGTTGTTGAACCTATGAATCCGACTGTTATATTTTCTTCTTTAGATTTCTTTAATTCTGATTGAATTTCGGCAATTAAAAATAAGCTAAGAGAGTTTTCTAATTCTTGTTTTAACCATTTTTCCAAGTGGCTTAAAAAATTAGGATTGGTCGGTATCGATTGATCGTCTTCTTGCAAGTGAATTGCATGGGTAAAAGAAAGGATTAAAGGCAAATCATCGATACTAGCTTGGCGAATATTGATAGAGGTCACTCTTACAAAAGAATTAGTTTAATCATATGTTTAAGCAAAGTTAACATTTTTATATTGATTAACCGCATTAAAGTTATGTTTTAGTGACAGACTCTCACTAATCATACTTGATTTAGACATTTTCATAATAGAACGGATTTTTTCATCAGAATCTGAAACTAGATTCTCTAAGATTTTTGCTGATTTTATATCATCTACAAACTCGATCCCTTCAAGGTTTTGTGTAATGTAACTATGGCGTTGCTGTGACATGATTAAAACATCTTCCCAATCATTTTGATTAGCCAAGGTTTCAATTTGAGTATTGATTTCTTTTACTTTTTTTAATATGGGCAATATCATTTGTTATACCTTTTTTATTATATTGGATGTTTAACTTTTATTGTTTAGATTAAATATAGTAGAGATTATTAAATACTTAAAGTTTATTTTAATAATCAATTATTTAATTTGTTCGCTGAAGGGATTCTTGACGTATACCGTCCCAACCTTCTTTTATGGTTTTCATAACATTTAATACACTTTCTAACTTTTCTATATCATTTTCAGAATTAGCTTCAATTAGAGTGGCTGTCACAAATTCGTATAAACGTTCTAAGTTGTTAGCAATTTCACCGCCTTTTTCTATATCCAAACTAGCTCTTAAACCGCCAACAATGGATATTGCCCAGCTCACATGTTGCCCTTTTTTTGCCCAATCATTCTTAGACATAAAATACTTTGCCATATTAATTTTTTCTATAGCCCCATCAACTAACATTTGAATCAGCATATGTGGGTCTGCATTTTCAACACCTGATGTGGCGTTAACATTGGTATACGCTCTAGCGCCTGATAATCCCATTGTTACATTCCTATAATTTAGTGTTCTAAAGAGAGTTATTTATTTCCGCCAAAACCAGGCAAGTTTTCAAATTGTTGAGTAATAAAGCTTTGGGTTGAGTTAAATTGAGCGACTAATGCATCCATCGTTGCAAACTGGTTGGTTAAGCGTAATTGTAAACTTGAAATTCGAGTGTTGAGTGTAATTCTTTGATCTTCTATTCGGCCAAGTTGAGTATTTAATGATTCTTCTCTTTGTGAAATAATACCAGTGCTACTTTTAGTATAGCCATCGACAAGATCTCTTAATTTTGTTGCGAAACCACTGTCTGTAGAAAAAAGGCTTTCGAATTGCTCGAAATTATCTTTTAATGCGCTATCTAAAATTGAAGTATCTAGTTCAAGTTGTCCATCTTGAGTTGTTGAGATCCCAATAGATGAAAGACTATTATAATCCCCAGTTACATTATCAACGGGTGAAGAAAGTAAAGTCCGTATTTGAGAAGTTACTTGTCTTAATGTGTAATCGCCTAATAATAATCCTGGCGCGCCCTCTGCGGCACTACCAAGTGATTTAGTCACATCGGTATAGGCGTTAAACGCTTCTACGAAGGCGCTAATAAAAGTTTTTGTACTTGATGTATCTAAAGAAACACTCAGTTTATTTGTATCGCCTGAGGTTTCATTAACTTTTAAAACGTCAATAGTAATGCCAGGAATAATATCGCTAAAACTGTTAGTTGCACTAGACGCTGTAAACCCATCTACAATAATTGCTGCATCTCCAGCAATCTGATTTTGAGTTAAATTATCGGATAGATCAACTAATGAAGCATCACCAGAAAATGTGACAACAAGATCATTGCCTAGCCCCGTGGTACTTGAGTCGATATTTAATATGCTACCCGTATCAACGCCATCACTAATGTTATTCAATAAATTAACTGATACAAAACTATTGTCTGCAGCCGCATTAATATTATTACGAATGTCATCAAGTGTATCAGTAGAAGATACTGCTATGTCAAAAGTATCTGTACCAACGGTAAAAGTAAGTGTTCCATCTCCAAAGGTAGTTGTGTCCCCTCCAGTAAATATACTACTTTGATGTTGGCTAGCTTGTGACAAAGTAGTCACTTCAATATCGTAATCACCTGCACTAGATGTAGTTGATGCAGAAGCCGTAAAAAAATCACTACCTGAGATTGATACTGAACGTTTGTTAAAACTTGAACCTAAACTCAAATCGAGTGCGGCAGAACGTATTTCGTCTAATGAACTACTAAGCGCACCTAACCCTGTTAAAGTGACGGTCACATCGGCTTCAAAACGATCTAGACTGTTTTGCTTTGGTGCGCGTTCAGCATTGACAAGTGCATCAACAATTGAACCAACATCAAGTCCAGAACCTAAGCCACCTAAAGTAATTGATCCCATCAGTTAACCTCTTTTTAAATTAATCAGCTGCTTTGATAAATCCATGCAAGTTATATCGGCACCAAAGTAGCTGAACTTGAAAATAGTTTGCTAAATTTAATAAATAATATTTTCGTATGGTATGCAGTTAATAAAGCTTATAAACAAAGTTAATAAACAAGCATAAAGTAAGCCATATTTTAGAACAAATAATTAAGAATAAACCTTCTCATTAAATAGTAGTCATAAAAAAAGAGAGGACATCCTCTCTTTTTTTAATATTGGACCCTGCTTTTTCTAAAACTATACAGATTCCTGAAGAAATACACCTTGATTAGCTAAACCTTGCTCATTAAGCTCCTTCAAACGTCGTGATATATTAAGCAACTCTTCTGGAGGGAATTGTCTAATTAATTCGTCGGTTTCTTTATCGACAACTCTAACGATAGTCACTCCCAACTCATCATCTACCTTAAATTGTAAACTGCGATCAATACTCTGATTAAATTGTTGTAACTCTTCAATCTGATTTTTAACTTCAGCTTTATCATTCTCTATCGATTTTGCTTGAGGGTTTTCTAATGCTTTTGCGCTTTGTAAAGTAGAAGCAGTTTGAATCTCCTTGGTGACGATTGAATCATTAGTTTTTACGTGGTTTGAAGACGAAGTGAAAGAATGCTTTTGTGGCAAACTATTTCCGCCTGACGGAGTTAAAGGTAATGTATTACCTAATATATTGTAAGTTGACATAATGATTATCTCACAAAAAGTTGGGATATCTGTAAAAAAATATTAATTTAAAGATTAACCTTCTCTTATAAAACAACAAGGATACGAAAAACTTCATTTGAAGTTCTTCATATCTAAAGTAAAACTTATTGCAATAACGACAGTACTGATTGGCTAGAAGCATTAGCTTGAGCAAGAATTGATAACCCTGCTTGTTGCAATACCTGACTCTTAGCCAAGTTAGCCGTTTCCGAAGCAAAATCTGTATCACGAATACGTGAACGAGCTGCCGAAACGTTTTCAATAATGTTGCCTAAGTTAGAAATAGTAGAACTCAAACGGTTTTGAACCGCACCTAAGTCAGCTCGTGATGAATCAACACCACTTAACGCACCATCAATTACATCAAGTGCAAGTTGAGCGCCTGATTGAGTACTAATATCGATATTAGCTACTTGATCCAAACTTGAATTGTTTGTGGTTGTTGTGCCATCAATTGTTGCTGCGTCCGCTGTTGTTGTAAAACTACTATCGCTACTCAAACGCACGGTACCAATTGCTCTAAGCGCATCATCACCAGCAGCTGTTATAGCATCTGTAGCCGTTGCAAGCGTTGTTTCACCGGTATAATCATAAGATTGAGCGGTTAAAGTGATTGCATTACCACCATCAGTAAAATTGTCTATAGTAATGTCGTCGCCCGCTTCAGATGTCAATTTTATTTCAGTTCCATCTATAACCGCAACCAATCCAGTACTTCCGGTTTCAGCATTAATAGCATCTGCTACATCGGTTAAATCACCACCTGATATGGTAGCATTTATGGTTACTGCAGTAGCGTTACTACCCGTTAATTCAAAAACTACAGAATCATCAGCGCTAAATGAAAGACCAATTGTCGTTCTTGCATCAGCGGTAACACCTGTTGTACCTGCTGTAGTATTTATGGACGTTGCTACTGCAGAAGCTGAACCTGCAGACGCAATTGATCCGGAAGTTGCATCACCAAGAACTGTTAAGTTACCGGTTACACCATTCGCTGTAACTGTTGTAGCGGCTAAAACTCCACCTAATTGATCAATAGTATTTGCACTGGTTGTACTATTTAAGTCTCTGGTTTTATTACCAATTGCATCTGCACCAAAATTACCTATACTCACATTGATCGTTTCAAATGCTTCTGAACCAACTTGAAGTGATGCTGAACCGAACGAGCCATCAAGTAAATTCCTTCCACCAAAAGAGGTGGTATCAGAAATACGGTTAATTTCAGATGAAAGTTGTGCAACTTCTGCCTGTAAAGCATTTCTTTGACTTGAGCTATTTGAACCGTTTGCTGATTGAATAGAAAGATCTCTCATTCTTTGTAGAATATTAGTGGTCTCCTGCAACGCTCCTTCTGCTGTTTGAGCTAAAGAAATACCATCATTTGCATTTCGTGACGCTACGGTCAAACCATTGATTTGGGAAGTTAACTTATTAGAAATTTGCAAACCAGCCGCATCATCCTTTGCGCTATTGATTCGTAAACCAGTAGAAAGACGTTTGAAAGTGGTAGCTAGGTCATTATTTGTGCTGTTTAAACTACGTTGTGCGCCAATAGACGACACGTTTGTTTGTATTACATTACCCATGATAAATCTCCTAAACCTTCGATATTTAAGATTGACCTCTTTGGTTAGAGGGTTCAATTGGCTGAGAACCAATAAAACTTCTTAAAATTACAAAGTGCTTAAAATAAAGACCGCCTTTAAAAAAGTGAAAACTTAAATAAAACACAATCCGCTATTGTCTAATTAATGGCGGCTTAATAAAAACCGGCCTCATTAAAGACATTTTATTTGAATTATTAGTCTGAGAACCGCTAATTCAAGTCAATTAGGGTTTCTAAAGAGAGGGATTTTGAATAATCATCGCCTGAGAAACAATAACCTACAGTGTTCGCTAATTGCTGAGAACAATTTGCGTTCAATCAATGTATCGGCGTTAAACAAAGGGACTTTAATAATAAATAAGATAAAATGTAGTTCTATCGAATACGATAGCACTAATAGTTTGTAAGTGATTAATTTAAATAGATAATTAGGGTCAAAATAAATTGACCCTAACTTTAAACACCTAGAGTTGTCGTACGGTAGGGGCTTTGATAGTCATTTTCTAACCTTGTAGTAATGTTAAAACAGACTGGCTAGATGCATTTGCTTGAGAAAGCACCGATAGCCCAGCTTGTTGTAGCACTTGGTTTTTAGCAAGATTGGATGTTTCAATGGCGTAATCTGTATCTCTTATTCGTGATCTCGCTGCTGATACATTTTCTACGATATTCTGTAAATTAGATATCGTGGAAGATAGACGGTTTTGTACCGCACCCAATTGCGCTCTCGTTGAATCAATCGATGTTATTGCTTCATCTATGATGGTCAAAGAGATTTGTGCACCTATTGTCGTACTAATATCAATAGTATCAACGGCTGATAAAGTACTGACCTGGGCACCTGTAGCGTCAACCGACGCATCAGAGGCTGTAGAAGTAAAACTTTTAGCACTATTTAAATTAACTACTCCCATTGCTCGGGTTGAATCACTACCACTATCTGTTAAGATTGTGGTATCAACAGCTGCTCCAGTTCCATCATACCCAAAAGTTGAAACTGTTGTAGTCGTTGTACCTGACGTCGTAGTAAAGCCCTCTATAACAATGTCATCACCTCGCTCACTGGTTAGTATAATGCTTCCAGACTCTATGGTTGCACTAATCCCTGTTTGAGCAGATGCATTATTTATAGAACTTGATAAACTGGTTAAATCGCCGCTACTAATGCCCGCAGAAATTGTTGAAGCTGTGTCGCTAGAACCTAATAACGTGAATGAGACATTTCCATCACCAAGCCCGCTAAGACTTATTACATTTCTAGCGTCCGCTGTTACGTTTGTTGTGCTTGACTCAAGGTTAACCGCATCTGCAATTTCTTTAGCGGATAATCCAATCGCTGAAATCGCTGAACTGGTGCCGGCAGAACCTGCAACAGTAATTGTTCCCGCATTGTTGTTTGCGCCTGCGGTTGCAATTGCTGTGGCAGTAGTTTGACCCAACCCAACATTTGTAGTGGTTCCTGATAGACTTCTCGTGTTATTACCAATATCAGAGCCACGGCTAGAGCTCAAAACCACGTCAATGGTTTGAAATGACTCAGAGCCTACTTGAAAAGCTGAAGATCCAAAAGTGCCATCTAATAACGTTCTTCCACCAAAGCTGGTAGAGTCGGCTATTCGATTGAATTCTAATTGCAGCTGTGATACTTCAGCCTGTAAAGCGGCTCTTTCTGATGCACCATTTGATCCATTTGCAGATTGAATAGAAAGTTCTCTAATTCTTTGCAAGATGTTGGTTGATTCTTGTAATGCACCTTCAGCCACTTGAGCCAAAGAGATACCGTCATTTGCATTTCTTGCGGCGACGGTAAGGCCACGAATTTGTGACGTTAGTCCATTAGAAATTTGTAATCCTGCAGCATCGTCTTTCGCACTATTAATGCGTAAACCTGAAGAAAGCCTTTGAAAGGTTGTTTGTAATGCGTTATTAACATTGGTCAGATTTCTCTGAGCATTTAGTGAAGAAACATTTGAATTAAGTACGTTTCCCATTATATTTACTCCTATTTAAACGCTTAATATCAAAAATAGAGTCAAAATAGTGAGCCTAAATATTTTTTGATAAAAAGTATTTACAAATAATAAAATTTAATTGGGAAAGAAACACTGAGAATAGTTCTTTCGATATAAAACCGAACTACTGAGAATTGCCGATCACTTTTTGATGTTTTGAGAATAAACTACAAAAAGCTGAACTGGTTGAGATTTCCTGTTCAAATGATTTATCGGCGCAATAAAAGTCGACTTTAAAATTAATTAAAAATATAATAATTTGAATGCCATGAAAACTGGCACACCAATTGCTTATTAGAAATTAACCAATATAAATATTGCGATGTAATCATTACCCATGATAAATCTCCTAATACTTATAAAGGTTTTGCTCTTAGGAGCAAGATGAAGTCGAATGGATAGATTGCTGAGAACAGTTTATTTATAAAGCTTTGTCAGAAGAATTAAGACAGGTGGTTGCTGAGAACAGCCACCCAGCGCTTAACTTCAGTCGTACGGTAAGGGGTCGCAAGTCGACCCCTTTTCTTTATCGGCAAATAAATTCCAAATTAAGAGGCAAACCTTTGCCAGTTTAGTGACATATCATCTAAACAGACATCACAATATTCTAATAACCATTGAAGTTTTTTGCATCAAAATTGGTCAATAAAATATCACTTCAAATTGTTTAATAAAAATAATAACTGTTTTATTTATCAAAAAAAATTAATCACTAGTAAAAGTTGTTTGTTTAAAAGTCACAAATATAGATAAGTAAGTGTAAAATTATAAAAAAAATGCCAAAAATTTGACATTTTTTGTTTTATCGACTAAAACTGAACTATGTTGTTAATAAGTAACTAGTTTTGTTACTTATTGTACGATTGAAAACATCGAATATGTAAAAATTAAACTTAAAATATCGATTTTAATCGAACTAAGGAAGTTGAATGTACTTGAATAAGCAGTTGTTGGTCATAGATGATAATTTTTCCAGGAGTCACGATTTAAAGGTTATTTTTGAGTTTATAGGTGAGTCATGTATAGAGCGAACCAGCGATAACTGGAATACTCGCTTTCAAGATCCCGAAACTTTAGTTGGGATTTTGATTGGAGAATTGAAGCATTACGATAATGTCTCAAATTTACTTAAAGAAATAAACCAGTTAGACCCGTCTATGCCAATTGTCATGTTGGATGATTTACCATTTACTGGCAATGTTTCTCAAGATCTAGCGGAACAAGTTGTTGAGCGGATTGTCTGGCCATTAAAACATAACCAAGTTCTTGAAGTCATTCATACCTGCCAATTTTGTCGAGAAAACAGTCATGCTTTAAAGCAAAAATCAAAATCTCTCGAACTTTTCCGTAGCATGGTTGGACAAAGTAAGCCTATGCAAGATATTCGAAAACTAATTGAGCAAGTTGCCAACACTGATGCAAGCGTTTTAATTCTAGGCGAATCAGGAACCGGTAAAGAGGTAGCCGCACGAAATTTACACTACCTTTCAGATAGAGCAGAAAAACCCTTTGTGCCAATTAATTGTGGAGCAATACCAGCTGAACTATTAGAGAGCGAATTATTTGGACATGAAAAAGGTGCATTTACTGGCGCTCTGTCAACTAGAAAAGGACGTTTTGAATTAGCAGAAGGTGGTACGATGTTTTTAGATGAAATTGGTGATATGCCGATGCCGATGCAGGTGAAACTTTTAAGAGTTTTACAGGAAAGAACTTTTGAGCGCGTTGGTGGCAGTCATTCAATTAAAGCTAATGTACGCATTATTGCCGCGACCCATCGAAACCTAAGTGTTGAAGTAAAAGAAAATCGTTTTAGAGAAGATTTGTTTTACAGACTGAATGTTTTTCCTATTAAAATGCCTTCTTTAAGAGAAAGAAATGAAGACATGCCTCTATTAGTCAATGAACTGATAGCAAGACTCGAAAATGATAAAAGAGGATCGGTTAGACTAAGCCCTAACTCGATTCAATCTTTAATGAAATGTAGTTGGCCTGGTAATGTAAGGGAGCTTGCAAATTTAATGGAGCGATTATGTATTTTATATCCTTATGGTGTTGTTGATATAAAAGATTTACCAAGCGAATACCAAAATGAAGAAGGACTAACTGTTTATGCTAAACCGCAATTGGCGGAGAGGCGTGAAGAATTAGATTCAAAAATAACACCAATAGATGTTAATGCGCTAACTAATACGCTGCCAGAAAATGGCGTTAATTTAAAAGAGTTTGTAAAGAAGTTTGAAATATCATATATAGAACAAGCATTATCAGAAGAAGATTGGATTGTGGCAAGAGCCGCTAAAAGGCTAGGAATGCGACGGACAACTTTAGTAGAAAAAATGCGTAAATACGATTTACAAAAAGCCAGTTAATTGACGCTGGCTTTTTTCTTGCCACAGAAGGTATGTAACATATTGATTGATAAAGAAAAATAAAATAGGCATAGTAATTGCTGTAGTCTTTGTAACGTTTGCATAAAGCGAAAATTATAAAGAGTAAAAAGTATGGCGCTATTAAAAAAAATTGAAAATAATAGGATTAACTCTTCTGATCCTATATCCATATTATCTCAACTAACAGATAGTCAAAAGCAGGCAAAAAATGTCATGTCTGACTTGAGTCAATTGTCACAAAGTTTTGTAGATTCCTTTCAAAATATTGAAGTCAAAGTTGAAGAATTAAGTGGCCAGTTAAATGACGCAGAAACTCGACACATTATAGAAAAAAATGAAAAAATAAAACTTCAGTCTGAAAATGACAAAATCAATAACCGCTTAAATAACTTACTAGACATTTTACCTTCCGGTGTCGTTTTAATCGATCATAAAGGGTTTGTTTGTGATTGTAATCGAGTTGCTATTGAAATACTTGCACGTCCTTTACTCGGAGAAACATGGGTTAAAGTGATTGAGAGAGCGTTTGCGCCTCAAGCAGATGATGGTCATCAAATTTCATTAAAAGATGGTAGAAAAATTCACATAGAAACAACCAGCCTGTCACCTGAACCTGGACAAATGATCGTTTTAACTAATTTGACTCAAACACGATTATTACAAGATAAACTAAGCCAGCAAAATAATCTTTCTAGTATGGGAAAAATGATTGCATCGTTAGCGCATCAAATTAGAACACCTCTATCCGCCGCTATGATTTATGGCTCTCATATTAGTGAGTCTGATTTGGAGAAAAGCCAGGTTAAAGTTTTTTCTGAAAATCTAATGGAAAGATTAAAATTTATGGATAGACAAATCCATGACATGTTGCAGTTTGTAAGAGGCGGTCGTAAACAAAAACAGAAGATTAGTATTAAGCAATTAATGAGTGAACTGAAAAATAGTAACGCTATTAATGACAGAATAAATTGGCATGATGTGACAGACGTTTTAGTGCCTACAAGTATTTTTAATGAAAAGGTTAAGAAAAGCGAACCTTTAATAGAATATTATTTGTTAGGTAGTAGTGATGATTTAATTGGTGCTATTTCTAACCTAATCGAAAATGCTTTAGCGGCAAGTAACCAAGACCAAACAGTGAATATAAAATCTAGTATAAGTAGCCCTAATAATCCCTACAATACTAACAACAACGATAACCTGGTTAACTTGGTCATTGAAGTTTCTGATAAAGGTATAGGGATGGTTGAATCACAGAAACAAAAAATATTTGAACCCTTTTATACAACCAAAAATAATGGTAACGGACTCGGTCTAGCCATTGTTAATGGCGTCGTTATTGAACATGGCGGGAATATAGATCTGCAGTCATCAGTAGGAAACGGAAGTAAATTCACGATAAAACTACCAATATTTAAGAAAGAACTTTCAGTGAATGTATTTTCAAAAGAACTAACAGGCGAGGTTGCGGTAAATGACTAGTCGATTATTAGTGGTAGAGGATGATTTTGCATTAAGAAGTGCGCTGGTTGCTAGTCTAGAAGTGGCTGGGTTTGAAGTGAATGCCGTTGAAGACGCAGAGTCTGCAATAGTTTCTTTAAACAAATCACGACCAGATTTAGTAGTGACCGATGTTCAAATGAACTCAATGTCAGGCGTTGATTTACTAAAATATATTAGAAAAAATGATAGAAATTTGCCTGTCGTTTTAATGACCGCTTATGCAGAAATAAAAGATGCGATTGAAGTAATGAAGTTAGGTGCATGCGATTATTTAGAAAAACCATTTGAACCAAAAAAATTGATACAGTTGATCGAAAAATATCTACCTAAAAAAGTCATAGGAAAAGTGATTATTGAAGACGCTGCAAGTAAAAAATTATTCGAATACGCAAAAAAAATTGCCCAAACTAGTTCAAGTGTTCTTTTAGCGGGCGAGAGTGGTTCTGGAAAAGAAGTTATGAGCCAGTTTATACATGAACAATCGAATAGATGTGAATCCAGATTTGTTGCCATCAATTGCGCGGCCATACCAGAAAATATGCTAGAAGCAACACTTTTTGGCTATGAGAAAGGTGCATTTACGGGCGCTCATCAAGCATGCGCAGGTAAGTTTGAACAGGCACAAGGTGGCACTTTATTACTTGATGAAATTTCCGAAATGCCAATTATGTTACAGGCGAAAATACTAAGAGTACTACAAGAAAAAGAAGTCGAAAGACTCGGCGGTAAAAAATTAATTAAATTAGATGTAAGAGTTATAGCAACGACAAATCGAGATTTAATTAAAGAAGTACAAGAGAAACGTTTTAGAGAAGATCTTTACTATCGTTTAAATGTATTTCCAATCCACTGTTTAGCGTTAAGAGAAAGAGTTTTAGACATCATTCCATTGGCAACACGTCTTCTTAACCAGTATGTCACCTCATGTGGATCGTCTATAAATGATTCAAAAAAAGAAGGCGTTACATTCTCAAGCTCTGCAGTCAATAAATTGACTCAGTATGCTTGGCCTGGAAATGTACGTGAATTAGATAACCTAATGCAGCGTATCGCGGTTCTTACAAATGACAAACTCATAACAGATTCAGATATTGTTTTCGAAAACTTTGATGGCAACATTTTCAACCAAAATGAATTGTCTAACAATTCATCTGAGGTTTTTCAACTTGACCAGAATGAGGAGCACCAGTTAGGAAACGACATGAGGCAACATGAATATCAACTAATTATTGAGTCATTAGAACAATGTTCGGGAAAAAAGAAAGACGTAGCAGAAAAATTAGGGATTAGCGCACGAACGTTGAGATATAAATTAGCGAAGATGCGTGATTCAGGTTATGAAATACCTAATAAAAAATCTTACGCTTAAATAAAGTTATTGTTTAAAAAATTAAACTCAATTGAGTAAACGCCAGTAAGTTATTAGTTTGAAATTTTTTCTGAGGAATGAATAATGAAAACCGGTCTTAATCACCATCAATTATTACAGCAAATGCAATCATTGAATAAAGTTGCAAAGTCCGGTGGATCTATATCTTCACAAACTGGAATACAAAATGTTAATAGTACGAGTGGAGGTTTCGGAAATTTACTAACGAAAGCAATTAATACAGTAAACACTCAACAAATGGAATCGAGTCGTTTAGCTGGTCAAGTTGAAACTGGGGATGGCGGAGTGAGTTTAGTTAAGGCGATGATATCATCGCAAAAATCAGGAATTGCTTTTCAAGCAACCTTGCAAGTTAGAAATAAAGTCGTATCAGCATATCAAGACATTATGAATATGCCGATTTAGTGAAAAATATAAAAATTATTTGGAGTCATAAATAGTGGCAGAAGCATCAACAGATCTTGTTTCCATAGAGTCTCATTCGCCAGGTATTTTGCCTGGTATGAGTCATCTTGAACCATTAAAACAAGTCGGAATATTAATTGCGATTGCTGCGAGTATTGCTTTAGGTGTTTTTATAGCGCTTTGGTCAAATGATCCGCCTATGCGTCCGCTTCCAAATTTACAAGCAGAAGCATCAATGGATGTTATAAACTATCTAGAACAAAAGCAGATCCCGTATAAAGTAGGGACTGACGGCAAGATATTAGTGCCTCAGTCACAGTACAAAATGATTCAAATTGAATTGGGCTCTCAAGGTGTTTCAATTCAAGAGCAATCGAGCAGTTCTTATTTGGATAAAGAAGCCGGTTTTGGTGTTTCCCAACGCATGGAAAAAGCACGTCTTTTACGTAGCCAAGAAATGGAATTAAAAAACACATTAGAACAGTTTAGTGGGGTGCGAGCCGTCAAAGTACATTTAGCAATTCCTAAAGAATCTTCATTCATCAAAAACAGAAGAAAACCAAGTGCTTCAGTTTTATTAAACTTATATTCCCGTGGTGCTATATCGGACGAAACAAGTGGTTCTATGGTGGACTTAATTGCGGGAAGTATTCCAAATCTAGAAAGAAACCAAGTGACTATAACTGACCAATATGGCCGGCTTTATCATTCCGGTAGTATGTCAAGTAAAGAACAAGATGGCTCACGTGAACTTAATATGATTAGAGAAAGACAGGCAGAAATTAAGGATCGTGTAGAACAACTATTAACACCAATTGTAGGAATTGATGCCTATACCGTTCAAGTCAATGTTGATATGGATTTCACAAGAAAAGAACAAACGATGCAAACCTTTAACCCCGATCTTCCAGCGGTAAGAAGTGAAAGAACAATTGAAGATACGAGAAATGCAGGCGTGGCTCAAGGCGTACCGGGTGCATTGTCAAACCAACCTCCAGGTGCTTCAACTATACCTGAAACAAATGCTGAAGCTACAGGTGATCAAAATGTCTCAAATAAAAACCAAAGGTTGGAAGCAGAACGAAATTATGATTTGGATACAACCATTAGTCATATACTTCCTCAGGTTGGAATAATTAACAGAATCAGTGTTTCTATTGGTTTGGATTATGTTCAAGTGAAAGTCGCTCAGGATGCTGCGGCTGACGCTAATTCTAATGCGACGGCGGCAAGAAGTAATGAAGAGCTAGACCGAATCAGACGACTAATTCAAGCTAGTATCGGTTTTAACGTGCAACGTGGTGATGTGGTTAGCGTTGAATCTTTTCCTTTTGTTTCTGGTGAGATTCTGCCCGATCCAGTACCGCTTCCTTTTTACGAACAAGTATTGTTTCAAACATTATTGAAACCAGTAGTGGGTCTTATTCTTGGAATTTTATTGATTTTTATGGTCTTGAAACCAACGTTTAACAAATTATCCAAAATACCAGTACCAATTAATCCAGCCACTTCAACAAATGATAATGAAGCCAATTATAACAGTCTTGGCGGTGAACTTGGAGGCGATTTATCAGGAGGTGTTTCTGACGATCAAGTGACACTTGCTGGACATGATAATTTGGAGTTACCACCACCAACAGTTGGTGAGGTGAAAAAACTTGAACAAGCTAAAAGTGTTGTAGAAAATAATCCTACGCTGGTAGCTCAATTAGTTAAAGGATGGTTAGAAGAAGATGCCTGAGAACGAAACTGAATCGAATAAAGAAGAGAAATTAGCTGGAGTAGACAAAGCAGCGGTTCTTTTACTTTCACTTGGCGAAGATACTGCAGCTCAAGTACTTAAACATATGGGACCCAAAGAAGTCCAATTGTTAGGTATGAGTATGGCTAGTTTAAAAAATATTGGTAAAGGAACCGTTGAATCTGTTGTCAGCGAATTTTTAGAAAAAGTGGAACAACAAACAGGCATTGGAATTGGTACAGAAGATTACATAAGAAACACACTTAAGAGCGCACTGGGCGATGATAAGGCAAGCGGTATTATCGATAGAATACTCGCAGGTGCAAACACCAAAGGTTTAGATACCCTAAAATGGATGGATGCACGATCAGTCGCTGATGTGGTTCGGTTTGAACATCCACAAATACAATCAATTATTTTGTCTTATCTAGAACCGGATCAAGCAGCGGAAGTATTGAAATTAATGCCCGATAAAGTAAGAGTCGATTTAACCATGAGAATAGCGGCGTTAGAAGCAGTCCAACCGGATGCATTGCAAGAATTAAATGACATTATGGAACGTCAATTTTCAGGAGGAGGTTCTTCACAGTCCAAAAAAATTGGCGGAGTCAAACAAGTCGCTGACATTATGAATTTTATGGATGGCACTAATGAAACCATGATTATGGATTCAATTAAAGAGACTGATGAAGATTTAGCTCAAAGTATTCAAGATTTAATGTTCGTATTTGATAACCTTGAATCGGTTGATGATCGCGGAATTCAAACATTATTACGAGAAATTTCTACAGATACTTTAATCGTTGCATTAAAAGCCTGTGAAGAATCAATTAAAGAGAAAATATTTAAAAATATGTCAAAACGTGCGGCAGAATTAATGCGTGATGATTTGGAAGCAATGGGCCCTTGTAAGTTAAGTGAGGTAGAAGCTGCTCAAAAAGAAATTTTAAACATAGCACGGCGCTTAGGTGACTCTGGCGAAATAGCGTTAGGTGGTGGTGGTGACGAAATGGTTTAGTGCTTCGACTTCGCTCTGCAAAAGGAATGTTCTGTAAGTTTGGCGACTGGAAACTAGAAAACTTAAAACTTAAAACTTAAAAATAGAAATTTAGCGTTATACCAGATCGTGCCTGAGAGTAGTCGAATGGTTTATAGTGAGGGATAAATGGTTCAAAAATCAAAATCAGAAGCTCCAATAAAGTTACTTCGTAATGTCGATAATTATCAATCTTGGAGAGCGCCAGCAATAGATATTTCCGGCTCTAGAGTTTTTCGACAAGAAAATGAGCAAGAAGACGATATTGAACTAATTGAAGATGAAAAACCAGAAGAGTTGATCACTGCTGAAGCGTTGCAAGAAATCAAGGATCAAGCCTATACAGAAGGTTTTGAAAAGGGCAGAGCCGAAGGTTTAAAGTCCGGTATTACCGAAGTTGAGAAAAAAAATAACTTACTCAGCAATATTATTAAAGAATTAGAGTCACCTCTAAAACAGTGCGGAGAAAATTCACAAAAAGAATTGCTTGAGCTTTCGTTTGCGATTGCAAAACAGGTATTAAGGCGAGAGTTAAAGCAAAATCCGACACAACTCATTGCAATTATTCGAGAGTCACTACAGTTACTACCAATCGCATCAAAAGAAATTCGTATTTTATTGCATCCTGATGATGCGAGTATCATACGTGATGCTCTTTCCTTAGGAGGAGATTCAAACCTTACAAATGAAAGTGTCGACCAACAATCTACAGAAAAAAGTTGGTCACTATTAGAAGAGCCTTCTATGCAGCCAGGCGGTTGTATTATAAAAACCAGTAATTCAAAAATTGACGCATCCATCGACCAACAAATAGCGGTACTTTTTAGCAAAATGATTGATGAACAACGTAATGCTGAAGTGCGTGAACCAGATCCTAATCAGTAGACTGATCTTAGGCTCTAGATAATACCTCTCCAAAAATGATAAAACTAAATATTAAATTTAATTAATAAAACGGATAACACTAATTTGAAGACTGATGATGATTTTGCAAAATTTATTGCTCAATTTAAACAACCATTAAAAAAGGCCAACTCAATCCAAGTAGAAGGTCGACTAACTAGAATGGTAGGAATGACTCTTGAAGCCGTTGGCTGTCGAGTTAACATTGGTGAAAGGTGTCTAGTTGAATCCAGCTTAGGTGGATTTGAAGAAGCTGAGGTTGTCGGGTTTTCAGATGAACGAATATTCTTAATGCCTATTAGTCGAATTCGAGGGCTGGGACCTGGAGCAAGGGTTATTCCTTGTAATCGATCAGCTGAGTTTCCGGTTGGTGACGAACTTTTAGGTCGTGTTTTAGATGGAGAAGGTCGTCCTCTTGATGGTAAAGGTGAATTAGCTTGCTCACAAAAAAGACCGCTAATATCAGAGCCGATAAATCCGCTTAATAGAAAACCCGTTTGTGAACCTTTAGATGTGGGTGTTAGAGCAATAAATTCGGTTCTTACTGTTGGTAGAGGTCAAAGAATGGGTTTAATGGCGGGGAGTGGTGTTGGTAAAAGTGTTCTTTTAGGCATGATGACCAAATATACAGAGGCCGATATCATTGTTGTTGGTTTAATTGGTGAAAGAGGGCGAGAAGTTAAAGAGTTTATTGAACAAATATTAGGTGAAGCAGGATTAAAAAGAGCAGTAGTTGTTGCCGTACCCGCTGATAATTCACCATTGATGAGAATTCAAGGTGCGATGTCTGCAACCACCGTTGCGGAATATTTTAGAGATCAAGGAAAAAATGTTCTTCTACTGATGGATTCTTTAACGCGATTTTGCCAAGCTCAGAGAGAAGTTGCTTTAGCGATTGGTGAGCCTCCAGCCACAAAAGGCTACCCACCTTCAGTTTTTGCGTTATTGCCACAACTAGTTGAAAGAGCAGGAAATGGTGATACCGGAGGCGGTTCTATTACTGCTTTTTATACAGTATTAGCCGAAGGTGATGACCAGCAAGATCCCATAGTTGATGCCGCCAGAGCTATTTTGGATGGCCATTTGGTTTTAAGTCGTGATTTAGCAGACTCTGGTCACTACCCCGCGATTGATATTGAAGCTTCTGTAAGTCGCGTAATGACGCAAATCACTACGGTTTCTCATCAGAGTGCGATTCACCAATTAAAGAATATTTATTCCTTATTTCAACAAAATAAAGATCTCATTACGGTTGGCGCTTATCAAAAAGGTAGCGATCCATTTTTAGATGAAGCCATCGAGTTTATGCCTTATATCAAGCAGTTTTTAAGTCAAGGTATTAGTGAGTCTGTCGATATGCAAGAAAGTATTAATAAATTAGAAGAAATGATGACGCAAACGTCCTAAATTTGTACTAACCTTATATATTTATAGTTAGATAAAAACAGGCACAGATTAAGTCGTATTACTGGTTAAATTTTTCAACGGATCAATTTTTTTTCAAAGATTAGGGATTTCCAATGACTGCATCCAAAAGACTTCAGCCAATAAAAAGTATGGCTGACAAAACTGAAAAAAATGCCGCCTCAGATCTCAGTGACTCAATCAAATATAAACAAGATCAAATTAGCAAACTCAGCCAATTGATTGGCTATCGTGATGAATACCTTGCCAAAATTAAAGAAAAATCACAAATCGGTGTTTCCGGGGCGAAACTACGACAATATCACCTCTTCCTTAACAAGCTTAATCTGGCAATTAATCAACAAAAAACATCGGTTGAAATAAGCGAAGATACTGTTGGGCAAAAACAAGGAGCTTGGCAAAATAAGAGTAGCCGCGCACAAGCTATTGGTAAAGTAATGAGTAACCTCCAATCAAAAGAAAAGTTAAAAAGTGAACGCAAGGAAGCAAACCAATTAGATGAGTTAACGACTCAAGCTTTCGTACGAAATTCAAAAATTGCCGTTTAAACATTTAAGTATATTTTGAATTTAACCTATTGCATTAATGCTGGTTGAACAAATATTACCAATAATCTCTCTAACCAATGATTTATCTGCTATACCTTATTTACCAAGTTTATTTAAGCGATTTAATTAATAGTTCTATTTAATAAGAATAGTTATCTAAGATAAAGATTTAGATCAAATACAAAAATCGACGTGGAGTTAAATAATGGCGAATAAAACAACACTCAACCTAGGTAGTGCCTTAGATATTGTAAACGCTAGTACACTAAAACCAAGGTTGATGTCTGCGCTTAAAAAGAAACCTCATATTGTTTTAATTGCAGACAAAGTTGAACGTTCAGATACTGCGGGTGTACAGCTAATCTATTCATTTTTACAATGTGCAAAAAAGAAAGATCTCGCTGTGACTTGGCAAAAACCCAGTGCAAATTTGTTAGATATCGCAGAAAAACTTGGTATGAGTAGAGATTTGGAACTCGTTTAATAAAAACGACGAACACATAAAAATCAAATGTTTAACACTCATTAGCAGATTCGAAATAAGATGATTTTAAGCATTATATTTATTGGAGAAAATTAATGACTAGAATACTTGCAGTTGATGATTCTTCATCTATGCGTCAGATGGTAACATTTACATTAAAGACCGCAGGATTTGATGTTGTAGATGCAGAGGATGGCGTTAAAGCTCTAGCACTTGCAAAAAACTCTAAATTTGATGTGGTTGTAACGGATGTAAACATGCCAAATATGGATGGTATTACACTTTGTAGCGAGTTACGCAAATTGCCAAATTTTAAGTTTACCCCCATCCTAATGTTAACAACCGAATCATCTGGGGACAAAAAACAGGCAGGTAGAGCTGCTGGTGCAACAGGTTGGATAGTAAAACCATTTAACCCTGAGCAATTACTTGCGACAGTTAAAAAAGTGGTTGGGTAACTTTTTTACATACTGTTTTCAGCACCTGTTTGATGGTTATTTTTAAACTGTTTTAATTAATATTTAAAGGTTCAATCAATGGAAATCGATCTCAGCCAATTTCATGCCGTTTTCTTTGAAGAGAGTTTCGAAGGTCTTGATGTTATGGAGCAAGAGCTTCTTAACTTAGAAGATGACACCGATCTTGAGAATGTAAATACTATTTTTAGAGCCGCACACTCAATTAAAGGGGGAAGTGCTACCTTTAATTTTTCACAAGTAGCCGAGTTTACGCATGTGATGGAAACTTTACTGGATGAAATGCGAGATGGTAAACGAGATATTAGCAGAGAGATTATTGATTTACTTTTAAAGTCTGTTGATTGCCTTAGAGGGATGTTAAATAAATTACAAGATGGTGATGATGTGAACAATGATTACGTTGAGTTAGTTGATTACTTTAATCAGTTACTTTCAAACGAATCAAGCGATAACACTAACGACAGCTCTAACAGTAACAAAGAGAACTCGCTTGAGGTAGAAGGGAGTAAAGCTTCCGTAACTAATAAACAGTGTGATCGTGAGACGCTTGGCTTCACTATAAAGTTTGTACCTGAAAATTATATTTTGCAAACAGGAAATGAGCCCGTTCGAATGTTTAAAGAGTTAGAAGGCTTAGGCGGTTTAAGTGTTAAAGCTGATTTATCTAAGGTTCCAAACTTTGAAGATCTTGACCCAGAACTATGCTTCATATCTTGGGAATTACAGTTAGAAACAAAAGATAAGGAATCGGATATTAGAGAAGTCTTTGAGTGGGTAGATGATGACTGTTTACTCGAAGTCGTAAAATTATCAGATAAGAGCACTGAGGAAGATAGTGATAATAAGTCCAGCGATAAAGAATCAAAACGAGATGCAGAGCCTGAGCCTGAATTAACCTCAACTTTAGAGAATGTCACTCCCATTTCAGAAACAAAAAAATTGGTACCAATTAAAAAAGAAAAAGACCCCCTTAAAAGCTCAAAAAAATCATCTTCCGCCGCTTCAATAAGAGTCGGTATAGATAAGGTTGATACTTTGATTGACCTGGTTGGTGAATTGGTTATCACTCAATCAATGCTGGGTGAGTTAGGCGAGAATTTTGATGTTAGTAAATTAGAGCAATTAGTTTCAGGGTTAAGAGAATTAGAATCAAATACTCGAGAGTTACAAGAAAGTGTTATGCGAATTCGTATGCTTCCGATTGGATTTGTATTTAATCGAATGCCTAGAATGGTCAGAGATTTATCTGCGCAATTAGGTAAAAATATTGAGCTGGATATAAAGGGTGAAGATACAGAATTAGATAAAACCGTGATGGAAAAGATTGGCGATCCATTAACTCATTTAGTCAGAAATGCACTTGACCATGGAATTGAATCAAATCAAAAAAGAGCCGATGACGGAAAACAGGATGAAGGTAAAGTCACTTTAAATGCCTTTCATCAAGGCGGTAATATTATCATTGAAATTGAAGATAACGGTGGTGGTATTAATCCAGAAATAATTTACAAAAAAGCCGTTGAAAAAGGGCTTATAGAAGATGGCATAGAAATCCCGGAGGCACAAATTATAGGCTTAATTATGGAGCCAGGGTTTTCAACGGCGGAAGTTGTTAGTGATGTTTCTGGGCGAGGTGTTGGTTTAGACGTAGTAAAACGTAATATTAATAATTTGGGCGGCAGTGTTGAGATTTCATCAGTCGTTGGTAAAGGAACAAAGTTTACAATAAGACTACCATTGACCTTGGCAATACTGGATGGGCAATTGATACGTTCGGCAGATGAGGTTTATGTTATTCCACTTGCATCTATTGTTGAATCAATTCCTTTAAGTGGAATTAAAATCACTAAAATTGCTGGTAATATGTCAGTTTATAAAAATGGTAATGAATATATTCCCATTGTGGATTTACGAGAAGAATTTGCTATCAAAACTGAAAAGCAAACAACTAATGATGGATTGATTGCAATTGTTGAAGGTGAAAATAGAAAGATTGCGATTAAGATTGATGAACTGCTAGGTCAACAACAAGTGGTTATAAAAAGTTTAGAAAGTCACTATAAATGTATACAAGGCGTTTCTGGAGCGACAATTCTAGGAGATGGTCGAGTCTCTTTAATCTTAGATATTGTTGGCTTGTCGAGGCGCTCATCTGAGCGAGCGGCCATTGCTCGAGATAAAGTAGCATAGAATCACAAATAGTCATTAGCAATTAGTAACCATAAAAGGAATAAATATCATGAGTGCGGGTTTACAAGATATTCTCCAAGAACAAAGCGAAGATATTTCTGCTATTAATATGCAAGTGAGTGAAGAAGATAAAGGTAGCCAGTTTTTAAGTTTTGATGTTGGCGGAGAAGAGTTTGCTGTCAATATTTTAAGTGTTCAAGAGATCCGAGGATGGGATAATCCCACATTTTTGCCTAATGCTCCCGTCTATATTAAAGGCGTTTTAAATTTACGTGGAACCATTGTACCCGTTATGGACTTAAGAACCCGATTTAGTTTTAAGAAAATTAGTTATTCAGATACTACAGTTGTCGTCATTTTAAAAGTTGCGAATGGTGACAAGGAAAGGTTAATGGGTTGTGTTGTTGACGGCGTGTCAGACGTTTTTAACTTTCAAGAGTCTAATATTTCAGAAATACCTGATTATGGAAGCGGAATTGACTCTCGGTTTACTGCAGGTGTTATGACTGTTGATGATCATGCAGTTACGCTTCTGGAGCTAAATAACCTATTGAGTTTGAATCTAATAAAGCATCCATATACTGGAGCATATAATGGTTGAAACAGTTGAAAAGCAAGAAAAAAAGAAGGTTACTACTGAAAATTTTGAACAACAGTTTTTAACCTTTATGATGGGTAAAGATGAGTACGGTGTTGATATTTTATCCGTTCAAGAAATTCATATTTGGGTTGAACCAAGGCCCATGCCAAATACTCCAGATTATATTCGTGGTGTGATTGATTGGCGCGGGACCATCGTTCCTATCATAGATTTAAGAGTGCGCTTTGGTTACGAAGAAGCAACCTATACAGAAACAACCGTAGTTATTATTTTAAAAACAAAAATGGCAGATAGCGGTCAAGTGTGCATCATTGGAATTGTAGTTGATGCGGTTGCAGATGTTTACGATGTAGACACAGATGATTTGAAAAAAGCGCCAAGTCTTGGCAGTAATATTGATACCAAATACATAAAGGGCATTACCAAAATTGAAGATTCAATGATCATTATATTGGATGTTGGAAAACTGATTAATTTGGAAATGTTAACTAAATAGAATGACAAAACTTTAAAATTGAATTTAACAGAGAATATAGGTGTGATCATGAAAAAATCTAGCAAAAAAAACGATAATAGTGAGCAGTTAAATTTAGAACTTCTAGCTAAGGTTGAAGCTATTAGTAAATCTCAAGCGGTCATAGAATTTGAGTTGGACGGTACCATCATTACTGCCAATGACAATTTTTGTAACACGCTGGGTTATAAGTTAGATGAAATTCAGGGCAAACATCATCAAATGTTTGTAGAAAATGACTATGCTAAAAGTAAGGAGTATAAAGATTTCTGGAAAACATTGAATAATGGCGTTTTTCAATCAGCGCAATATAAACGGATAGGTAAAGACGGTAAGGAAGTTTGGATCCAAGCTTCTTATAATCCTTTATTCGATAAAAAGGGCAATCCATACAAGGTTGTCAAATACGCGACTGAAGTAACGGCACAAAAATTAGAGTCAGCGGATTATTCGGGTCAACTGGAAGCGATAGGCAAATCACAAGCGGTGATTGAATTTAACATGGATGGCACCATCATTACCGCCAATGACAATTTCTGTAATACGCTAGGATACACGCTCGATGAAATTAAAGGCAAACATCACAGCATGTTTGCAGAGCCTGCTTATGCAATAAGTGCTGAGTATAAACAGTTTTGGGAAAAGCTTAATAACGGTGAATATGAATCGGCGGAATATAAACGCATCGGTAAAGGCGGTAAAGAGGTTTGGATACAAGCTTCGTACAATCCAATTTTTGACCTCAATGGCAATCCATTTAAGGTAGTCAAATACGCGACTGAAGTAACGGCTCAAAAATTAGAGTCAGCGGATTATTCGGGTCAAATTGAGGCCATTAGTAAAGCACAAGCGGTGATTGAATTTAACATGGATGGCACCATCATTACCGCCAATGACAATTTCTGTAATACGCTAGGATACACGCTCGATGAAATTAAAGGCAAACATCACAGCATGTTTGCAGAGCCCGAGTATGCAAAAAGTGTTGAGTATAAACAGTTTTGGGAAAAGCTCAATAACGGTGTATTTGAAGCGGCGGAATATAAACGCATCGGTAAAGGCGGTAAAGAGGTTTGGATACAGGCTTCGTATAATCCGATAATGGATTTAAATGGCAATCCATTTAAAGTGGTAAAATTTGCAACCGATGTGACAGAGCGAACTATTTTATTCCAAACGGCACAAGGTGTTCTAACAGAAATGGCGCAAGGAAATCTTCAAGTCACAATGGACGGTAATTTTGATGGTGAATTTAAGGGTTTACAAACAGCGATTAATTCGACTATAGAGAATTTAAGAAATATGGTGGGCGAAATCATG
Source organism: Polaribacter sp. (assembly GCA_047633355.1). GTDB lineage: Bacteria > Pseudomonadota > Gammaproteobacteria > Enterobacterales > Kangiellaceae. Next base: position 43,363 of record JBLIBL010000023.1, read on the forward strand.
GAGGCATCAAGCCATGTGTCGACTTCTTCACGGGAAATTTCACAAGGTAATACTGATTTAAGTCAGCGGACTGAAGAGCAAGCTTCTAGTCTAGAAGAAACTGCATCAAGTATGGAGGAGTTAACCTCTACCGTTAAAGAGAACTCAAATTCCGCCAATAAAGCAAACTCATTAAGTGAAAACACCATGACTCTAGCGGAGTCTGGCGGAAAAGTTGTGGCTGATGCTATTATCGCAATGAAAGAAATTAATAACGCTTCACGGGAAATTTCTGACATCATAGGAGTGATTGATGAAATAGCATTCCAAACTAATTTATTGGCATTAAATGCTGCAGTTGAAGCGGCTCGGGCAGGGGACCAAGGTCGAGGATTTGCGGTTGTAGCTGCAGAAGTTAGAAACTTAGCACAACGGAGTGCTAGTGCAGCAAAAGACATTAAGAAATTAATCAGCAATAGCGTAGATAAGGTCAATCAAGGCACAGAATTAGTTAACGACTCTGGTCAAAAACTAAGTGATATTGTTGAATCAGTCAAAAATGTTACTGAATTAGTTGGTGAGATAGCGAACGCTAGTCAGCAACAATCTAATGGTATTCAAGAAGTGAACGAAGCGGTTACCCAAATGGATGCAATGACACAACAAAACTCTGCATTAGTGGAAGAAGCCGCGGCTGCCTCAGAAGCATTGACTGAACAAGCAGGGAATATGCTAGAACTTATGAGCTTCTTTAAAACAGGTAATGAAAGTGGCGTTAAAAATGAAAAAATAGTAAGTCCTGCTAAAAAAAAAATCATTAGCAAAAAAGTTGAAACTGACGATGAATGGGAAGAGTTTTAGATAGAGCGGCTTCTTAACCCTTAGGTTCGGTTACAACCCAACAGTTGCTTGAATTGATTAGCAATCATCAGTGTGAAGGTTTCAAGTTTTTTTTTGCTTAAATTAATTGTTGTTTTTAATTTAACTTTTTTTGTTGGCTTTTAACCCAACGAATAGGGTAGTTTTTGGGTTGAGGGATTTTTCATGCTAGTTGTAGACGCTGTAGAGAAAAATAGAGAGTTTTTATACAAGAAAGAAGATTTTAAAAGAGTAGTTAGAATTATATATAAGGTTTCTGGTATTAGCTTATCTGCCAGAAAAGAAGATATGGTCTATTCTAGATTAGGTCGTCGGCTGAGAGCTAATGGTTTAAATCGCTTTTGTGATTATTTAGATTTTGTTGCTAAAAATAAAGATGAGCAAACAGTTTTCGTTAACGCATTAACGACAAATTTAACTCACTTCTTTAGAGAAGAGCATCATTTTGACTATTTAAATGATGTGCTATTTCCAGAGGTATTTGAAAAACCAAACAAAAAAATTCGCTTCTGGTCCGCAGGTTGTTCCACTGGGGAGGAGCCATATACTTTAGCAATGATTTGGGAACATTTAAAAGATCGACCGTCTAATATTGATTTTAAAATATTAGCCACAGATTTAGATTCCAATGTCATACAATCAGGCAAGGATGGGATCTACTCAGTAGACAAACTAGTACCCGTTGCCGATGAATACTTGAAATGGTTTAGCCATACTAAAGATTGTACCGTTAGCCAAAAAAAAGTCGACGCAAAGCTCAAAAAGTATATCTCCTTCAAACAACTTAATCTTATGCAAGAGTGGCCTATTAAAGGGCCATTTCAGTTGATTATTTGTAGAAATGTATTGATCTATTTTGATAAAGAAACTCAAAAAAAATTAATCAAACGTTATTATGACTTGCTCGGACCTGGAGGTTGTTTGATTTTAGGACATTCGGAAAGTCTGGGAGATAATCGAAATTTGTTTCAATCTAAAGGAAAAACGATTTTTAGGAAGCTCGGTCAAAGGAATGTTAGTCAAGGAAAAATAGACTAATGGATCTAGGTTATAACCGCGATAACTTACCATCTTGTTGGCAAGAGTTTAATCACATCAACCGGTATTGGGACAAACATACTGACATGCCAACGGCTAAGATATTACCTGGTGAGTTTTATGTAACAGGTCACAATGAA
>JBLIBL010000024.1:0-43502 GCA_047633355.1 Polaribacter sp.
AGATCTGATGAATATATTTCTTCAGTTGAGACTGCGCTTCTTTTTTTCCATCAAGTTCAAACTTTTCAACTAGTTCAGCCCACGAGTGTTTTTGAAATACCTTTGCAAAAACAAAACTACAGTTATCTATTTTATTTTTGGCATCTTTGCTAAATCTAGTAAGATAATAATGAACTAGAATAAATATTTGCCACTCGACCATCTCATAACTTCTTGCTTGACTAATGTAGTTTGCAATTTCATCTTTAATGGCTTGGATATTAATGGTATCAATATCCTCTAGCTGCTGTGCTACCTGTCTACTCATAATGCTTGATAACAATTTAGAATCTAAATTCTTGTAAGAGGCTGAAGAAGAGTAAATAAAAGACTGATTAAATTGATTGATAGCAAAATGACTACATGACTTACCTTTATTTGAAATAGGTAATAAAAAATCAGCCGGGATTAAACCAGTAGAAGAGTCTGTCCTTAGTGCAATTCTGCAACAATTGAATTCTAATAAATTCCAGAAGTTAAAAAGGGGAGAGTTCAACGCAAAACTAGTGCCCAATATATCAACATTATGCTCGTTTGTTTGTTTTCTTATATACTGAACCATGCCACTTCCAATCGAGCTGTTTTGTTTATTATGGGCAACAGCAATTCTCATTATTCTCCAATATAATAATTGACCTGATTCGATGATGCCTTTAGTTGAAATTAAAGATTGTGGTAGTAAATGACCCTTGAGTCGTAACTTACCTTCTGAAATTTTGAGAGCATCTGACTTATTTATTTTTCCTTCTTCTATCACTAAACTGACACAGATTATTTGTTCTTCACTATTCTTACCAACATAAACTTTCAACATTGGGTCGACTAATATCCTTTCTAAATCACTTGGCCTTGTTTGGTAATGGGCTTCGGTTAAAAGTGTAAAAATAGCCGATAGGAGTTTTTCATTATTAAGTAGTTCTTTCTTGCTTACAATTTCATATTCAATAACTGAGGTAGTTGAACTAACTGTCGTAAATGACTCGGTTGTTAGTGGTTTACTAGCCGTTAGCTTGATGTTGGATTGCCCCATTAAAAATGCTTTGTTACAACACCCCTCTAAAATGTCATCTATTCGCCAACGAAATGGAATCGTTAGCTTTTTGGTTCGATATTGTGGGAAATAAGATTGCAAAATAGGAAAGAATTTGATTTCAAACCCTCTCCCGTTACCCTCGTAACCAGAAATAGTACTTGCAAAAACTACGCGGTTAAATTTTTTAATGACATTGGCTAAAATTTGTACTGGGAATGAACCTGCCTCGTCAATAATAAGTAATTCATTGTTAAAGCATGTTTGAGTTAGTTGGTCGATCGCAATAAATTTCAAACGTTCTTTTGCTGCAATAGTAGTATCTATAGCTTCATTTATCACATAACGATTCTTTAATTTTTCTAATTCTTGCTTAAACGCACTAAAGAAAATATTTAAATTTCCTCTCCTTGGAGCCGTAATAATAATGTTTTTATTATGAAGATAACAAAGTGATGCACTTGCTTTTGCCAACGCCGTCGATTTACCTCGCCCTCTATCGGCTGTAATAACCAATGGTCTTTTAGCGTGACCTAAAGAACATCGTTCTATTTTTCTAATTAAATCATTTTGCTCAATATAGAACTGTTCACATTGTCCTTTAACGTTATTCTCTTCAATATTGAAATTAGGTTTTTTAACCAAAATAACTGTTTGAATAAATCGTAATAAAAGTTGAGAGGTGTTTTTATGAGCTGGTAGCTGAAAGTTATTAAATCCTATAAAGTCAATATGTTTCGATGATCGAATTATATTTTTATAAAAATTAGGTAATCTTAATACTAGCGTTCCGCCTCCAACCAAACAACCAACGATGGCTACAAAATGATTAACATCAAAACTATTGACCGCATCATAAAATAGATTATTAACCTCTTGACCTAAGTAATCGTTAACCTGTGTAGGCTTTATTTGACGGATTTTGGAGTCTTCAAAAATTTCACTAACGATTAATTGTTGACTAGGTAACTCACTTAAGTCGCGAGATTTCGTTACATTTTTGTTAAACGAGTCGTTTTCATATATGAATTGAATATTTCTTGTGAGGTTGTATATAGCCATTAGAGGATTGTATTCTTGCGAACTCGGCAATTGTGATTTAATCGGATGAGTTCTGAATTAAATCACATTGCAAACAAATATCATAATTAATATATGTTTGTTTCTACTAGAATAAAATTTCAAAAACTTGATCAAAGTGTTCAACAAAATTGATGGTTAGACCTTTTTTAACATGTTGAGGCAAATCGTTATATCTAGCTTCAACTAATTTAGGCAATATTAGTTGATTGATGCCTTCGCGTTTAGCTGCGATTACCTTTTCTCTAATACCTCCTACTGGTAGAACAGTTCCAGTAAGAGTCATTTCGCCTGTCATGGCATACTTTGTTTTGGTATTTTTGTTTAATATCAAAGAGAGTAGTGCTGTAGCCATTGTTATACCAGCACTTGGGCCATCTTTTGGCGTAGCACCTTCTGGTACGTGTAAATGAATATTCATTTTATCTATATTGTTTTCACTCTTATTCTGGGTTTGCTTTTTAGAGGTGCTCTGGTATGAGGGTTTTTGATATTTACCAATATTAGCGGCTATATAACTGTAAGCAATTTGTGCTGACTCTTTCATTACGTCACCTAATTGCCCCGTCAATTTAAGCCCCCTTGATTGAGAGTGAATGATTGCAGCTTCAACGTTTAGGGTGACACCGCCCATTGATGTCCATGCGAGTCCTTTTGAAATACCAATACCGCGTAAATTGGACTCTTTTTCAAAGTGTGAATTACCAAGGTAATCTTGTAAGTTTTTGTTGGTGATCTTGATATTGGATTTGCTATTTTTCAACAAGGGGATTGCTGATTTTCGTATAATTTTTGCTAATAATTTATCAAGATGTCTAACACCCGCTTCACGCGCGTAACCATCTATAACAGTCTTTAAAGCAGCATCGGACACTGTTATTTGTGATGGTTTTACACCAGCTTTTTCCAATTGTTTTGTCCACAAATGTTTTTTTGCAATTTGGATTTTTTCTTCAGTAATATAACCTGATAACCGAATAACCTCCATTCTATCTAACAAAGGTTTTGGAATGGTATCTAATTGATTAGCAGTACAAATAAACAGTGCTTTTGATAAATCGAAACGTACATCTAAATAATGGTCTAAAAATTGATTATTTTGTTCAGGATCTAACACTTCAAGCAATGCAGAGGAAGGATCGCCCTGATAGCTAGAACTAACTTTATCAATTTCATCTAACATAATAACGGGGTTCGCTGTTTCGCATTCTGAAAGCGCTTGAATAATTTTTCCGGGCATTGCGCCAATATAAGTTTTACGATGACCTTTAATTTCAGCTTCATCTCTCATTCCGCCTAATGAAAATCGATAAAATTTACGTTTTAATGCCGTTGAAATAGAATGACCGATTGATGTTTTACCAACACCAGGTGGACCAACCAATAAAATAATTGACCCAGACATTTCGCCTTTTAACGCACCAAGCGCTAAAAACTCAATAATTCGATCTTTAACGTCACCCAGTTCCGCATGATGTAGGTTGAGAGCGCGTTTTGCTGATGGTAAGCTCATATTATCTTTACTGTATATACCCCAAGGTAAACGGGAAAAAACATCCAAATAATTGCGTGTTACCGCATACTCTGGAGAACCAGACTCCAAAACTGATAGTTTATCCATCTCTTCTTCAAATTTACGCTGCGCTAAAGGAGCAAGGCTTTTACCCGTTAAGTTAGTCTCAAAATGTTCTAAGTCAGCTGTTTTATCATCTTTGGCAATGCCTAATTCCTTTTGTATAGCCTTTAATTGTTCTTTTAGAAAAAATTTTCTTTGGTGGTCTGATAGAGAGTCCTCTACTTTTTCCTGTATGTTTTTCTGTAACTCAGCGACTTCTAATTCTTTTTGAATGAGCACCAGAACTTTTTCCATTCGTTTTTTGAGATGGACTGTTTCTAGGACTTCTTGTAATTCTTCTCTGGTCGCTGTTGTTACACTTGCAGCAAAATCAGTTAATTGTGATGGTTCATTGGGGTTAAATCTAGTTAGGAAAAACTTCAATTCTTCACTGTAAAGTGGGTTGAGCGGGACTATTTTTTTTAAAGTATTAATAATCGCCATTGCATAGGCTTTAATTTCATCGGGTATGTCATATTCTGGTTCTAATGGATATTCGACTTCAACCAAAAACGGGGCTTGTTTGCTGATCCATTTTTTAATTCGAAATCGTTGAATACCTTCTGCAATAAATTGTACTTTACCTGATGTTATAACTGGATGGTGAATTTTAACTAAGGTTCCTATTTGATGAAACTCTTCGGGTTTAGAGTCTTCTGGGCGAGGGTTTTTGACTAAAACTAAACCTGTTATATTTTTTCTCTCTTCATGGATGAATTCTATTGTATCGTGCCACTCTTCTTCATTCATTAAAATAGGTAGCGTTTGTGGAGGAAAAAATGGACGCTCGCTAATCGGCAACAAACAGACTTGTTTTGGTAAATATTTTTTTTTAAGACGAGCTTTACGAGATGTTTTTGCTATTTTATTTGGCATCAAATAAGTCTTTTGTTTAATTTAGAAGTTTATTATTTATAAGTATAGCAGTGAATTTAGAGAGGACTATTTAATTAAATTAAAATTTGATGAGCTATATAATTGAATTTAAAAAAGTAAAGAGGGATAAATTATTAGTAAAAACTAAAATTGAAGATCTAATTGCCGATATTATGACTATGTTTTTAGTAGAATAGACTGAATACAGGAGAAGACTCTGAGCAGCGGAGGATATTATGAATATCGGAGAAATCAAAAAACCCACAGTTGATGGACAGTTAGTTAAACCAAAGCATCAAGAAGGCAATACTGCACCGGTAACACTAGCTAAGCCGATTGGTGATCAAATTGATATTTCAATTAAAGCTAAAGAGCGGTTTATTGAATATTCCAACAAAAGAAATAAAAAGAAGAAGAAAGAGTCTAAACAAATTAATAGTTCAAAAACCGAGCAAGATCTAATTCAGACTCATATCGATATAATTGCTTGAGATTGGTATACTTATGTAAATAATTTGAAGAATAAAGTTTTACTAACTCCATGCCTAACTCTACGTCCACAAATCCAAATGAACTCAATGAAATTGTTGAAACTGAAGCCATGAGTGCGTCTGTGAGCAGCTATGATGTTGGCATGTTGATGGCGCAAACTAGACAATTAGCATCCGATTATAGAGAACAAACTGGGCAGGCACTGCCGGTGACTGAGGAACTAGCAAGATTTGATGCAATAAATCTGATTGCTTTAAAAAAAATAATTGACCAAGAAGGTGTTGATGCTACTAATGAATTAGCCGATGAATTTTACTTGATTAAAGGACGTGTTATTTTTAAAGCGGGTAAGGCAAGACAAAAACTTGGCCAATTAGGGCTACACTTTAACTGGAATCATTTATTGATGGTAATTTATGATCCTCAATACCAGCCCTGCCAAATATTTAAAGTTGAAAGAAGCATAATAGAAAAAGAACTAGAAAAACTGCCGGTTAGTAAACGTGGTTCAATGACAATCGCTAAATATAAAGCGATTGGTCAATTGATTTGGGCTATAGAAGGTTGAAAGTATCGGAAGAGCGTATCCTAGAATCTTTAGGTAATAACGGAGAATTCGCTAAAAATAACCCGCAGTTTGAACCGAGACAAGTACAGCAAGAAATGGCTGTCGCAGTCAATCAAGCTATTCAGTCAAAAACCAATCTAATCATAGAAGCCGGAACCGGTGTCGGCAAAACATTCGCTTATTTGCTACCGGCTTTGTTATCAGACAAACAAGTGGTTGTTTCAACGGGTACTAAGAATCTTCAAGATCAGCTTTATAAGCGTGATTTACCAAATATTCTAAAGATTCTTGAGATATATCCAAAAACAGCATTACTTAAAGGACGAAACAACTACCTTTGCCATTATCGACTAGAAAACACTTTAGCTTCAGGAAAATTACCTGATCCAAAAGCGGTTAAATATTTAAGCCTTATCAACCGATGGAAAGACAAAACGGTTACTGGTGATTTGGGCGATTTATCTGCTTTACCGGAGAATTCAAGCATAATTCCCTATGTAACAAGTACTGCAGAAAACTGTTTAGGTCAAGATTGCCCATTTATAGAAGATTGTCATTTAGCGGTAGCGAGAGATAAAGCCAGAAAGGCAAAAATTCTAGTGGTTAACCACCATCTGTTATTAGCGGATTTAGTGTTAAAAGAAGATGGATTTGGCGAACTATTACCGGATACCGACATCTTTATCATTGATGAAGCTCATCATTTACCAAAAACAGCTTATCAATTTTACGGTGAATCATTAACTAGTCGTCAATTAACCGATGTTTGTAAAGAAGTAGAATTAGAATATCGAACACAAGTAACAGATTGTAGAGATTTGTTGCTTGAGTCTGAAAGACTATCAAAAGAAGTTAAAGAGTTTCGTTTGAGTTTGCCCAGTTTTGACATAAAGGAGGAGTGGCAAACTTCTCGAGTTAGAAACAAAGTTGAAACTGAAAAATCAATTATCAATTTAAGTAACAAAATTAATTGTTTACTTGAAATAGTTAAGGCTAATTCTACTAGGACTAAAACCCTAGAATCCTGCTTTGACCGCCTTATATCCTTTAAGGCGGCGCTTAAAGGCTTTACTGAAGGTAATCAAACCACTGGAGTGCGAGTTAACTGGTATGAAACCAATCGATCCAGTTTTCGATTAAATTCTACACCGCTGGATGTTGCGGACTTGTTTCAAGCAAGTCGATCACGATACGCAAAGTCTAGCTGGATAATGACATCTGCTACTTTGACCGTTAATCAAAATTTTGAACATTATGTCAGGGAATTAGGCTGGGATAATGTAAATAAAAAAGAGTTACCATCTTCGTTTAATTATCAAAAACAGTCACTTTTTTATGTACCCAGAGGATTGCCATCCACAAGCCATAAACAACATACTAGTAAAGTTGTTGAAGCTGTGTTGCCGTTATTAAAAAAAGCTAATGGGAGAGCTTTTTTACTTTTCACTAGTCATAGGGCGTTGCAACTCGCTGCAGAAAAACTTAAAGAATATAACGTATTTAACTGTTTAGTTCAGGGCGAAGAAAGTAAAGAAACGTTATTAAAACGATTTGTTGAAGAAGAGCATTCTGTGCTTATAGCTACAGGAAGTTTTTGGGAAGGTGTTGATGTTCAGGGTCAAGATTTATCCTTGGTGGTGATTGATAAACTGCCTTTTGCTCCACCCGATGATCCTATTCTTAATGCTAAAATTCAACGTTCTAAACAAACCGGAGGCAATCCCTTTTATGATTTACAAATACCCGATGCTGTTTTAAGTCTTAAGCAGGGTGTAGGAAGGCTTATTCGAGGAATTGATGACAAAGGCGTGGTATGTGTTTGTGATGCACGTCTTGTCGGCAAGGATTATGCGCAATTATTCATCAATAGTCTGCCAGATATGAAGCGAACCAGAGAATTAGACAAGGTTCTTAAATTCATTGATGAGTTTGATCAATAAATGATTATTCACATAGAAAACACTGAGTAAGGTTATTCAAGTATGAGTAAGATATTAGCAATTGATTCATCAACAGAGGCGTGTTCTGTTGCTTTAATGAATGATGATAAGGTTTATCAAAGATTTCAATTAGCGCCACGTAAACACGCAGAGTTATTACTGCCGATGGTGGATGAGGTGATGAAAGAAGCCGATTTATCGTTAGTTGAGCTAGACGCGTTAGCTTGCTGCGTAGGACCGGGAGCATTTACGGGTTTGCGAATTGCCGTTTCAGCTGCGCAAGGGCTTGCATTCGCCTCAAACCTACCCTGCATTGCCGTTTCTTCATTAGAAATTTTAGCAATCAGCGCTTTCAAGCAAACACAAGCAAATGTCTGTATTAGTGCGATAGATGCTCGAATGCAGGAAGTGTATTTTGCGGTTTTTCAAAGAGCTGACGGAGGTGAGGCGACTTTGCTTGGCATTGAGGGCGTTTATAAACCTTTAGATATTGACATAGAGCAATGGAATATTTTAACTGAGTCTGAAATAGTACTGATTGGCAACGGTTGGTCTGAATATGAGTTTAATCCTTCCATAAAAAAGCTAAACGCAGTTCAATTAGATAATCAATTTCCAAGTGCTGTAGACATATTGAGTAAAGCCGAAGCCGAGTTAAAGTCTAATAATTTGTTAAAACCAGAGAAATTACAGCCTATTTATATCAGAAATAATGTCGCAAAAAAGAAATTGACTGAGAAATAACCTATACTTTAAAATTAGGGTCTTTAATGCATCCTTTTTAGTCTATTTTTAATTTAGCCACTTTATTAAGTTTGGAAATAAAAATTGAATATTTCGGCATCAGATAATTATAATATCAATCAGACTAGACTGTCGATTACTAATAATTCTGTTATAAAAAATGGTGTCTCTAATAGAGAGGACAATCAGTTCTCTACGCAAAATATAAATAGCATAAGAAATAGTTCATCTTCAATCCTTCGCGAACAATCGGCTAATATTAAGGCGGATCGCGAGCAAGAAACAAAAGTTCGTTCAAAGAGTAATATCGAACCCAATTTACTAGAAAAAGTTTTTAAGCTAAGATCTAATGAAGAGCAATCCCAATTAAGCAATAATAGAAGTTCAGATCTTTATTTACAGACAGAAGTGATTGAATCAGCTATAGCTAATGAGCTGGGTATTAGTTTAGATCTTTACGTTTGAAACGAGTCTGACAGTATAGAATTTTTCTAAATCGTGCATATCCAAAAGTGCTAAATATTCATTAAGTTAGTCATTGTTGGGTAGACGAAGGAAAATCAACAGCTTATATCCGAAAATATATAATACCTAAGAAGCCGAATATTTCAAAAACCACTTAATGTCGCAAGCTTCTTTTATACAAAAACTCTTTGATTCTCGCTAATTGAGCATTAATTCGTTGTCTTGCATAAGGGTCTTCTGTTTGAATATTAAGGGCTTGATAAAACTGATTTCTCGCGCCGATTAAATCCCCAGTAGAAAGTAAATAGTTACCTTCTGTTTCAAATACTTCAGAATCATGACCAGACTCTTCTTGGGCTTGAGATAATAGTTTTAATAAATAAGGTGCTTGTAATGTCATATGAATATTTTCTAGTAAAAGGTCGCGTGCTTCAATTGCTTGATTATTAGCCAGCAATAGCTTGGTATTGATTTCAATTAAAGCGAGATTACCGGGAATCTTATCTAAAAAGTCTTTTATGACCGATAATGAGCGTTTAGGTGTTCTGTTTATAATATCAAGTTCAGCTAAGGCAATCGCATAAGTTGTTTGATTGGGTGATTTTTTACGTAAAGCTTTTAAGAAACGCTCGGATTGCTTCAACTGTTTAGCTCTAGATAATAAAACAGCATAACCGTACATCTTAGCATCCGTATCAAACTGCCCATCATCATATTGACTTTTAGCCGACTGCAGTAATGTAGGCGTTATACTAGCAGTCAACGCCTTAATTTTTTCTTTTATTAGGCTATAGGTAGGTTTTTCTATCACAGGTCTGATAGGAAATTCTGATGCTCTTAGTCTTGCGTCAGTAATACGATTACGGGAAAGCGGGTGCGTTCTTAAAAACTCAAAAGCATTAGACTGATAACGGCTGTTAGCTTGCATTTTTTCAAAAAATGAGGCAACGGCGCTGGGATTAAAACCTGCTCGATACATTGTTGTAATACCTATTCGATCAGCTTCCGACTCATTTGAGCGAGTGTGATTAATAATCGCTTGTTGGGCTAAACCTTGTGAGCCGGCCATGGCTGCAATTGCGCCATCAGCATTTCTCGATTGGCTAGCTATAAGTATTGCTGCAACAAATGCGGCTAAAGACGGAATTGTCATTTGATTTTGAAGCTCTATTCTTCTCGCTAGATGCCTTTGTGTGACGTGTGCAATCTCATGACCAATAACCGATGCAAGCTCACTCTCACTGTCAGTTTTTGCGATTAAACCAGTGTGCACTCCAATATATCCACCGGGCAACGCAAATGCATTGATGGACTGAGCTTGTATAACAAAAAAGAGAAAAGGGCGATCCGAAGCTCGAAGATTGTTTTCAACTAGTTTAAAGCCTAAATGTTGAATATAATCATTGACTTCAGGGTCATTCATTAAGGGTGCAATCGCTCTTAATTGACGCATATAAGAGTCACCTATCGCTTGCTCATTAGCTAAACTAAGGGCTTGCGAAGCGCTACTACCTATTTCTGGCAAATTGTTGTCTGCTGCTTCAGTTGAGTCTAATAGTGCAATAAAAAAAATTAAAGAAAATATACAACTTGTGAAAGCTATTTTAAAGTTAAATTTAAACAAAGATGTTCCTTTAATTTGTGCAATGTTCATGTACCAATATAATCTAAAGAGTGCTTACTCAAATATAGACAGGTTAGATGATTATAGTTCAGCAATTGTATGAAAATTAAAAGAGTAGGTATAGCTGAATCTATTTTTTATATTTTAGTTTTGCTGAAGTTATAGACTAGTTGTAAACTAATCTTATATATAAAACAAAGAGATAGCAATGACTTCAATATTTCACTTTAACTTTAGTTATAAATTGACCTATTTTTCCTTTTTTTAAGAACAATTAAATATTGGCGAAACTTTTTAGTAACTTCTATTGTCAAAGCTGTATTGAAGAAAATATTGAAAAGTTCTTTTTGATATTTGGTAATCTTCAACATACAAATCCATCGACTAGTGAGGTAGGTTTTAAATGAAAAGACAAAAAAGAGATCGATTCGAAAGAGCACACAGCAAAGGGTATAACGCAGGTATATCAGGAAAAACAAGTGAAGCTTGTCCATTTTCCTCAACCGATATTAAAGAACACTGGCTCGGAGGCTGGCGAGAAGCTAAAGCTATTGTAGGAGAGGGGTATTTTAATTAATTGAATATCCAAATATCTGGATTACAAAAAACCGAGCTAAATAGTTCGGTTTTTTATTTTAAAGAGAAATAAGAATAACAAGTTTTAAAATTCCGCTGTATTAGGTGCTCTTGGGAAAGGTATAACATCTCTGATATTTTGCATACCTGTTGCATAAAGGACCGCTCGTTCAAAGCCCATGCCAAAACCAGAATGTGGAACAGTTCCGTAACGACGTAAATCGCGGTACCACCAATAGTTTTCCATTGGTAATCCCATCTGTTCAATCCTTGCATCAAGCATGTCTAGCCTTTCTTCTCGTTGACTACCGCCTACAAGCTCGCCAATGCCTGGCGCTAAAATATCCATTGCCGCAACGGTTTTTTCATCATCATTCATTCGCATATAAAAGGCTTTAATATCCTTTGGATAGTTCATTAATATAATTGGTTTACCAACTTTTTCCTCGGCTAAATATCTTTCATGTTCAGATTGCAAATCAGTTCCCCATGAAACAGGATATTCAAATTTCTTATTGCAATTTTCAAGTATTTTAACTGCCTCGGTGTACTCCATGCGTTCAAAATCGTCATTTACGATGGATTCTAATCGTTGAATGACTGTTTTATCGACACGTTGATTAAAGAACTCTAGATCATCACCACGTTCATCTAAAACAGCTTTAAATATATACTTCATCATAGATTCAGCAACATCAGCATTCTTTTGAAGGTCTGCAAAAGCTATTTCAGGTTCAACCATCCAAAACTCAGCAAGATGCCTGGTTGTATTAGAGTTTTCAGCTCTAAAGGTTGGCCCAAATGTATATACTTTTGACATAGCCAAGCAATAAGATTCAACATTTAGCTGTCCAGACACTGTTAAGAATGATTCTTTGCCAAAAAAGTCTTGACTATAATCAACCTCACCTTTTTCCGTTAAAGGTAAGTTATTTTGATCTAAAGTGCTTACTCGGAACATTTCACCAGCGCCTTCACAATCACTTGCTGTGATGATTGGTGTGTGGATCCAGTTAAAACCCTCACCATGCAAATAACGGTGTGTAGCTTGAGCTAAACAGTTTCTAACTCGGGTGACAGCTCCGATAGCGTTTGTTCTTGGTCGAAGGTGAGCTACACTACGTAAATATTCCATTGTATGAGGTTTTGGCTGGATTGGATAACTCGCAGGATCATCTACTAGGCCATAAACAACCACTTTTTCAGCTTGAATTTCAAAGCTTTGCCCATTGCCTTGAGATTCAACTAGTTTACCTGTAACCGATATAGAAGCACCGGTTGTAACATTGAGAATCTCATTTTTATAATTGGATAAATCATTTGGTGCAATTATTTGAATCGCAGCAAAGCAAGAACCGTCGTGCAAATTAATAAAAGAGAAACCTGCCTTTGAGTCTTTTTTTGTTCTTACCCAGCCCTTAACGGTGATGGTTTCGCCAGCTTTCATTTTACCCGCTAAAATTTCGGAAATGGCGTTATAGCCGCTCATTTTATACCTCAAGTATTTTATGCCTCATATCGATCGAATAGGTAGATGATATTAAAAGGAAATTAGTTTAATTAGGATTGCGATTCTAACTCTCAATCTAATTGACTTCCAGCGTTAAACAACTCAGAAAGCAACTTTATCCTGTATTTTCATTCTTTAATTACTCCCTATTTAAGTAATAACTTAAATAGGGTTAGACAAACATTAATTTTGTTACTATCTTTTAGTAAATAAAGTGATTGTTTCTGTACTGCTTAGTAAAAAATGCCTAATTATTTAACCTGTACTTATCGATCGCTTTGAGTATAATGGCACCGATAATTTAATGGTGTATATGCTACGTCTAATAACAGCTCCCTCAATATCTCTAATGTAGGTATTAAGTTGGTAATTCAATAAAAGACAGTCGTTAAGCGTAAGGAAATTCTATGTACGAGTCGTATTACAAACTATCTGGTAAGCCTTTTCAATTAACCCCAGATCCTTTCTTTTTCTACGGCAGTAGTACTCATAAACGAGCACTAGCTTATTTAAAGTATGGCTTGTCACAAGGTGAAGGCTTCATTGTTGTTACTGGTGATGTTGGAACGGGTAAAAGTACATTAGTTCGCACACTTTTTGATTCATTAGAAGGCAAAGATGATGTTGTTGCTGCGGAGCTAATAAATACACAGCTAGATTCTAAAGAAATACTAAGAATGGTTGCGGCTTCTTTCGGTTTAGCCCATAAAGACAACGAAAAAGCTTCATTAATTAAAAATTTAGAAAATTACTTTACAGCTCGAAGTCAAGAAGGCAAGCGATGTATGCTTGTGGTGGATGAGGCTCAAAACTTACCCTTTGAAACAATTGAAGAATTAAGAATGTTGTCCAATATGGTATACGACGGCAGCACATTATTACAGATTTTTCTTCTAGGTCAGTCAGAATTTAGAGAAAATTTACGAGCCCCTAACCTAGAACAGGTAAGGCAACGTGTAACTGCTTCATATCACTTATCGCATTTAGATGGTGAAGAAACTCAATCCTATATTGAGCACAGGTTGCATAAAGTTGGGTGGAGTGATACGCCGGTATTTACAGCTGAAGCTTTTCAACTGATTTATGAGTTTAGTGCTGGTGTACCTAGAGTAATAAATAGTACTTGTGATCGTTTAATGCTGTATGGGTTTTTGGAAGAAAAGGTCCGTATAGACGGTGAGATAGTAAAGCTTGTCACTGAAGAAATTACCGATGAAAATGATGCCGGGAAAGATTCTTCACCCGTACAACAAACGACATTGATGCAGACTCAAGGTTTACCAAAAGATGCAACACCAATGGATGTAAGAATTCATTCATTGGAAAGAGAAATGGATGATCTTAAAAAACGCTTTAGAAAAGAACGTGATTTTATGAGAAAGATTATAGCTATATCGTTAAATTTTGAAGATGATTAGATTGTACTACTAGACACTGAAAGTAGATACCAAAGCAATAAAAAGCCGTTCAACTTGAACGGCTTTTTTGTGTCAATTTAGTGATTAATTTTCGGAATCACTACTTTAGATGAGAAAATATTAAAGAGAGCTTCCGGCGAAAAACATTACATTTACTCATCGTCTGTACAGTAACACTATTTAGTTTCTGACACGGTCTCTTTGTCATTTGCTAACCTTTCCCAAGCTCCAGTTTTCATGCTAAGCAAATATATTACGATACCAATACCAATACTGAATAAACTGATTTGAATATAAAGTGCTGGTATTTGGTCGACTTGATTCGGATCAAAGTTTCCAGCGAGTAGGCCTGCAATAATATTTCCTATAGAATAAGTAAGCACAAAAACTCCCATCAATTGACCAGCAAAACGTCTTGGAGCTAACTTACTAACAGCACTTAGTGCAACGGGGCTTAATAAAAGTTCTCCTACAGTGTGTAAAAAATATGTTCCAATTAGCCAGTAAGGGGCAACTTTTAAGCCACTAGCGGCATATTGCGCTGCAAAAAACATTACAATGAAACCGCTCGCCATTATGATTAACCCTATTGCCGTCTTTGCTCCGTAAGAAGGTGGAATAACTCTTTTACCCAAGTTAATCCAGAGCGCTGCGAAAAATGGTGTTAAAGCTATTATAAACAAAGCATTTGCAGACTGAAACCAAGTAGTGGGTATTTCAAAACTGCCAATCATTCTATCAGTATAATCTCTAGCAAATAAATTAAGAGACGAACCTGCTTGTTCGAATCCTGACCAAAAACAAGCAGAAGCTATACAAATTAATAGTAATGCTCTAAGTCGTTTTTTCTCATTCAATGACAAACTACCTTTAAAGTAAATCAGTGAGTAATAAACAACAAATATTAAAGTAAAAGCGATAGCAGTATATTGAGCAACTATAACTGCGTTAAAAGCTATAGCACCGTTATAAAGACCAGACCCTATCGTGACGACAGCAATTAAGAAAACAATTATTGCAATGTAACTTCTTTTTTGCGCTGCTACAGATAATGGTGCAGGCGGTGTGTTACCAACACCATTCAATTTATTAGTGGTCATTTTATACTGAATTAGACCTATAGCCATACCAACTGCCGCTGCGCCAAATGCCCAATGCCAACCCACGTTGGTCATCAAATAGCCTGTAACAAAATAACCAATTAAGGAGCCTACATTTATCCCCATATAGTAAATAGCATAACCACTATCCCTGCGAGCATCTTCAGGGCTATAGAGCTGACCAACCATAGTTGTGATATTAGGTTTCAATAGACCGGTTCCTAAAACAACAAAAACTAAACCGATAAAAAAGCTACTGTCATGCGGAATTGCCAAGATGATATGGCCAATCATAATGATAATGCCACCGTACCAAATGGCCTTTTGTCCACCAATTAGCCTGTCGGCAATCCAACCACCAGGTAGACCCATAAAATAGACACTACCAGTGTAAAGACCGTAGATAGCAACTGCAGATACAACAGTTAACTCCAAACCTCCCTCTTGCAAAGCGGCAGTCATAAATAATACAAGCAATGCTCGCATACCGTAATAACTCATTCTTTCCCACATTTCAGTAAAAAAGAGAGTAGTTAAGCCTTCTGGTTGACCTAAAAATGTTTTTTCTTCGGTTGTGCTCATGTGGTTATCCTTATTGGTTACAACTATCAATTTGAATTCAGATGGATGCTTCAAATACCTCAGTTCAATCGAAGCATCTAATAAATCATCCATATAGCTACCTTTTATAACCTTTTCCCCGTTTTAACACAAGCTGACTTTTTTCAATTTACACCTACTTGTTAAATTTGAAGCTTTTGGTTGAATTTTAAACTCCAATTTGTATCATTAAGCCATAAATGAAAACTTGAAATAATACTATAAGAGGCGATATTTGAAGCTAAAAAATGGTCAGTAGTTTACCTTTTTCAGTTACAATATCTAAAATTTAAACGAGTAGGTAGCAAAGTGACATTTTTAGCTTGCAGGATACATAAAGAAAGCCATGAAATTGTGGGTCATAAACTGGAACAATTAGATTTGAGTATGCTCTGCCAAGGCGAAATATTGATCCAAGTACATTACTCTGGAGTTAATTATAAAGATGCGCTTGCCGCAACCGGAAAAGGAGCCATATTAAAACGTTTTCCATTAAATGGAGGTATTGACCTTGCTGGAATTGTTGAATCAAGCAGTGACAAACGCTTCAATGTTGGTGATAACGTTTTAGTTAATGGCTGCGGTCTAGGCGAAATTCATGATGGCGGCTTGTCGCAATATGCGAGAGTACCTGCAGAATGGGTGATCCCATTACCAAAAGGTTTAAGTTTAAAAGAGTCCATGATTTTAGGCACCGCAGGATTTACTGCCGCTCTCGCTATACATAGAATGCTAATTAATGATCAGACTCCAGATAAAGGCCCGATAGCCGTCACTGGCGCAACTGGAGGGGTTGGTAGCAATGCGATTAGTATATTGGCGGGTCTTGGCTTTGAGACAATCGCTATTAGCGGTAGAAGCGAACATTACTCCTTTGTAGAGTCTCTTGGAGCGACTAAGGTTTGTTCCGCTGAGTCTCTTAATTTAAGCTCAAAACCATTAGATAAAGCGCTTTATGGCGGGGTTATCGACAATGTTGGTGGTCAATTATTTAGTAAACTTGTCGCTCATACACAATTATGGGGTAATGTAGCGAGTATTGGATTGGCTGATACACATAAATACAGCTCAACTGTTTTTCCATTTATTTTAAGAGGTGTCAGCATTTTAGGTATTAGTTCAACCAATTGCCCTATGCCTCTTAGACGAAAAATATGGGAAAGGTTAGGGGGCGACTTGAAGCCTAAAGAGTTAACAAACATATTGACTGAGGAAATTAAATTGAAAGATGTTTCTAGTATTTTCAACGACTTACTTAATCGAAAAAAACATGGGCGAATTGTCGTTAATTGCTTAGATTAAGCGTTAGTGCCAATGATATTAGTTGTAAAAGCTATTTTAATAAAGAGAAAAAATGAAAAACCAATTAGCTAAAGTTGTCGATAAACTTAATAAAAAGCCTTCGTGGTTCAGATACCGCTTATTATCACTTGTTTTAGGTAAAACAGTTAAATTTGTCGGAACAGCAGGCGTTAAATGTATTGATTTATCTGCAGATCGCTCCATTTTCATGATCAAAAATAAATCGAAAGTAAGAAATCATATTGGCACTCTTCATGCTGCGGCATCTATGTTAGTTGCTGAAACTGCAACAGGAATGGCTCTCGGCATGCACGTACCTGATAATAAAATCCCTGTTTTGAAAAATGTGACGATTGATTATGTTAAACGTTCAACTGGCTCACTTCGTGCGGAGGCATCATTAACTGAAGAACAAAAAACGTTACTGCATTCAGATGACAGAGGTTCTTTTATTGTTAAGTGTGAAGTTATTGATGAAGCTAATATAGAGCCAATCATAGCAAATTTTGAATGGGCTTGGACGCCCAAAAGAAAATAATGTTTATTTTATTCAATTGCAGAAGATATGATTAAATGAAAGTTTTTCTTACCTCTTTAGGCTGCAGGCTTAACGAAGCTGAATTACAAACTTGGGCGAATGACTTTGCACAGTTTGGGATTATTGTTACAAACATGCAAACTGATGCTACGATTATTGTAATCAATACCTGTGCTGTCACGGGTGAAGCCGCACGAAAATCACGTCAAACCATTCGACGCTTCCACAGAAATAATCCAATTGCCAAAATAGTTGTTACAGGTTGTTATGCGTCTTTGGATAAAGAAGAAGCGCAAGCTTTGCTGGGTGTCGATTTAGTGGTATCCAATAAAGATAAAAATAAGCTCGCAGAGAAATCAAAGGATTTGTTAGAGGTTGCGGATATGTCATTTGCTGCCAGTGAACCAAGCTCTGCGGCTATGTTTAGAAGAAACAAAGCAAGAGCATTTATTAAAATACAAGATGGATGTCGATATCGGTGTACCTACTGTATCGTAACAATTGCTCGCGGTGAAGAAGTATCAAAAACCATTGAAGATATCATTGAAGAAATAAATCGTTTGTCGCAATGTGATATTAAAGAGGTTGTTATTACAGGCGTTCATGTCGGTGGTTACGGAAGTGATATTAACCTTAGTCTTTATGATTTGGTTGTTGCTATATTAGCTCAAACAATAATACCGAGAATTCGCTTTGCTTCGGTTGAACCTTGGGACCTACCGGATAATTTTTTTGAGTTATTTAAGAATGAACGGTTAATGCCACATATGCACTTACCAATTCAAAGTGGTAGTAATAAAATTCTAAAAAAAATGTCAAGACGCTGTAAATCAGAGACTTTCTTAGCTCTAGTGAATAAAGCAAAAAAATTAATACCCAACTTTAATTTCACTACTGACATTATCATTGGTTTTCCAGATGAAACTGAGGAAGATTTCGATTTATCTTTAGATATAATCAAACAAGCTGATTTTGGGCACGTACATATATTCGCTTATTCAAAAAGAGAAGGAACCAAAGCCGCAAGTTTACCTAATCAAATTGATAACGAAATTAAGAAAATTAGAAGCAAAAAAATGCATCAGTTCACAAACGAAACAAGAAAAAATTTACTAATTAAAATGATTGGTTCATGTTGTGAGGTACTTTGGGAAGGCGAGGGTAAAGTGCAATCTGACGGGAGTTATTTTTATTATGGCTATACTCCAAACTATCATAAAGTTGTTATGAAAACATCTAAAAAACATTCACTAAACAATCAAATATTACTGTGTAAAATCGACAAACTGTTGAAAAGCAATTTATTAAATGTCGTCTCTTTAGTAGAATTAAATAATTTTCCTCAACCTCATAAAATAAAGGCAATTGAATTTAAATCTATTGATTAAATTTTCAAGCTAAAACAATCAATAGTTTTTTGAATACAAAATTAAGGTAGATATTTTTTAGAAAAAATTTCGACATTTCTCATTTCCGCGAATAAAAGGTTTTTTATGTGTTCGGAATTATCTGTCATTCCTTTTTGTTTTAATTCAGTCTCATATTCATAGGCCAACGTCTTTAATACCGGCACGCCACAATAAGCTGTTGCGCCATGTAATTTATGCACTTCCGAAGTGAGTTTATTTAAGTTTTTAATTTTACTGTGTAAAATTATATTATCTTCGACTTCAATGAAACTATGAATCAGCATTTTTAGCATTTGTTTAGCTAAGTCTTGCTTTTGATTTGAATTTTTTAAACTTAACTCCCAGTCAATCGATAGGTCAATCGATGTATTGTCCAAATCGCTATTTTGTTCATTGTTTATTTTTTTGTTAAGTGTTAATTTCGATTTATAACTAACGGGACTATTAGTCCATTTTTGAATGTTTTTTCTTAAATCATCCTGAGCAATTGGTTTTGTCAAAAAGTCATCCATGCCACTTTGAATGATGCGCTCTTTCTCGCCTTTAATAGCATGAGCCGTTAGAGCAATAATAGGAGTTTTTGAATTATGCCTGTTTATCTGTCTGATTTGTTTAGTTGCCGAAATTCCATCCATAATAGGCATTTGAATATCCATGAAAATTAAATCGTAGTTATTAACTGACGTATTTTGAACAGCCTTTAACCCACTGTTTACGAAATCAGCTTCTAAATCAAAGTCATCCATAAATGCTTGTATTAACCTTAAATTTGAATCGTTATCATCGACACATAATATTTTTAAATTTTTTCGTGTTAGTTTTTGTCCCATAGGTTTAATTATAATATCATTATTCGATTCGTCAGCAATAAACCAGTTTGATAATGATTCGTAAAGTGAATTAAGTGAAAGTGGTTTAGATATAAGTTTGTCATATCCTGCTTTAACATGGTCACGAATTATATGTTCATCGCTAGAGTTGATTAGCACCACTAAAAGCACTTCAAGCTCTTCTGCTTTTTTCTTTAAATTTAAAAGTTGAGGACTGTTTGACGGATAACCGCCAACAATAATTAAGTGAATATCTTTATCCAATGTCTTGTTTTTTAGAGCAATATCGCTCAATATTTCAATTTCATTAGCCGTTTCAATTTGTGTGCCTAGTTGATTAAGCAAATATTTTGTCGCAAGCTGAGAAAGGTTGTTAGAGTCATGAAACAGTATCTTTCTTCCAGGGAAAGTCAAGAAATTAACGTCTTCGGCATCTAAGTCCTTGACAAGTTCAATGGTAAACCAAAAAGTTGAACCTACACCTTCTTGACTATCTAAACCAATTTTACCGTTCATAGATTCAATCAGTTTTTTGGAGATCACTAAACCTAATCCTGTACCACCAAAACGCCTTGTTGTTGTTGTATCTGCTTGTGTAAAGGCTTGAAATAATATGTTCTGTTGTTCTTTACTTAAACCAATCCCAGTATCGGTAATATTAAACTTTAGCCTGACTCGATTGTCTGTATCATCTTCTAGCATTACGCGAATTTGAACGGTTCCTTTTTCAGTGAATTTAATCGCATTGTTACAGAGATTAGTTAATATTTGTAAAATATGCCCAGCGTCACCGAGTAAATTTTTTGGAACATCTTGATAGACTATACCTATAATCTCAAGGTTTTTACTTTGTGCCGATGGCGCCAATAGAGATAGAGTCTCATCAATGCAGTTCATAAGGTTAATAGGACGTTGTTCAACATTCATCTTTCCGGCTTCAATTTTCGAAAAGTCTAAGATATCGTCTATTATTTTTAATAAACCATTTGAAGAATTACTAATTGTCTCTAACTGGCGTTTTTGTTTAGTATTTAATTGTGATTTTAATAATAAATTTGTAAATCCAATAACACCATTCATTGGAGTCCTTATTTCATGAGTCATGTTCGCTAAAAATTCTGACTTAACTCGACTCGACTCTATCGCTTCTTTACGAGCCCAATTTAGTTCAACATTCTGCTCCTCAAGCGCAGTATTAGTGGAGTTTATATCAGCTGTAGCTTGTTCAATAGCGACTTGCATTTCTTCTCTGGCTTCAAATAATGAATCACTCATGCTGTTAAAACCGTTGACTAGCGTTTTTAGCTCGCCACTTGTACTTGATTGAATTTGAACTTTGAGCTGACCTTCCTTAATTCTTTTTACCGCGGTAGCTAAGAGTATAATGGGGGTAGTGATATTTTTTGCCATATTTTGAGCTAACATAGCACCAAGCACTAATCCTAGAAAAAGGATTATTATAGCGGTAATAATCGTCTGATATTTCCTTAGACTAATATTTTGATGTGTGAAATAGACTGCTACATAGCCTATTGGAGAAAGAGCGGTATAACTTTGTGTTTTATTTGATAAGGGGACTCGTTGTTTTAAGTTTTGCTGGCTATATATTGGCGTTCGAACAAGTAATCCATTTTCAAGCTTTTGGATTTCGGTTTGTGTCAATTGACTTTCTTTGGTTCCTGAAAGTATTAGTACCAGTTCACTCGTGCCGGAGCTGGCTAATAAAATATTTTGTTTATTATAAATAGCGATGGCTAAAATATCTTGGTCACCGTCTCTAGCGGATGATACTAGCTTTGAAAGCGTTTGATGATTAGCTGATAAAACAGCGAATTCTGAAATTTGAGAAACGTATTTGGCGACCGTTAAACCTCTCACTTGGAGATTATTATTTAGGTCTTGAATACGAGTCGTTACGAAATATGAACCCATAACTAATGCAACTAATCCAGTTGGTACCACAGCCAATAAAATGACCCTTGCTTTGATTCCCCATTGGTTCATAAATAGTTCGCTTTAATTAGTGATTTATTGGCTAAAATTTTTGTTGATAATCAATTTAAGTTGCTTCTCATCGAGATTTGGATAATTGAAACTCTGTGCTATTTGTTGATTCACAAACACTGAGAAGTTTTTTAAATATTTGGGATCTTGGTATTTATTGTGGGTAAAATATTGCTCTATAATTTGGTTTGTTTCCTCAACTAATTCGTTTTGACCAGAATAAATACTCGCTAATGCTCCAATATTGCCATGAATAAGGCGGTTACCGATCATTGGAATATCTAGTTGAAAGCTAACGGGTAATAATAACTCAATATTCCCGAGTTCAAATTGTTGAGAATTATCTAATAGCGTTAAAAATCCAAGTTCAGGGAGCATTCCACTAAAATAGGCAGCTGTTGAATCTTGATTTTCTAATATTCTATATTTCAGATTATATTCTAATAATGCTACATCGTTTTTATAATCATTTAAGTGAAAACGTGATAAACGTCCGAGTAAAACATATATATTTTCATAATCGGGTCGAATTGCCTTGGCTAATGCTAATTGGTTTGGAAAAGGCTGTTCTCGATATATTCCAGACAATTGTATGTTTAAGTCAGCATAAATCTTTCGCATTCGATCAAGCGTGACTCTGGGTGTATTTAGAGAAAATATAGGCACTTTACTTCTAGATGCCAGTATTTTTAGGAGTGTGTTTTCACCAAGAGTCACTGCGAAGTCTTTGTTTAACTTTAAAAGGTCATCTATTTCAAAAGGAAGTTTAGTCGTAATATCGTAAATATTGACTTTCCAGTTAGGATGGGAGCTTGATATTTTTGTTTTTAGTTTTGCTGAAAGGTTGGTAAAATTTTTTGTCTCATCAGTAGATACATCATTTGCTAAGTAATAAATACCGACAATTTTGCTTAAGTCAGCCGTTTTTGTTACTTCGCCGATAGCTTTCGTGCTTGCTTGACAACCTACTAGCAACATTAAAAATGATATAAAACTTGATTTGAATGGCTTGCAAAGCATAAATAAATTAGGTATTCGTTCCTGACAATTGATATGTTATTGAATTTAGCAATATTTGAGTATATCCCTATACTGCCATAAAGATAGATAATAGTGTAAAATTGCGTCGATTTTTAATTAGAGATTAATAACAAATGGCAAAACGTAGGAATAGCCGGGGTGGGTCGCGAAAAGCGAAACCACTTCCAAGCGAACCAGTTAACCTCATCATTAATTCCCTGTCACATGAGGGTCGAGGTGTTGGAAAGGTTAAAGGTAAGACTGTCTTTGTTGACGGCGCGCTAATTGGAGAAGAGGTCAGCGCACAAATAACCTTTCAAAGAGGTAAATTTGATGAGGCTAGAGCTGTTTCTATTGAAAACCCTAATCCAGAACGCGTAATACCTCCTTGCGAATTTTATGGAACTTGTGGTGGTTGTAGTATGCAACACCTTACAAGTTCTGCTCAAATATTACACAAACAATCAATATTAAAAGAACAACTCGAACATTTTGCGTCGACAAAACCACAAGAATGGCTAGAACCTCTACAAGCTGATTTAACCGCATACAGAAGAAAAGCAAGGTTAGGAGTTCGATATGTGAGCAAAAAAGAAAGAACTCTAATAGGTTTTCGAGAAAAGTATTCTAATTTCTTATCTGACATAAAAAGCTGTAAAGTCTTGGATGTAAGAGTTGATGCGATTTTAATGCCTATGAGTGAAC
This sequence comes from Polaribacter sp., assembly GCA_047633355.1. GTDB lineage: Bacteria > Pseudomonadota > Gammaproteobacteria > Enterobacterales > Kangiellaceae. The sequence goes on from JBLIBL010000024.1 coordinate 23,486, forward strand.
TGATCGATACAATGGACACTCGACAGTTTATACCTCAAATTGAAGTTACCTGTGGAGATGACTCCGTTGCAATAATTGTTAGACACCTACAGCCATTAACTGTAAAAGATCGTGCTTTGTGGATTTCTTTTGCGCAACAACAAAACATCATTGTATACCTGCAATCCAAAGGACCAAAAACCGTTGCAAGATTATGGCCGATTGAAAATCCGGATGCTCTTTTGAGCTATAAACTGCCTGAATACGACCTTGAACTGCTGATGGAACCACTTGATTTTTCTCAGGTAAATGCCAGTATTAATCGCAAAATGTTACCTTTAGCCATCGATTTATTGGAAGTAAATAAAGAAGATGAAGTACTTGATCTGTTTTGTGGATTAGGCAACTTCACATTACCGCTAGCAAAAAAAGCAAAACGAGTGGTAGGTGTTGAAGGTGTGATTGATATGGTCGAACGTGCGACAGAAAATGCTAAACATAATAACTTAAAAAATGTTCAATTCTATCAGGCTGATTTGGCCGGTGACTTAACCGGTCAACCTTGGATATCGACTAATTTTAACAAAATATTAATGGACCCTGCCAGAAGCGGAGCGATTGAAGTGATTCCAAACATTATTAAATTTAACCCTGATAGAATTGTTTACGTTTCATGTAATCCTGCTACTTTAGCAAGAGATACGGGTGAGCTGGTTAAATCTGGATACGAGTTGATAAAAGCAGGCGTTATGGATATGTTTCCGCATACTAGTCACGTGGAGTCTATTGCGCTTTTTGTAAAAAAGAAATAACTAGTAAAATATCATTATGCAAAAAGAACATTTTTGTATAAACCTTTTGAATGTTAATTAAATCATTAAAGTAAAATTATGGTACAAATTACAAACTTAAGACCACCAGAAAGCTTATTTGACGATAGCTGTATTGATTGGTGTAAACAAATTTTTGGACAAACAGAAAAATTTGATATTTCTCAATTTAGAAATCTTATTTCTCTTATAAAGAAAAATATCAATATAAACGATAATGATTTTAGAAAGCTAAATAAACAGGCATTTGAGCAAGCTATTATTTTAGTGCCACTAAATGTTGATGCTGAAACAATTATTGCTTCTATGATCTACCCGTTTGTCAACTCGATGAAAGTTGATTTGAAAAATGTGGGTGAACACCTTTCCTTACGTATTGAAGAACGTGTTAAAGGAGTTATTCTGCTTGATGGTATGCGAGGTTTACAATCTGAACGTTCTAAAAACAGTGATATTTTACAAGTTGAAAATTTACGTAAAATGTTGTTGGTGATGGTTGATGATGTCATGGTAGTTTTAATAAAACTAGCAGAAAGATTAGTCAACTTAAGAAATGTAAAAAATGACCCTTTAGCACAAAAATATTTCTCTGAAGAAATTAATGAGGTTTACGCTCCGCTTGCGAATCGCTTAGGAGTCGGTCAATTAAAGTGGGAAATGGAAGATCTTTCGTTTCGCTATTTACACCCAAAAGAATACAAAGATATAGCTAAACACCTTTCTGAAAAACGTTTAGCAAGAGAAGTTTATGTTAATGAAGTGCTGGCAACTATAGACATAAAATTAAAAGCGATCGGTATTGTAAGTGAACTCATGGGACGAGCAAAACATATCTTTAGCATTTGGAAAAAGATGCAACGTAAAAAGGTTGGCTTCGAGGAAGTTTATGATGTGCGTGCAGTCAGGATTTTAGTTCCTGAAGTACGGGACTGTTATTCTGTTTTGGGGGTTGTACATGGAGAGTGGAAGCATATTCCAAAAGAATTTGATGACTACATAGCGACACAAAAAGAAAATGGATATCGTTCTTTACATACTGCGGTTGTTGGTCCTAATGGAAAAACATTAGAAATACAAATTCGCACTTATGAAATGCATCAAGATTCAGAATTAGGCGTGGCAGCACACTGGCAATACAAAGAAGGTGATACAGGTAAAGCGAGCGGTTATGATGCAAAAATTGCATGGTTACGCCAAATATTAGAATGGCAGGATGAGTTGGCCGACTCTGCACAATTGGCTGCCGATTTCAAAAATCAAATTTTTGAAGAGCGCATTTATGTATTTACACCTTTAGGTAAACTGATTGATTTACCTCAGGGTTCTACACCGGTTGATTTTGCTTATAGAGTCCATACCGATGTTGGACACCGTTGTCGTGGAGCAAAGGCAAATGGAAAAATCATTCCATTGACAGAAGCGTTGGAAACAGGTCAGAAGATAGAGATATTAACTAGCAAATTTGGTGAACCAAGTAGAGATTGGTTAAGTAAACATAGTGGTTATATTAAATCTCAACAAGCGAAGAGTAAAGTTCATCAATGGTTTAAACGTCAAGATAAGGGAAAAAATATTATTGAAGGAAAAAGCCAACTAGAAAACGAAATAAAAAAGAATGGCTTAGAAAATACTCTTGCAAAAAATGAACTTTTAAAAATTGTTAAATATTTTAATTTTAATAATTTTGAAGAATTGTATGCGAGTATCGGGTCGGGCGATAAAGGTATTCACCAAGTGATTAATGCTATAAGAAATAGTATTTCTGAAACATTAATTTTTGATACAAATACTGTACTGAATCGAAAACCAAAATTAGCCAAAAGAACTGTGTCCAGTGATATTTTGGTGGAAGGCGTCGGGAATCTGTTAACTCGAATGGCATCATGCTGTAAGCCCGTGCCTGGTGATGAAATTTCTGGTTATGTAACTTTAGGCCGGGGGATTATGATCCACCGATGCGACTGTCGTTATCTTTTGGCCTCACAAACTCGTTCACCGGAAAAAATATTACAAGTTTCATGGACAAATCAAGTTAATAAAAGTTATTTAATCGACTTAGTTATTATGGCTTATGACAGAAAAGGTTTATTAAGCGATGTTACCGCGTTGCTTTCACAAGAAAAAATTAGCGTCACATCCTTAAATACAAAAGTGAGTCAAAAGAAACTAGAAGTAAAGATTGATATTCAAGTTCAAGTTATTAATCTAGAAGTGATCTCAAGATTAATTACTTTAATTGAACAGCTCAATAATATTATCGAAGTTAAACGGAGTCGAGTTTAGCTAATTAAATCTCGAGAGGAATATTTAAATGACAGACGATGCTATTTCATCTATAACGAGTATTGAAAAGTTAATTCAAATAATGACGAAATTGCGGACACCTAATACAGGCTGTCCATGGGATCTAGAGCAGGATTATACTTCTATATTGCCATATACCATCGAGGAAGTTTATGAAGTAGCCGATGCGATTGAACGTGCTGACTTTGATGATCTGAAAGGAGAACTGGGTGACTTGCTTTTTCAAGTTGTTTTTTATGCTCAATTGGCAAAAGAAGAAGGCCGGTTTGAGTTTAGTGATATTGTTGAAGGGATATGTCATAAACTAGTGACTCGTCACCCGCACGTTTTTGATGAAAACTATAACAAAACGACGAATAGCTCAGATCTTGTTTTAAAACGTTGGGAAGATCAAAAACAAATAGAGAGGGAAGCTAAATCAAGTTCCAACCAATCAAGTTTATTAGATGATATACCGAAAGTGTTGCCAGAGTTAAAACGCGCTCAAAAAATTCAAACTAGGGTCGCTAAACAAGGTTTTGATTGGCCCAATGTTTCTACTGTTTGGGAAAAACTGGATGAGGAGTCTGAAGAAGTTAAACAGGCAGCGAATGATAATGATAGTGATAGTATTGAAGATGAAGTAGGCGACTTATTATTCGTATGTGTTAATTTAGCTAGGCATTATAAATTAGATGCTGAACAAGCCCTACGAAAGGCGAATCAAAAATTTGAAAAACGCTTTAGAAAAGTTGAAGAGCTCGCTAATGGCGCTATTTCGGATTTTTCACTGGATGAACTTAATGATTTTTGGAATCAAGCTAAAGAGTTAACTAAAGGTTAAAATACGACAACCTGACGCTAAAAGTCGTTATCTTGCGAACTTAGAACAATTAGTTAGTAGTCAGAATATAATAATTTTTGCTAAGATGATTTACTTCAATTTTGAAGTTTAACTCTAAACGGTTACGATTAAATAAATCACTTAAATATAAAGCTTAAATTTTAGGAACTAGATGAATTCATCCGATAACTCATATGCGCAAGCTAACCAAACCCTTTATAACCATAACCAAGCTAAAGATAATTGCGGTTTTGGTTTAATTACACAGCTTGATGGCATTCAGAGCCATCAGTTAATTCAAACTTCAATTACCGCACTGATTCGCATGACCCACAGAGGCGCTATTTCTTCAGACGGTCTCACTGGCGATGGTTGTGGGCTACAAATTCAGTTATCAGATAACTTTTTTCAAAATACAGCTAAGGAATTAAATTTTAATATTGGATCTCGGTATGCAATTGGCCAGATATTTTTGAGCCAGAATAAAACTAAGCGCGTCTTTGCGAGACAAATTTTAGAAGAAGAATTAGAAAAAGAGACACTTTCAATCGCGGGGTGGAGAATTGTTCCTGTCGATACATCGACATGTGGTGAAGTCGCTAAAAAAAGTCAGCCAAACATTCAACAAGTATTTATTCGCGCGCCAGACGGATGGAGTAAACACGATCTAGAACGAAGACTTTTTATTGCAAGACGTCGCGCAGCTGATCGAATAAAAAATGACCAAGACTATTATGTAGTATCTCTATCCTGTTTGGTGATTGTTTATAAAGGATTAGTGATGCCAAAATACCTTTCAAAATTTTATAAAGATCTTTCTGACGAGAGAATGCAAAGTGCGATTTGTTTGTTTCACCAAAGATTTTCGACAAATACTGCGCCATTGTGGAAGTATGCGCAACCATTTAGATTTTTAGCTCATAACGGTGAAATCAATACGATTAATGCTAACCGAAATTGGTCTATAGCAAGACAAAATAAACTCTATTCTCCTTTACTTCCGGACTTGCCAAAGTTAAGTCACCTAGTTAACCAAAATGGATCCGACTCATCCTCATTAGATAATATGTTAGAAGTTTTATTGGCTGGAGGAATGGATATTTTTAGAGCATTAAGATTATTGATCCCTCCTGCATGGTCAAAACAAAAAAATATGGATGCAGATCTGAGAGCTTTCCATGAGTTTAATTCAATGCATATGGAACCTTGGGATGGTCCTGCTGGGATTGTGATGAGTAATGGAACTCAAATTGCGTGTACCTTAGACCGAAATGGTTTAAGACCAGCACGTTACGTAATAACAAAGGATAGAATTCTAACAGTAGCTTCAGAAATAGGTGTTTGGGATTACGACGAAGCTGACGTTATTGAAAAAGATCGTGTCGGACCTGGTGAAATGTTAGCCGCCGATACTAGTACAGGACAAATCTGGCGAACTAATAAAATTGATGACATGTTAAAAAATAGATACCCCTATTTGGAGTGGTTAAGAGAAAATACAATTAAGCTAAAAAGTAATTCGTTAGTTGAAGAAATAGCAGCAAAAAAATTTATCGATGAAAAATTAGCAGAACTACCTGTTTTTGAAAAAATGTTTAATGTTAGTATTGAAGAAAAAGAACAGGTCATCCGAGTCTTGGCTAACGATAGCCAAGAAGCAACAAGCTCGATGGGCGATGATACACCGGTTGCAGTTCTGTCGCAGAAACAGCGCAATTTGTTCGACTATTTTCGACAACAGTTTGCTCAAGTCACAAACCCTCCTATAGATCCTTTACGAGAGACTTCTGTGATGTCCTTAGAGACTTGTTTCGGCAGAGAGCATAACGTTTTCCAAGAGGCAAATGGTTTAGCCCATCGTGTAATTGTTAATGAGCCTGTGGTTAATTTTGCTAAATATTTGCAGCTAAAAAAACTGAATCAAACACATTATCAATTTCAGACATTGTCTATGAGTTATCCTCTGTCAGATTCATTAGAAGATGCTCTTACTAGGCTATGTGAAAAGGCTATCGAGCTAGTTCAAAAAGGTTGCGTAATTTTACATTTAACCGATCGTATTTTGAGCAAAGAAACATTACCTATTCAATCGGTATTGGCAACTGGAGCAATACACCAAGCATTAATAAGAAATGGTTTAAGGTGTGATACAAATATTTTTGTAGAAACCGGCACAACAAGAGATTCACATCATTTTGCAGTTTTATTAGGTGTTGGTGCGACCGCAATTTACCCCTACCTTTCAATGCAATTGATTAACCAAATGTATGAAGATGATTTGTTAGAAACAGATCTGCTTACCGCTAGAAAAAATTATCTAAAAGGGATCAATAAAGGGCTTTTAAAAATAATGTCTAAAATGGGAATTTCAACTGTTGCTAGTTATCGAAGTGCTCAATTATTTGAAGCCGTTGGACTTGATAGAAGTATTTGTAATAAGTGTTTTCCAGATATTCAAAGTAGAATTTCTGGCGCTACGTTTAAAGATTTAGAGCGTGATGCAAAACTCTTAGCACTCAATGCATGGCGTCCCCATGTTAAACCATCTAGACAAGGTCAACTAAAATACGTGCATGGCGGTGAATACCATTGTTATAACCCAGATGTTGTAACGCTTTTACAAAAGGCTGTAAATAGTGGCGAATATTCTGATTATCAAAAATACTCTGAAGTTGTTAATAATAGAAATATTGCCACCATTAGAGATATGTTTAAACTTAAAATAAATGATCCAAATCATTTATTAGATAAATCATCCAACTCCGACGCCGGTAATGTTGATAAAATCGAGTCGATACTTAAACGATTTGATTCCGCAGGAATGTCTATCGGAGCACTAAGTCCTGAGGCGCATGAATCCTTAGCCGTGGCAATGAATACAATTGGCGGTCGTTCAAATAGTGGTGAAGGTGGAGAAGATCCTACACGTTTCAATAGTTTAAAAAACTCTAAAATTAAGCAAGTTGCATCTGGCCGATTTGGTGTTAGTGCACAATATTTGGCGAGCGCAGAAGTGTTACAGATAAAAGTTGCACAAGGTGCAAAGCCAGGTGAGGGAGGACAATTACCCGGCGCCAAAGTGACTTTAGAGATTGCAAAATTAAGAAATGCTACACCGGGCGTGACATTAATATCACCTCCGCCACACCATGATATTTATTCCATTGAAGATTTGGCGCAATTAATATTTGATTTAAAACAAGTAAATCCACGCGCTTTAATATCGGTTAAATTAGTTTCTGGTCCTGGTGTTGGGACTATAGCCGCTGGTGTCGCAAAAGCTTATGCCGACATGATAACAATAGCCGGCCATGATGGCGGAACAGGTGCAAGCCCGTTAACGTCAGTTAAGTATGCAGGTACACCATGGGAGCTTGGTCTAAGTGAGGCTCATCAAGCGTTAGTCGAAAATGGATTAAGAGATAGAATTTGTTTACAAGTTGATGGAGGATTAAAAACTGGATTAGATGTTGTTAAAGGGGCTATTTTAGGTGCTGACAGTTTTGGTTTTGGTACTGGGCCGATGGTTGCTTTAGGGTGTAAGTTTTTAAGAATATGTCATCTTAATAATTGTGCAACCGGTATAGCGACACAAAATAAAATTTTACGAGATAATCATTTTTCTGGCTTACCAGAAAAAGTCATTAATTATTTTCAATTCGTTGCGCTTGAAGTACAAAACTTGCTAAAAAAAGTTGGTGTTAACTCAGTCGATAAATTAATTGGAAGGGTTGATCTATTGGAAATTATAGAAGGTCAAACAAGTAAGCAAGAACACCTTGATCTACAAGTGATTTTAAACTCATCTAAACGTCCAAATAATGAAATGGCGCACTATAAAAACAAAAGAAATCCACCTTTTGACATTGGTAAATTAAATCAAAAGATCTTGCAGGATTACAAAGAATCAAATGGTGCTTCAAGTAAAAAAACGTATCAAATTAAAAATTATGACCGCTCAGTTGGCGCTTCATTATCTGGATATTTAGGATTGCTTGAAAATGAAAATGAAAATATAAATGGAAGTGAGCATGCAATTAAACAAAAGTACATTATTAATTTTAAAGGTGTCGCCGGTCAAAGCTTTGGAGTATGGAATCATTCATTGTTAACCTTAAATTTAACTGGTGATGCTAATGACTATGTTGGTAAAGGAATGTCTGGGGGGCAAATAAATATTCGTCCTAACGAAAATATTCAATATGTTGCAAGCAGGGGAGCGATTATAGGCAACACATGTTTATATGGTGCAACAGGAGGAGAATTATTTGCTGGTGGTCAAGCTGGGGAAAGATTTGCAGTGAGAAATTCTGGTGCTATTTCTTGCGTTGAAGGTGTTGGCGATCACGGCTGTGAATACATGACTGGTGGTACTGTTGTTGTGTTAGGACCTGTAGGGGAAAATTTTGCAGCTGGTATGACAGGTGGAACAGCAATAATTTTGGATATTAGAGAAAGGTTACAAAGGAAGGTTAATCTAGAGCACGTTGAAGTATTTGAATTAGCAACACCAGAGTGCGAAGACTATATTGACTTATTGAAAGATATAATAGAAAAACACATAATTTCAACCAATAGTCCATGGGCAAAGAAAATTTCGGATAACTTTGAACATTATCTCAATTATTTCATGTTAGTGATTCCAAAAGAGTCATCCAGTCTAAGTCAATTTATCCCTAAAACTGATAAATTAATCGCTAACTTGAGGGTCGTGAAATGAAGAAGGTAAGTAAAACGACATGCGAGTCCTCCAAGAACATTGATATACTTAACGATCCCTTGAATTACATTTCGATAAGCAGTCAACGACCAAGTAAAGTGATTGCAGAATCTAGAAAAACTAACTTTAATGAAATTTATATAAAGCCTAGTGACGAGCACATAAAAAAACAATCGTCTCGTTGTTTAGACTGTGGTAATCCTTATTGTGAATGGAAATGTCCGTTGCACAATATAATCCCGAATTGGTTAGAGTTGAGTAAAAATGGTCAATTTGAAAAGGCGGCAGAACTTATGCACGAAACAAACCCGTTACCCGAAATTTGTGGACGAGTTTGCCCTCAAGATCGTTTATGTGAAGAAGCTTGCACTCTTGAAACCGGATTTGGAGCGGTCACTATTGGTGATGTCGAAAAACAAATATCCGACAAAGCGTTAGCTAATAATTGGCGACCTGATTTATCAAACGTTAAAAAGTTGAATAAAAAAGTAGCGGTAATCGGTGCAGGACCTGCTGGAATAGGTTGCGCTGAATTATTAGCAAGAAATGGTGTTGATGTTACTGTTTATGATCGTTATCCAGAAATTGGTGGCTTGCTAACATTTGGGATACCTGGTTTTAAACTGGAAAAAGAAGTTATTCGCAAGAGGCGAAAATTTCTGGAAGATATAGGTATTACATTTAAATTAAACGTTGAGGTAGGAAACGATATAAAAATTGAGGATATTCAAAAAGCGTTTGATTCTGTATTTCTTGGTTTAGGCTGTTATACAAGCCTAGATGGTGAACTTAAAGGAAAAAAATCTAAAGGTGTTATCAATGCTTTGGATTATTTAATTGGAAATGTGAACCAACAGGAAAAATTTAATATAAAGACAATTCAATCAACCGACCAATATAGTTACAAAAACCTAAAAGGTAAGAATGTATTAGTTCTCGGGGGCGGAGATACGGCAATGGATTGTGTGAGGAGTGCGGTTAGACAAAATGCTAGTAAAGTTACCTGTGTTTATCGACGGGATAAGCATTCAATGCCGGGATCACCAAGAGAAGTTGAAAATGCAATAGAAGAAGGTGTAGAGTTTATATTTAATCATCAACCAACTGAGATATTATCGAATAACAATATTGTAAACGGTGTTAATTTTGATCTTGCATCCGACGATACTTCGAAGAAAAACAATTCAAATATTATCGATGCAGATGTTGTAATTATCGCATTCGGTTTTGCTGCTAGTCCATCTAGTTGGTTCTCAGATATTGGGCTTAGAACAAAAGCGAATGGTCTATTAGATATGAGTAAAGGACCGTTAACAAACATTGAAAATTTATTTGCTGGCGGTGATATGGTTTCTGGAGCTGATCTAGTTGTAACCGCTATCGCCCAAGGTCGAGATGCTGCGACGGAAATATTGAATAGTTTTGGTTAAGGACTAGCGCATCTACTTAATCTAATTTCGTTATAGATTAATTGCTATTTAAATAAAGTTAGGCATTATTTTAGTTACGCTACGAATTAATTTACTATTTCTATCATGGTTTCTTTTATCATTATTTAGATGTTTTTGTTGTAAGTTAATTGCCCAATCGAAGTGTTCTGAAACCATCTCATTAGTTATGGCTTGTTTACCCAATAGCGCATTAATATTTGCACTTTTAGCAGGACTATTTCCAATTGCGACCGCCAAATTACGTAACCAGCTTTGATAACCAATTCGCCTAATTGGACTACCTTCAAAGTTTTTGAAGAAAGTTTTTTCATCCCAAGATAATAAAGATAATAAATCGCAAGAGTCGAGGTTATTTCTGCTTTTGAAATCATCGCTAACATTTGAACTAGCATAACGATTCCAAGGACAAATCAATTGACAGTCATCACAACCATAAACTCTATTACCAATCATTTCTCTAAACTCTAATGGGATTGCTCCTTTATTTTCAATGGTTAAATACGATATACATCGCCTAGCATCAAGTTTATACGGCGCGATGATGGCTTGAGTAGGGCAAATATTTATACAAGCCACACATTCTTTACAAAGGTTCTCCACGGGCTTGTCAATCGGTAGTGGAAGATTTATATAAATCTCGCCAAGAAAAAACCAAGAGCCAGCATCTTTGTTTATGACTAATGTATGTTTACCTTTCCAGCCCAATCCAGACTTTTCTGCAAACGATGTTTCTAAAACAGGAGCGCTATCAACAAACACTCGATAGTCAAAATTAGAATGATGGTCTTTATTGCAAATAGTTGACAGTTTTTCACACAGTCGAGATAACTTTTTTCTAATCAACTTGTGATAATCTTTACCCATTGCATAACGCGATATATTTGCTAAATTTTGGTTTTGTAGAACGTCTTTAAAAAGAGGCTTTTCCGGTAAATAATCATACCTTAAGGAGATAACACGGCAGGTGTTAGGGTGAAGTTTTTCTGGCGATTCTCTTAAATCTTGATTTCGTTCTAAATAGTCCATTTCTCCGTTAAAACCTTCTGAAACCCATGCCTTAAAAGATTCAAAAAAAGGGGTTGTACAAATGTCAGAAACGCCAGCTTGCTGGAATCCTACAGATTCAATTTCAGTATAAAGTCGAGACTTTAAATTATTTAAATTTGTCATTTTCTGTGTGACTAATCCATGTTTAATCTTAATGAATAAGTATACATTAGCAAAATATGATGTAGTTATAATTATTTATTAGAATATGATGGAGTGTCAAATTGGCTTTCGATGAAAATGGCAATTTTATTCCTTATCCGCAAATGGTCATTCACTTAAATAAAATAGTATAGTATCAACTCAGGTAGTATCTCATAAAGGGATTATTACAGCTATTTTTTTAATTGTAAGTATCTACTTTTACCATCAGCCTTTGCGAATGCATCATAGGTAAATAATACTTAATCTCTCAAGTCTAAAATCTTAAATAAGTTCCACTGTCAATAAGAATCCACAGCTAAATCAAAATTACTTCATTTACTCACAATAATATAATTCATGCGTCGGTAACTTGCTGATTTCGTTAAAGATAGAGCTAAGTGCTTGATTTATAATAGAATAAAATAACCGTTCAAAAAATAGCCAATCCAACTCGGATGCCCTAAAACAAGGGGATTTAGAGAACTTTTACTAACTTTTCCCCAAACTTATCCACAGAAATTGTGGACTAAATACTAACTGAAAAAATTGATTGAATGAATCACAGATATTTTAGAAAAATTATTTTTCTTTGGTAGTTGATGATATTGTGTAAGCACTTCCTTGCTTTTCTTTTTTATAATTTCCAAATACCTCTTTAAAGGTTCGTTTACAGAAATGTCTAAGTCCATTAACTGTCACAACAACAAATTTACCACCCGGCTTTAAGTGATAGTAAGCATCGTATAGAAAGAGATATAGCATCTCATTTCCAACTTTGGCTGGAATATTTGATACAATCAGATCATATTTTTCATCCTTTAAATGAGAAAAACCATTGCTAAGTGCTACTGAAGCGTTTTGCAGGCCGTTATTATTAATGTTTCTTCGTGCATAGTCGACGGCTACAAAATCTTTGTCTAGCATCAATACCGAGCCTTCGGTTGCGTGTTTTGCCATCCATATGCCAACAGGACCGTATCCACAGCCTAAATCAATACAATTGAAGTCTTTTTCAACATTGAGATAACGGAGTAACAATGTGGTTCCTTGATCAATTTCTTTAGGTGAAAAGATGCCGTAGGTCGTTTCAAACATTAAACTTTGACCTTGAAGTTCTATATCAAATTTTAAAGGTTTACGAATTGAAACAGCTTTATTGATTGGCGATGGGCACATAGGTCATATTTTAGGAAAATAAAAAGTGTCGCGATTATGCTTTAAAAATTACTTAAGCACAAAGAAATACAGTTGTTAACACTTTGTGTTAGTATTCGCGAAAAATAGTTTGAGGTTTAGTTAATGAGTAAGCAACCAATATTTCGAATACTTTTTGTCAATAAAGGAAACAATTACGAGGTTTACGCTAAAAACGTTCAACAGAGTTTTCTCTATGGTTTCATCGAGATCGAAGAACTGTTGTTTAGTAATCGTTCTAGTCTTCTAGTAGATCCTAGTGAGGAAAAGTTAAAGTCAGAGTTTGAAGGCGTAACACGTACTCAAATACCAATGCATTCAATTATTCGGATTGATGAAGTCGAAAAGCAGGGTACAGCAAAAATAAGTGATGCATCTAAAAATGTCGTGACACCTTTTCCAATGCCTAACGTTCCGAATAAAAACTAATCCACTGAGTTTTTGTAGGAGTCAAATTTGTCTAAGCAATTATATCAAGCTGTTAAAAATAACCCGCTAGGGAAGAACGTTAATTACGAGTCTCAATACAATCCAGATTTACTTTTTGCAATTGATAGACTTGAAAAAAGAAATGAACTAAATATAGGTAGCAAATTACCATTTATTGGTGAGGATATCTGGAACGCCTACGAAATCAGTTGGTTAAATGAAAATGGATTGCCGCAGGTTGCAATTGGGGAATTTCGATTTAATATAGAATCTGAAAATATAGTTGAATCAAAATCACTCAAACTTTACTTAAACAGCCTTAATCAATCTCGTTTTAAAAATTTAATGACGGTTCAAAGCTTGATTAAAAGTGATTTAAGTAGAGTTACTAATTCAAGAGTTAGTGTCCATTTATTAAATTTAGATGAAGTTGATACGTTCAGTCGTTTGAAAACTAAAAATATTGATGAGCAAACGATACAAATCAATGAGTACCATTATCGACCAGAAATACTAAAAGTTAGTAATAAAGAGAGTACATTAGTTGTCCAAGAGTCACTCTCAAGTCATTTGCTAAAAAGTAATTGTTTAATCACTAACCAACCTGATTGGGCTTCAATAATAATCGAATATAAAGGCCAGAAAATGTGTGAGAGCGCTCTTTTAAAATACATAGTGTCTTTTAGAACGCATAATGAATTCCATGAGCAATGCGTAGAGAGGATTTATATGGATATTATGTACTATTGTAAGCCAGAAAAATTGACTGTGTACGCAAGATATACACGAAGAGGGGGGCTAGATATCAATCCGTGGAGGAGTAATCATTTATCCACCATGTCAAATACTAGGCTTAGCAGACAGTAAAAACTGTTAATTTTGAAGACTGTTAAGCCTAAAGTCTGCTAAACATAAAGATTGATAATCTAGCGTTTATCAATCGGCTGTACATCTCGATTTTTTTCGCCAGTGTATAGTTGACGCGGTCGACCGATTTTTTGAGTTGGTTCTACAATCATTTCAGTCCATTGTGATACCCAACCAACCGTTCTTGCTAATGCAAATATTACTGTAAACATGTTCATTGGGATACCAATAGCACTTAAAATTATTCCTGAATAGAAATCAACATTTGGATAGAGTTTCTTTTCAATAAAGTAAGGGTCTTCCAACGCGATCCTTTCTAACTCCATAGCAATTTGTAGGATTGGATCGTCAGTTTTGCCTGCAGCTTCTAAAACTTCATGTGCACTCTCGCGCATCACTTTAGCTCTTGGATCAAAGTTTTTATAAACTCTATGCCCAAAACCCATTAATCTGAAAGGATCGTCTTTATCTTTTGCTTTTGCAATAAACTCAGGAATTCTGCTAACATCTCCAATTTCATGAAGCATTCTCAAACAAGCTTCATTTGCTCCACCATGTGCAGGACCCCACAATGATGCAATTCCCGACGAAATACAAGCAAAAGGATTGGCACCAGAAGAACCAGCTAAACGTACTGTAGAAGTTGAACAGTTCTGTTCGTGATCTGCATGGAGCGTGAATATTTTATCCATCGCTTTAACAAAAATAGGATTCGGTTTTTTGTCGTGTGAAGGCATAGAAAACATTTGATTTAAAAAATTCTCTGCATAACTCATTTCGTTCCTAGGATAAACAAATGGTTTGCCAATTGAATAGCGATAACACATGGCTGCAATCGTAGGGACTTTAGCAAGAAGTCTGAAAGCACTCTTTTCACGATGTTCGATATTATTGATATCTAAGGAATCATGATAAAAGGAGGATAATGCGCCTACAACACCAACCATTAAAGCCATAGGGTGGGCGTCACGTCTAAAACCTCTAAAAAAATAGGTAAGCTGTTCATTGAGCATCGTATGATTGTTGATTCGATCAACAAATGATTGTTTTTCATCGGCATTTGGTAGCTCACCATTTAAAAGTAGATAGCAAACCTCCATGAAGTCACAATCATCAGCTAACTGGTCGATTGGATAACCGCGATACAATAAAATACCTTTGGCACCATCAATATAAGTGATTTTTGACTCGCATGAAGCGGTTGACATAAATCCTGGGTCATAGGTAAATAGACCTTTTTTTACCAACGATGAAATTTCGATGACATCATTTCCTAAAGAGGGAGACTGCATTGGTAAATCAATGACATCCCCATTTGGAAGGGTTAATTTAGCGATTCTATCCGTCATATATGCTCCGGTTTGGATTTGTGTTCAATTTAGATAACTTAACTTTTCAATAACTGACTATTGTAAATTTTATCGACTCATTTCTCTTCATAATAAGTATTATGAGACTAATTAATAATAGTTTTTAGCTTTTCTGCGCGCTACTATAAAAGCTATTAAATATTTGTCAATTATAATAGGCCGATTTTTGGAAAGAGCTGGCTATAAAACCACTAATCTTGATTACAAACAGTATTTGGCAACAATTCATTTGTAATCAGATAGTTAGGATTATATAATCTGACCATAAGAAATAATTCAATATATAATTAAAAAAGCTTAGCAGAGTTATTATTTTTTGCCTAAAATAACAACTATCTGGACAATTTAAAGACTTTTCATTATTAATGTTAAATTTTGTTAGAGAGCGTTCCTTTTTATTAATATCTCAACTTTGGGTAGACCAAAAACCGTGAAAGATAATAGACCTGTTAATCTCAATCTGGCCACATTCAAATGGCCAATTACCGCAATTTCTTCCATTTTGCATCGTATCTCTGGAGTACTGCTTTTTTTAGCAGTGCCTTTTTGTTTATGGGCTTTAGAAAAAAGTCTCAACTCTAAGGCAGAATTTAATCAGGTAAAGCAATTACTGCAAGGCGATTTGTCAAAGTTAATACTATGGGCAATTTTGTCTTTATTGACTTACCATATAATCGCAGGCATTAGACATTTATTAATGGATGCAGGCATAGGCGAAGAATTAGAGTCTGGAATTGCAGGTTCGCAAATAGTCATCGTATTAGGCGTTATTTTTGCCGCTGGCCTAGGAGTTTGGATATGGTAAGTTCAGTAACGAGTCTTGGTCGAAGTGGTCTACATGACTGGGTGATCCAACGTGTAAGCGCTGTAGTTCTAGCCGCTTACGTCATATATTTGAGCGTGTTTATATTTTCCGCTGGTAATCTTCAGTTTGATGTATGGCATTCATTATTTGCTCAAACTTGGTTTAAAATATTTTCTTTCTTAGCAATCATTTCCTTAGCTTTTCACATTTGGGTTGGTCTTTGGGTTATTTCAACAGACTATTTAAAACCAATTGCTATTCGCATACCTTTTCAGGTTGGCGTTATTCTTATCTGTACTGCGTTCATTTTGTGGGGCGCACAAATTCTTTGGAGTCTTTAAATGGCTGAGCATGATTCAGTTCCAGTATTAAACTTTGACGCAGTGATTGTTGGAGGCGGTGGTGCTGGTATGCGAGCGTCATTACAGCTTGCTAAATCCGGCAAAAAGGTCGCATTAATATCTAAAGTCTTTCCTACACGCTCTCATACGGTGTCTGCGCAAGGTGGTATAACCGTAGCTCTCGGTAATACCCATGAAGATGATTGGCGTTGGCACATGTATGACACCGTTAAAGGTTCTGATTATATTGGTGATCAAGATGCAATCGAGTATATGTGCCAAGAAGGCCCGGATGCAGTTATAGAGCTGGATCATATGGGATTACCTTTTTCGCGATTAGAAAATGGAAAAATTTATCAAAGGCCTTTTGGCGGTCAATCCAAATCATTTGGTGGCGAACAAGCGGCAAGAACAGCTGCCGCGGCCGATAGAACTGGTCACGCGTTGCTACATACTTTATATCAACAAAATTTAGCAGCTAAAACCAATTTCTTTAATGAATGGTACGCGACTGACTTAATTATGAATGATGAAGGTCAATGTTGTGGTGTGATTGCTATGTCGATTGAAAGCGGCGAAGTGGTTCATTTTAAATCCCGTGCAACAGTTTTTGCGACGGGCGGGGCGGGGCGTATATTTCAGTCCACAACTAATGCTTTAATCAATACCGGTGATGGTGTTGGCATGGCATTACGAGCAGGAATTCCTGTACAAGATATAGAAATGTGGCAGTTTCACCCGACCGGTATTGCTGGCGCAGGTGTTTTAGTGACTGAAGGTTGTCGCGGCGAAGGTGGATATTTAATTAATAAAGATGGTGAGCGTTTTATGGAACGTTACGCGCCCAATGCTAAAGATTTGGCAAGTAGAGATGTTGTTGCACGTTCAATGACAAAAGAAATTATTGAAGGTCGTGGTTGTGGTCCAAAAGGTGACCATGTGATGTTAAAGCTTGATCACTTAGGTGAAAAGACGCTTAACAAACGCTTGCCTGGAGTTTGCGAACTTGCAAAAACATTTGCACATGTTGATCCTGTTGAAGCGCCAATTCCAGTTGTACCAACTTGTCATTATATGATGGGCGGAATACCAACCAATAAATTTGGACAGGTCATTGGTAAAAAGTCAGGTATTGAAGAAAAAGTGGTTGACGGTTTATATGCTGTTGGTGAAGTTGCTTGTGTTTCGGTTCATGGAGCTAATCGTTTAGGCGGTAATTCACTGTTAGATTTAGTGGTTTTTGGAAGAGCTGCAGGAATGCATTTAGAAGACTCATTAGCCTCTGGATTACCTCAAAACACCGCAAGCGAAATAAATATTAACCAAGCATTATCACGAGTCAATCGTTGGGATGAAAGCGATAACGGCGATGATCCTGTGACGTTAAGAGCCGAAATGCAGTCAATTATGCAGAATAACTTTGGTGTATTTAGAACCGGCGAGTTGATGTCTAAAGGCATTCAGGATTTAGAAGACATTGCAGAGCGCTTAAAATCAGCTAACTTAACTGATAAGTCGATGGCATTTAATACAATGAGAGTTGAATGTTTGGAATTAGACAATCTAATGGCTGTTGCAAGAGCAACTGCATTGGCTGCAAATTTCCGTACTGAAAGTCGTGGTGCGCACAGTCGTGAAGATTTTCCGGAACGTGATGATGATAACTGGTTAACTCATAGTCTTTATTATCCAGAAACGCATGAAATGGATAGACGCCCAGTTAATATGTCACCATTAACTATCGACGCTTTTCCACCGAAAGCCAGAACCTATTAATTTTAGAATTTATTAACTTAGAACTTATTAATTTGAGTTATACGCTTAAATTTAATTTAGAAATCGATAATAGTAAAAGAGATAAATCAATATGAAATTTTCAGTCTATCGATACAATCCAGATGCTGACAAAAAGCCATACATGCAGGATTATGACCTCGAAGTTGAGGAAGGTTCGGATATGATGGTATTGGATGCGCTTATATTGTTAAAAGAGCAAGATCCTACACTCGGTTTTAGACGTTCTTGTAGAGAAGGCGTTTGTGGATCAGATGGCGTTAATATTAACGGTAAAAATGCTTTAGCCTGTGTTACACCACTATCTTCGGTGAAATCTAAAAAGATAATTGTAAGACCATTGCCCGGTTTACCTGTTATCCGAGATTTGGTTGTCGATATGGCTCAATTCTATCGCCAATATGAAAAAATTCGTCCCTATTTAATTAATGAAGAAGCACAGCCAGTAAGAGAACACCTACAAACACCGGAAGATAGAGAGAAATTGGATGGTTTGTATGAATGTATTCTTTGTGCTTGTTGTACGACTTCATGCCCTTCTTTCTGGTGGAATCCTGAAAAATTTATCGGTCCGGCAGGATTGCTACAAGCTTATCGATTTATTATTGATAGCCGAGATACAGAAACCGAATCTCGTTTGTCGGATTTAGATGATGCTTACAGTTTATTTAGATGCAGAGGGATCATGAATTGCGTTAGTGTTTGTCCAAAGGGATTAAATCCTACACAGGCTATCGGGCATATTCGTTCAATGATGCTTAATAGAGGCGCATAAAATAAGTTACTCAAGTTTTTAAAGAGTAAAGTTTAATCGGCTTTGCTCTTTATTTTATTTTGACTATGCTAGATATAGTCTTTGATTCAGATACCATTTTTAGAACCATTACTTAATACTCCTACTTAAATTTTATAAACTTACTAAAACGGATAAATAATCATGAATTTACATGAATATCAAGGTAAACAGCTCTTTAAAGAGTATGGTTTACCAGTTTCTAGTGGCATCGCAGTCGATTCGCCAAAAGCTGCAGCTGAAGCTGCTGCGCAAATTGGCGGCGACAAATGGGTTGTAAAAACTCAAGTTCACGCAGGTGGTCGCGGAAAAGCGGGTGGTGTAAAACTTATCACCAACAAAGAAGAAGCGAAGGAATTTGCGAAAAAGTGGTTAGGCAAAAATCTTATAACATATCAAACTGATGCTAACGGTCAACCTGTTTCTAAAATATTAGTTGAAGATTGTACTGACATTGCGGACGAGTTATATCTAGGTGCCGTTGTTGATCGTTCATCAAGACGCGTTGTTTTTATGGCGTCAACTGAAGGCGGAGTGGAAATTGAGAAAGTCGCAGAAGAAACGCCAGAATTAATTCACAAGGCAGCAATAGATCCTTTGGTAGGCGCACAACCGTATCAAGGTAGAGAATTAGCTTTTAAATTAGGCCTTGAAGGGAAATTAGTAAAACAGTTCACTCATATTTTTATGCAGCTTTCAAAGTTATTTCATGATATGGATTTAGCATTATTAGAAATCAACCCTTTAGTAATAACTGAAGCTGGTGATCTACATTGTTTAGATTCTAAGATTGGGATTGATGGAAACGCAATGTATAGACACCCTAAACTTCGTGATATGCACGATCCTTCTCAAGATGATGAGAGAGAAGCGCTTGCAGCATCTTTCGAACTTAACTATGTTGCATTAGATGGCAATATTGGCTGTATGGTCAATGGCGCTGGTTTAGCGATGGGAACAATGGATATCGTTAACCTTCATGGCGGTTCACCTGCAAACTTTTTAGATGTTGGGGGTGGAGCAACTAAAGAACGTGTTGTTGAAGCTTTCAAAATTATTTTAACCGATGATAATGTTAAAGCTGTATTAGTCAATATTTTTGGCGGTATCGTTCGTTGTGATTTAA
>JBLIBL010000025.1:0-42800 GCA_047633355.1 Polaribacter sp.
TTGGTTGCAGCCAAAGCCTGGGTCTCACACTACCCTAATAAAGGATTAAAGAATAATGAATATAAGGGAATATTATCCATACAAGTGCGTCAAGTGGATTGTTTTTCCGCTGCGCCTCAAAACAACAACTTACGCTAGGCGTTAGCATGCCAAAGCTTATCCTCAGTTGGTTACCTAAAGTTGGCTTGCAAAGTGGTTTGCTTTTTAGCTCATCAAAATTGGTAAAAAAGGTTCACGTAACTAGTAAGTTCTGGCAATATCAATCATCAAACACTGACAAGATTAAGGCAACGGATAATGCAGCAATTACATTTACACAAGGCAGTCACAGTTTGTTAGTCCATCAATCAATTCAAACAGCCGCACGCAATGCGGCAGCTAACAAACAAAGCCACCCAGACGCGCAAAAAGCGCGCGCCCGTGCTTTGAAGCGTCAGGTGTCAGGCGATTAGAAGCATATGATGTGCGATAGGGATATATCATGAAAGAACTTACACGTTCATTAGAAATTTGTTTAGAAAACGAAAATTGGTATGGAGCGTTATTTATCGCGCTTACCTTGCCGGATATTTGCGGCAAGATTGATGCAATACATAACGGCTCAAGAGCGAGATATTCAGCTTGGTTTAATGAATATGTTCAAGAAAAATATACGGTTAATTACGATCCAGAGCGTGAGTTAAAAATCTTTCTTTCTGGCAATGATTGTTATGCTCTTCGTTGTTCTTATTTACATGAAGGACAGGAAGATATTTCTGGTCAGCAAGCTCAAGAGGTAATTGAAAATTTTCACTTTATTGCCCCGATCCCTAACATGTGTATACATAATAATATGATGGGTAAAAAGCTCCAGCTACAGGTAGACTTATTCTGTAAAGACATTCTAGAAGGTATAGATGCATGGCTTAATAATATTAGTGAATGTGATACTAAAGCTGAAAAACTTAAAAGTCTTTTAATGATTCAGAGTCCAAATCCTAATGGTAGTTTTTCAATATAAAATCACCTAACAAGTTGCTTCATCGGAAAAACTACTCGCTCGCGCTCGCATTTTTCCGCTGAGCAAGGCGTTATGATCCATGAGAACCATCTAATATGAATATTCGATTTCACATGATTTTGGTGTTAATATTTTTTTCGAAAGCCGCAATTTCTTGCAGTTGTTCTGCTGGGAGTATTGTGGAAAATTGGAACAAATATGAGCATATATACTTAGCAAAAGCTAAAGCCGTATATATCACAGAGACTGGAAACTACGAACAGAATATAAGTGGAAATCGACTCGGCGAACTACAAGTACTGAATATTTACAAAGGCTTTGCTGCTTCACCGTATTTAGAGTCGTCCGATGCGGGATTGAGTTGTGAAATGTCGATTCGAGAAGGAAAGGACTACTTTGTTTTTAGTAATGGGGAGCAAAAAGTTCATTACAGCACTTGTTCACCCACGCGAGTTAAGGACCATTTTCCGCAATTTTCAACAATTCTACAAAATTTGAAAAATGGGAATCCTTTAATAACTCTAAATGGTAGATGGGACGATAAAAAGAAAGAGTTAATATTAGAAAGTACCAAGAAAGTAATCAAGTTGCTTAATGCTAGCGCTGTAGGTTATGGCGACAATAAGACATATGACATAAGTTTCACTGCATTTAAGCTAGAAAACGGAGAAATATTTGCCGTGGAGTTGGTGAACGTGGTACCTGTTGATGAAAAGTCATAACAAAACGCGACAATGCGAAAAATCACTCGCTAACTCGCTCGCGTTTTTCGCTTGAGCTTGGCGTTATATTTTTTTGATGCGTAGTGCGCATCGTGCTACTATTGAGTTATGATCAAAACGTTTAAACACAAAGGCCTCAGAAAGTACTTCGAGTCAGGAAGTACGGCAGGTATTCAAAATAGTCATGCTAAAAAGCTGAAAATGAAATTAGTAGCTATCGATACCGCCCATGTAATCGAGGATATTGATTTACCTGGTTATCAATTACATTCGTTAAGAGGAGACCGAGAGGGTATTTGGTCTGTTTCGGTTAATGGTAATTGGCGAGTAACTTTTGAGTTTAAAGATGGTAATGCATATATATTAAACTACGAGGACTATCACTAATGAGCATGTATAACCCTCCTCATCCCGGTGAGTTCATAAAAGAAACATACCTTGAGCCTTTCGCTTATAGTTGTCGCTTTTTAGCTAAACAACTCGATGTTGCATCGTCAACACTTAATCGTGTTTTAAAAGGGCAAAGCGGTGTAACTCCTGAAATGGCTTTAAGGTTATCTAAGGCTGTAGGCCGTAGTCCTGAGAGCTGGCTGACAATGCAGGATAATTATGACCTTTGGCAAGCAAAGAAAAATATCGATCTAGGCAATGTCCACTCAGTTTCATTTGAGGCAGCGTAATTAAATATAACAAAGCAATCTTGCGGAACTCCGTGTGCTGTCACGTTTTTTGCGGAGCACAAAAAGCGCCATCCCACTGCGTGCGTAAATTGCGGAGTTATGATAAATGGAGTGGTATATGACAACAAATAAAAGTGGAACTTTAATTCTAACAGGAATAGCGACGTTTCTTTTACTCATTGTGTCTTATTATGGAAATCAGATACTCCCTAGTTTCAACGAAGTGTTAAATGGGTTTGAAACTGATCTTCCATTGAGCACCAGCATTGTAATGAGTAGTTATGCAATTTGGTGGTTCTTACCTGTTATCTCAGTTTTTCTTTTTATAGATATTGCACGTAGACCAAGTGATGAAAACGAGTCCTACTTTAAAAACGTAAATAAAGTTGGTATAACGGGAATATTATTAGCAATATTTATTAGTATATTTTCAGTTTACGCAATTTATGCTCCTACAATGCAATAGACTGTAGGGATATCATAACCAATTCAGGTTGCCGAAAATTAACAGTTTACTCCTTTGTCGTAAAAAGTTATTTTCGTCAACTGAAAAACGTTATGAGTGGCCAAACTTTGATAACAGATCCATATTCTTGTGGAGAATACGAATAATATGTATGCTAATTTGGTTGGTCATTCGATAATAAATAACGTGACTACCTTGAGGAAATTTTTGGTAATTATCTTTTATATAATTACAATTACTCCCTATTTCTGGTGTATCAGAAAGCACATTAAAGGTATCATCAAATTGCTTAATATAAATATTACGTTGCTCACGGCCCCAACGTTTTTCAGTAAACCTAGCTATAGACTTTAAGTCAGCTTTAGCGCGCCGTGTTAACGTAAATGTATTCATATATCGTTTTCAGCATCCAATTCATCTATCAAGCTATCGTAGTTATAGTCAGCTATACCGCTTTTTTCACCATCTGTCAGCATTTGGCGCAGTACATTAAGTTTGCTGTCTTTATCTTCAAGAACCCTCAAACCTGCACGCACTACTTCACTTGCAGAGCCATAGCGCCCACTTTGAATTTGGTCAGTAATAAAGTCATCAAAGTGGTCTCCTAGTGTCATGCTTGTATTTTTAGCCATAATGTATCGCCTGTGTACCAATATATACCTAATTATGGTATAAATCTCATAACAAGTCAAAGTACGCGGACGTGGCAAAGCTGTCACCTTTTGTGCAAAAAAACGCGCAAAATCCGCCATCTTCACCACGCAGGTGTTTGATGCGTTGATTAGTTAATCAAGGAATGCATCAATAAATGGGTATAAATAAAGTAATTCAAGCAGTAATAGATATGTTTCCTAACTGCTACCAAGCAGAATGCGGTTGGATGCAGCAAACTATCTCATAAATACGGGTCATGTGTATTGTATTACATTAAGTGTTAAGGGATGAGATGAGTGAAAGTCGTTGGAGTAAATTGGTAATTAACTGCTAACTGACCAGCACTCGGCAGCTAATTTATTAAATTAATAGGGGGGCTATAAAGGGTTCTAAAGTTAGTTTTTAATGAAAACAAGCATCAATGTTTTCTAGCCAAATAGCGGCTTCTTCTCTACCTGGTAGGTTGAAAAGAACCATGTTAACGACCCACTTCAACTCATCGAGATCGATTGAATCATTGAGATCTAAAGCTAAAACGCGATCAATAACCGCCTCTCTACTATGGCTATCTAAAACACCGGCTTGTTCGAGAAAGTAGAGGAAGCCTCTTGCTTCTGTGGAAAAGCTATTAAGTTCATGCGGGTGGAAAATACGGGTATGTGATGATTGAGTATCAGTGGGGACAATGGGAGCAAAGCTATCGGAACTTGCTTCTACAAGACCATCTAACCAATCCAGAGCTGAGTCAATCTCGTTAAGCTTAAACCCCACTTTTTCCAGCTCTTTTATGATGGATTGGTTTTTATCTAACGGAACAAATTCATCTTCTTGAAAACGTTCATATAAATACTGAAGAACATCCATTACTTGCGTTTTCATTTATGCCCCAAAGCTAGAATTATTGGCTGTAATTTGGAGTTAATAAAGCTATAAACGAGTGTAACCGCCAGCGCTATTAATGACCCAGCCATCAAGTTCTAATAATAACAGCTTATTTGTCACAGATTCTATGCTTAATTCACTACGGTTCAAAATTGTGTCGATACTAGTGATTTCATAATCCACATACTTTAGGAATTCAGCAGATTCAATATTTAAAGCCGGTCTTGTTTCCGTAGAGGTAGCAAGTTTTTGTGCGCCTGCGATTGCGGGTAATTCCTCAAGAATATCTTCGACATTTTCAACCAGTTTGGCTCCTTGTTTAATCAGAGAGTGGCAACCTCTTGCTAGTGGATTGTGTATTGAACCAGGAATTGCGAAGACATCGCGTGATTCTTCCATCGCGATTCTAGCGGTAATGAGCGAGCCACTTTTATTTGCAGCTTCAATTACTAAAGTGCCAAGGCTTATACCGGCAATGATTCGGTTTCTTCTAGGAAAACAACCCGCGACAACACCTTGATCTGGTAGGTTTTCTGAGATGATTAAACCTTTATCTGCGATTTCATGTGCTAGGTTTTTATGGGGAGCAGGAAAGACGGTTTTTAAACCCGTGCCACTCACTGCAATCGTGTATCCATTACAATTTAAGGCTGCTCGATGCGCCTCGCCATCAATGCCTTGTGCTAATCCACTGGTAATGGCTAGGCCGTGATTGACTAACTCTTTGCAAAACTGCTGAGTATTGGCTGATCCAACCGGAGTTGGTGAGCGACTACCGACAACTGCAATTTGTGGATTTAATAGCAGTTCATAATTACCCAAAGTAAATAAATATAAGGGCGGTGTGGCTGTTTGCAGTAGAAGTGGCGGATAGTAAGTTGAGTTGATCGGAATTACGGAAGTATCTTTGCCATCAAGCCATTTAAAGGTTGAATCAAACTGAGTAAAATCCATTTGTCTAATCGAACCAATAGATGATGCTTTTAAGCCTATTTGTTTTAACTCTGCGTCTTCAGCTTCAAAAATAGCATCAGCTGTTTTAAAGTGTTTAAAAAGTTTAAGGGCGTTGACATCGCCAACACCCTTAATTTTTTTGACTGCAAATAGTTTTCTAAGTTGGCTTTCATCTAATCCTTGATGCGCACTCACTATAAACCTCGACTAATTAAGTTAAAGTAGAAGACATCAATATTTTATAGCGGGGTTTTAACATTATCCAAAATATGAATTGAACGAGACGCTTTTAATACAAGTCCCAAACTCACTTTTTCAAAAGTTCTAAAAATCATCAGTCTGCCAGCTTTTTCGTCAGGCAGTCTCACTTGTTGTTTTGAGCCTGTGACGCTATCTTTCATTTTATCCCACACACTCACTTCATCACTATTTTTGCGTCTTTGAGTGGCAATGTTATCTAAAATTAGCTCGCCACGTTGATAAATATCTAATACGTGCCCAACCTCCATATCTTCTCTATCGCCACGGTTAATCACAACGATATCGTATTGCCCTATTTGCTCAACACCTGAATAAACTGATATTAATTGGCCGCCTTCAAAATTCTTTGGCGCTCTCGGAAAGTATACTGGTCTAATTTGTTCATCATTGGTTGGCCATGCTCTATCACCTTTTCGGAGTTCTCCAACTGATTTTTTAACACGTATGACAACAGGATCGCCCGACTGTATTTTTAAACCTTCACCTAAATGAATAGCCTCAACGCCAAGATTTTCTCCTGTTTGAGGGTCTCGATAGACATCACCTTTTCTAAAAAAAGAATATTTTTCACTTGTTTGCTCGCTTAATCCACGAACATAAATTTTGTGGTCATTGGCAGCAAGTAAGCGTCCACTATCGTTTCCAACAATATAAGGTGCATCATTTAATTCTTTTTCTGTAAGAACTCTAGCCGAAGTTAAAAACGGCAGTATTGCATCTAATGGTATTGTTTGAATCGCTTGATCAGCACTGAGTCGACGTGAATGAGGCGTGAGTTTTATGACGCCATTAGGTAATTTGTTAGACTTGGTGATTCTAGGTTTGCCATCAATATAAACTAACGAAAGAACATCTCCCGGGAAAATTAAATGTGGGTTATCAACCTGCTCATTGACAAACCAAATCTCAGGCCATAACCAGGGCGATTTTAAAAAAGATTGGGAAATATCCCAAAGAGTATCTCCTGGTTGAACCACGTGAAACTCAGGATGACCTTCTTTTAGATCCGAAATTTTAACCTCTGCTGCAAAGGCAACGTAGACTGACAAACTAAAAACAGTTGCTAACAGCCCAGTAACTAGCTTTTTCATTTTATGATTCCTTTTTTTGATCTCATGTTTGTCCTACCCTTGTGCGATCTAACTCTATGATCTTTATGCAAATATTATGAGTTTTAAGTTATTGCACAGGTTTTAAACCATTTTAGTCCAAAGTATCTAAAAATTGTCATTAATACCATTCATTTTTTAGCTATAAACAAAACAGTTTTTCCAGTATGATCATTATCTTAGCAGTTATTCTTAGTGTTTTACTAGAACTTACGTCACAAATCATAATACGCAAAACCTAACTTAAAATATCAAATTATGCCTATACTTGAAATTCTTGAATACCCTGATCCGCGATTACGCACAAAAGCGACGCCAATATATGATTTTGGAGAAGGCTTACAGCAACAAATAGATTCAATGTTTGAAACCATGTATGCGGCACCGGGGGTAGGTCTTGCTGCGACTCAAGTTGATTATCACAAGCAACTTTTTGTTTTAGATACCTCAGAAAATAAAGACACTCCTTTGGTTTTTATTAACCCAGAGATTACTGAATTAAGAGGTGTTGAAGAGATGGAGGAAGGTTGTCTTTCTTTCCCTGGCGTTTACGCGACAATTGAAAGAGCCGAATCGTTAACCATTAATGCGTTAGATCGTGAGGGTAAAGAGTTTACAATGGATGCAGATGACTTGTTGGCTGTTTGTGTTCAACATGAACTAGATCATTTACAGGGTAAGCTGTTTGTCGATTATTTATCCACACTAAAACGAAACCGAATACGCAAGAAACTACTAAAAGAACAAAAAGAGAATAATAGTTAGGTGTGCGACAAATGAGCCAAAGGCCTTTAAAAATAATTTTTGCTGGAACGCCGGACATTGCAGCCGAAGTTTTGTCTTCACTGATTAGAGTGGGACACAAAATTGTTGCTTGTTATTGTCAACCTGATCGTAAAGTAGGTCGAGGTAAAAAAATAGCTATTGGTCCAGTAAAACAAATTGCAATAGAAAATGATATACCTATAGAACAACCGATTAAATTTGACCAAACAATCAATGAATCTGGGCTATCGCCAGTTCAACAGTTAACCTCTTTTGATGCAGATTTAATGATTGTTATTGCTTATGGCTTGCTTTTACCCCCATCTGTTTTAGATACGCCACGATTTGGATGTATCAATATTCATGCGTCATTATTGCCAAGGTGGCGCGGTGCGGCGCCTATTCAAAGGGCTATAGAAAGTGGAGACTCACAAACCGGAATCACGATTATGCAGATGGACAAGGGGTTAGATACCGGCAATATGTTATTGAAAAAAACCTTGTCTATAAGTTCCGAGGAAACAGGTTCTAGCTTACATGATAAGTTAGCTATTTTGGCTAGCGAGTCAATTATTCAATATATTAGTTCAATCAATTGGCAAGCTGAACGGAGTCGGAGAAGTTCTGACTACGACTCTAATGGCGAGTGTTTGAGTGGTGAACGACAAAACAACACACTTAGTAATTATGCTAAGAAGTTAACCAAATCTGAAGCACTAGTTGATTGGCACGATTCGGCAATCGCAATAGAAAAGCAAATTAGAGCTTTTAATTCTTGGCCTGTCTGTTATACCTATTTGAATAAACAAAGGATACGCTTGTGGAAAGCCAAACTTGTAAACGAGCAATTGAAAAAAGATTTTACGCTTGGCGCAATTTTTTTGGAAGATAAACAGTCTATAAAAGTAAGTTGTGGAGACGGGCAAAAATTAGAGATATTAGAGCTTCAAGCTGATGGTAGTAAGAGAATGTCAGTTAGCGAGTTTTTAAATGGTAAGTTACACTGGTTTGATAGTGCTCCCCGGTTTACAAATGAGTAAAAATGAACAGGAATATACTCAAAATGTAAGCGCTCGCTTGCAAGCTTTATGGTGGTTGACTGCGGTGGTTCAGGGCGGGCGTTCAGTTAATGATTTGTTTTCATCGTCTAAGCAAAAACAACAAAGCTCTAAAGATGAAAGTCAATCACGGCTAGCCTTTGCGAAACAGATTTTGTTTGGTAGTTTACGTTTTTATCACGAAATTAAAGGGATTCTAGATCAGTTATTAGATAAACCACTCAAGCAAAAAGATACTGATATATATTGCATATTAATTTCAGGGATTTACCAACTCAAATATTTATCTGTGCCGGATCATGCCGCTATCTCTGAAAGTGTGGACTTGGCTAAGAATATTAACAAAAAATGGGCCGCAGGGTTTATTAATGCTGTTTTAAGAAGCTTTCAGAGAAAAAATGTTGAAATTACTGAGAAGCTAAGTAAAGCTGAGACCTTTTTATATTCTCACCCAAACTGGATCATTAACCAATTGAAAGTGGATTGGCCAAATGATTATAAGGAAATATTAAAAGCAAATAATGAACGCGCACCAATGGCGATTCGAGTTAATACAAGCTTAACAACTCGGTTAGATTATCGTGAATTATTAAAAGTGCAGGCAATTGAATCTGAAGAACATTTAATTGCAAAAGATGCATTAATTTTGGATAAGCCCTGTGATGTGTATTCTCTACCAGGATTTACCGGGGGAAAGTCCACTATACAAGATGTGGCACCGCAATTGGTAGTAGAGTTATTAGATTTAAAACCAAATTTAAGAGTCCTTGATGGTTGTGCCGCACCCGGTGGAAAAACCACTCATATTTTACAAAGAGAGCCAAGCGTTCAACTAACGTCTGTGGAAAAATCAGGGTCAAGGTTAGAAAAAATATCCGAGGTATTAAGTCGCTTTAACATGGATGAAAACTCTTATAGCATTAATCTACTTAATGTAGATTTTTTAGATTATCAAAAGTGGTGGGATAAGGCCTTTTTTGACAGAATTCTAATTGATGTACCTTGTTCTGCAAGTGGAGTGATTCGACGAAATCCTGATATTAAAATTCACCGCAAAAAAACTGATATTGGCGCACTTGTTGAATTGCAAAGTAAAATGTTGAATGCGGCTTGGCAAATGCTAAAACCGGGTGGAACCTTGGTTTATGCGACTTGTTCCATTTTTAAGATAGAAAATGAAGATCAAATAAAACAATTCCTTGATAAAAATAAGGCTAAACTTCTAAGTATGCCTGCTGATGTAGATGAAGAGTTGAAAAAAGCGATAGTCACAGATCTAGGTTATCAAATTTTTCCTGGTCAAATGCAAATGGATGGTTTCTATTTTTGTGGTTTAGAAAAACCCTTAGTTCCTAAAACTTAGTATTAACCCAATAGCTACTCGAGTAATTTTATGAAAATAATCATTGTTGGAGCAGGACAAGTTGGAGGCACTCTTGCCATTAGTCTCGCGGGTGAAGATAATGATATTACCTTAATAGACACTAGCCCTAAAAAATTACGAGTATTACAAGACCATCTGGATTTACGAACAATTGTTGGTTATGGTTCGCACCCTAATATTTTGAGGCAGGCCGGCGCAGAAGATGCGGATATGGTCATTGCCGTCACTAACAGTGATGAAACGAATATGATTGCGTGTCAGGTGGCCTATTCAGTTTTTAATACACCCACCAAAATTGCCCGAATACGTTCTCCTGAGTACCTTAAAGAAAAAAAGTTATTTAACTCTGATAATTTGCCGGTCGATGTTGTTATTAGCCCTGAGCAACTAGTGGTTAAACACATCCAACAATTAATTGAAAATCCTGGCGCACTTCAGGTTATGGACTTTGCTGAGGGGTTGGTTCGACTAGTTGCGGTAAAAGCTTATTATGGCGGACTATTAGTTGGCAATACGCTTTCTACTTTACGATCACACATGCCTAATATCGAAGCGCGAGTTGCCGCCATTTTTAGACGAGGAAAAGCAATTGTTCCAACTGGTGATACTGTCATTGAAGCTGACGATGAAGTGTTTTTTATTGCAGAAAGTAATCATATAAGACAAATTATGGGTGAGTTACAGGAACTAGAAAAACCTTATAAAAAAATAATGATTGTAGGCGGTGGTAATATTGGTTTAGGTCTTGCCAAAAAACTAGAACAAGATTATTCAGTTAAATTAATTGAAGCAGACGCAAAGCGTGCCCTATCCATCAGTGATCATTTAGATGAGGCAACAGTATTGCATGGAAATGCCAGTAACAAAGATTTATTGAGCGAAGAAAATATTGACCACATGGACGTTTTTATTGCTGTCACTAATAAAGATGAAGCAAATATAATGTCAGCCATGTTAGCCAAAAAAATGGGCGCTAGAAAAACAATGGTTCTGATTAATAACAACGCTTACACAGATATTCTGCAAGGAAAAGAAATCGATATAGCTGTGTCGCCGCAACATACAACAACGAGTAGTTTGTTAACACACATCAGAAGAGGTGACGTTGCCAATGTTTATACGTTAAGGCGCGGTGCAGCGGAAGCGATGGAAGCGGTTGCACATGGGACGGAGGATACTTCAAAGGTGGTGGGAAAAGCCATTGGTGAAATTAAGCTTCCAAAAGGTACGACTATTGGCGCTATTGTTCGTGATAAAAAGGTCATCATGGCACACCATAATATAGTGGTACAAACGGACGATCATATTATTCTATTTTTAGTTGATAAAAAACATGTTGGCGAAGTAGAAAGATTATTTCAAGTTGATCTAACTTTTTTCTAGAAACCTCTAAAGGTTTTAATTAGTAAATAACTGGCAAACCCATTATGCAAAAACAGGTAATTATAAGAATTCTTGGTATCCTGCTAATGATTTTTAGTTTGGCGATGATTCCGCCAATTGCTATTTCTTTGTTTTATAAAGATGGTGGCGGTGTTGCTTTTTTCACGGCGTTTATTGTCAGCCTTTTATTAGGCTTAAGTTTATATTTGCCTAGAAAAAATGCTAAAGGCGAGCTAAGAACCCGCGATGGTTTTTTGGTGGTTATTTTGTTTTGGGGTGGTTTAAGTTTTATGGGCGCCTTGCCACTTTATTTGGCTATGGACCCCTCTTTAAATTTTGGTGTTGCCGATGCCGTTTTTGAATCCTTTTCTGGATTAACTACCACGGGCGCAACTGTAATTTCTGGTATCGACTCACTGCCTCACGCCATTCTTTTTTATCGCCAACAATTGCAATGGATGGGCGGGATGGGGATCATTGTTTTAGCGGTTGCCGTTTTACCAATGTTAGGAATTGGAGGTATGCAACTCTATCGAGCAGAAACCCCAGGTCCAATCAAAGATGCAAAATTAACGCCCAGGATTGCGGGAACTGCGAAAGCTTTGTGGTATATATATTTTGGTTTAACAGTCATCTGTGCTATTAGTTATTGGGGGGCTGGAATGGAGCTTTTTGACGCAATTGGACACAGTTTTTCAACGGTTGCCATCGGTGGTTTTTCAACTCACGATGCCAGCATTGGTTGGTTTGAAAGCACAAATGTTGAATTGATTTGTAGTTTTTTTATGTTTGTCGCCGGCGTGAATTTTTCTCTTCACTTTATGGCCGTGAGAGGCTTAAGCTTAGATAGTTATTTTCAAGATGCAGAGTTCAAAGTGTATAGCTCTATCTTTTTTGTTATTACTTTAATTTCTACCGGTATTCTAGTTTCCCACGACTATTTTCAATTCTCAGAAGGCTTGGTTAAGTCGATTTTTCATACAATATCCATAGGAACAACAACAGGGTTTACAACAACTGACTTTACTCTTTGGCCAATATTCTTGCCGGTATTATTATTATTTGTAAGCTTTGTCGGTGGCTGTGCCGGTTCAACGGGTGGCGGTATGAAAGTCATTAGAATAATATTATTATTCAAGCAAGGAACTAGAGAGGTTGCTCGTCTTATTCACCCAAATGCAGTTTTAAAAATAAGAATAGGCAGTAAAGTTGTTCCAGAAAAAATTGTTGAAGGAATATGGGGTTTTTTTTCTACCTATGTCGTTCTATTCTTTGTGTTTATGCTCATCTTAATGGCGGACGGGGAAAATCAAGTGACGGCCTTCTCCGCCGTTGCCGCCTGCATGAATAATTTAGGTCCCGGTCTTGGCGATGTAGCAGCTAATTATTCAGGTTTAAGTGATTTATCAAAGTGGGTTTTGTCCATCGCAATGCTCTTTGGCCGGTTGGAAATTTTTACCCTTTTGGTTATTTTTTCTCCTGATTTTTGGAGAAGCTAATGTCAGAGCTATTACCAGTAAGATCACCTTGTATTAGTAATTGTTGTTTAGATGATAAAGATATCTGCCTTGGTTGTTTTAGGCATGTTGAAGAAATTGTTGGGTGGCATTCTGCGAGTGAATTAGAAAAAATAAAAATAATTAAAAATTGTGATGAGCGACTGAAAAATAAAAAAATATTGAAGTGATTACTTAATCAATTAATTTAAAGATACATTGTAAGAACTTATCTTTTCTGAAAAAATTCCAAATTGAAATGAATTCATTTTAAATTCCGGAAGTAATCTTGTTAATTGGGTCTTGTTAGTTATCGTTCGCTCTTGTTCGCCTTTTGTTTCACCTTTCACAGAGACACTAAGATCAGAATATGACCTCATATTCAAGTAGTTTTTCCGGCACTTTAGAATTAATAAGCAATAGATAGTGGAGTTTAGCGCCTGTTTTAAATGAGAGCGAATTGCGATAAGAAACGCACCAAACTGTGCTGGATGTAAAATACTAATGATATCCCACAGTAATATTAAGCCGAAAGCTTTATTAGGTTTCAAATTTAAACGTTTTGACTAAAGCTAAGGGCGTTATTGTTAATTTTTTTTCCATATCAAAGACGAATAAATATCCTCAACATAAAGGTGTTCTGTTAGAGTGTTTAGTGTTTTTAATGACCGCCCGCCCTTTTTTCCAATTTCAAGTACACTGGAATTATCAATCATTTTTAACTGTTTCAAAGACCAGCTTAAACCATTCATTATAACGTTATTAAAGACTAATTTTTTGCTAGAATATTTTGATTTTTCTGCCATATTTTTTTTGAGATTTCGTAATGCAGCAACTTCAACATAATCAAATAAGTATTCCGTAATATCCTTCCGCATTGCCTGCTGATTCATTATAGTGGAGCGTAATGTAAAAGCGCCCATATTATTAAAAATTTGAATTGTTGATAAAACAGGCGTTCTGATAATCTCTTCTGATTGGCTTTAACCCATAGAAAAATTAAGCTCGCTATGAATGCGAAACTGATCTGGACTAGAAGGCATATTCTCATTTGTGTAACGCATTGTATGTAAAAGAGTATCTTCTTTGAAATAAGGAGCGAGTAAATTAAATAGGTGAGGTTGCAAATCCTTGTCAATATAGTTTAAAAGGTCCCAACAAAGAACATAGTCAAACTTCAAATCATTCGGCTTATCTAAGAGGTGGGCTTCTAAAAGATCAAAACGACTAGGGTTGTCTGAAGAGATCTCTTGCAACAGTTCATTGAGATCCTTAACATAGAAATGGTATCTTAAGTCTAAAAAGACTTGAGTTGATCCCGTATCATTAGATCCAAGATCAAGAGTGATACTTTTACCATGGCTTATTTCTTCAACCAAACTGGCTAATGCGGAAGAGTAATGTCTATACACTTAAACTGTCTTATTTTCTTGGTCTGTATCTGTCATAACCATAGAGCCACGGAACTTACCACCGTCATCCAATTGGATTCTTGGAGCTGTTAAATTACCTTTTATAACGGCCGTAGATTTAACTTGAATGCCTTCACTTAGGTCTTCTAATTCGTTTTCTAGTCTATAAATAAAGTGTCCGATACTGTCCGTCATTTAAAGTCGGACATTGTCCATTGGACTTGATAGTCAAAAGCAGTTCTAGAAATTAGAGTTAAGTCGTTATTTATCAATAGGTTAGTTAGCTTTAATTTCGTGGCATGGTATTCGCAATACTCTCCTCAACGGCTTCCTTTTCAGTGTACTTATTTTAAGTGAACTAATATGATTCAAGATACTTCAACACAAGATGTAATTTTGACAAAATCAAAAACCATGTCAAAAAAATTAATTGCAATATCTATTATTGTTTTTTTTGCCAGCATTTCTATCTACTGGTTAATCTCAAGCCTTATAATGAGTGACCGGTCGGTAGACCGTTCTAGATTAAGAATAGCCACGGTCGAAAGAGGTCTATTTGTTCGTGATGTCTCTCTTCAAGGAAATATTATTGCGGCCAATAGCCCAAAGCTTTATTCACCATCTATTGGAACCGTCACGCTTTTATCTAATCCTGGAGTATTAGTTAAACAAGGCGACACCGTTGCAACAGTGGCTAGTCCAACGCTTATTAATTTACTGCAACAACAAAAAGCAAAATTGTTAAGTTTAAAAATTCAGTTCGAACGCCAGAAGATCGCAACTAAACAAGCAGAAATAAAGAATGAACAGCAAATTAGGCTAGAAGAAGTGATTTTAGATGCAGCGAAAAGAGAAAAAAGACGATCGGAAAAATCCATAAAAATTCAAGCGGTGAGCCAAATAGATTATGAGAAATCATTGGATGATTTAAAACGTTCACAACTAAAATTTGAATTTGCAATCAAGCAAGCGGAATTAGAAAATGAAAGTTTAATTTTTGAATTAAAAACTCGTGAATCAGAGTTAAACCAGCATCGATACTTAGTTGAGAATACACAACGATTAGTTAAGGAGCTGACGATTAAAGCACCTGTTTCTGGGGTCGTTGGTTCATGGTCTGTAGAGCAAAAATCCGCGGTCTCAGTCAATCAAGCATTGTTAACGATTGTCGACTTATCTGCATTTCAAGTTGAAATAGATATACCTGAATCTTATGTGGACGAATTGGGAATAGGAATGCAAGTTAAAGTTAAATACAACTTGAAGGATTATGACGCAAAAATAATTACAATTTCTCCAGAAGTTAAAAACAATGTAGTGAAAGGTCGTGTTGCTTTTTTGAAATCACCGCCCCCAGGTATAAAACAAAATCAACGGGTAACAAGTCGCGTTATTTTAGAACAAAAAGATGATGTGTTGTACTTACCTCGTGGATCATTTATTCAACATCATAGTGGTCTAAAGGTTTTTGTAGTAGAAGACAACACAGCAATCTTGACCGATGTTCAATTAGGCTCAAGAAGTATCGCAACAGTAGAGGTTATTTCTGGTCTTACCGAGAACCAAAGCGTGATAATTTCGAACACCAATTTTGTAAACGATGCGAACATTTTAAGTCTCAATTAAATATTTTTAATAAAGGAAAAATATCATGTTAAAAATGAAAAATATCAAAAAAATATTTCGAACTGATTTGGTTGAAACACATGCTTTAAGAGATTTTAGCTTAGAGGTAGATGAAGGTGAGTTTGTTGCGGTAACGGGACCATCAGGTTCTGGTAAAACAACCTTTCTAAACATTACTGGTATGTTAGAAACATTTGATGGCGGTAATTATACGTTAGATGAAAAAGATGTTAGTCAATTGAACGATAATCAGCGTTCTCAATTGCGGAATGAAAAAATCGGTTTCATTTTCCAAAGTTTCAATCTGATCCCTGACCTCAACCTTTTTGATAACGTAGATGTACCGTTACGCTATCGAAAATTTGGTACTAAAGACCGGAAGCTTCGAATCGAAAATGCATTAGAAAGGGTTGGTTTATCGGCAAGAATGAAACATCTACCTTCACAACTTTCCGGTGGACAACAGCAGCGAGTTGCAATCGCTAGAGCGCTCGCGGGAGAGCCAAGATTTTTATTGGCAGATGAACCAACCGGCAATTTAGATTCACTGATGGCTCGGCAAGTTATGCAATTGTTAGAAGAGATTAATCAACAAGGTACAACGGTGATCATGGTAACTCATGATGCAGAACTGGCTAGAAGAGCTCAAAGAAACATTCACATAGTTGATGGACAGGTAAGCGACTATCAGCCGTTGCAGCCTGTACTCAATGTTGCAGAAATGTAGGAGCATATTATGTTTACTTATTACTTAAAGTTATCTTGCTTGAGCATTAAAAGAACTCCGATGATTACCATGTTGATGATAGTTGCGATTGGAATGGGAATAGGCGTTAGCATGACTGTTTTAACCGTTAATTATTTAATGGGAAAAGACCCAATTACCAGTAAAAGTAGCGAGTTGTTTCATGTTCAACTTTTTACCTATGGTAAGGGTAGCAGGAACTCTAGAGTTGATGATGAATTTCCTTATCAAGTTACTTACCAAGATGCAATGAATTTACACCAGTCCAATATCCCAACAAGAAAAACAAGAAGTCTA
Organism: Polaribacter sp.; assembly: GCA_047633355.1. Classification (GTDB taxonomy): domain Bacteria; phylum Pseudomonadota; class Gammaproteobacteria; order Enterobacterales; family Kangiellaceae. The sequence continues at coordinate 16,895 of JBLIBL010000025.1, forward strand.
GCGACTGGATTTTCGATTATTCCTTCGATTGCAGATCAACCTCCGTTTCTCGAATCCGCGAGAGCAATTGATAGTGATTTTTTCACAATGTTCAAAATTCCATTTATCTATGGTGAAGTCTGGGACAAGTCAGTCGATGTTAGCTCAAGAAATGTTGCAGTGATTGGCAAAGAATTAAATGACAAACTATTCGGTGGCGAAAATAGTGTCGGTCGAGAAATGAACATGGAAGGTAAACTATTTACCGTAGTCGGAGTAATTGATGACTGGCAGCCAACACCTCGATTTTATGATTTAAACAATGGAAGTTTTAATTCTTCAGAGCTTCTATTTATCCCCTTCTCTCTCTTGCCTGCTTTGGAATTACCAAGTTGGGGGAATAGTAATGGTTGGAAAACCGAGATAATAAACACCTACCAAGAAAAGCTTGGTTCAGAAGATTTATGGAACCAATATTGGGTAGAGCTAAATAATACCGCTCAAAAAGAAGAATATTTAGATTGGGTTAATGGATATATCAGTGAACAAAAAAAGCTAGAGAGATTTACAAATGACAAAGCGGGAGTTTCTTTAAAAAATGTTACCCAGTGGCTGAATTATAATACAGTTGTTTCAAGTGATAATAGCATTTTGGTTGGCTTAGCTTTTATGTTTTTGGTCGTATGTATGATTAATACATTAGGTCTATTACTTTCCAAATTTTTAAACCGCGCTCCAGAAATTGGTGTTCGACGCGCATTAGGAGCGAGTAGAAGAACTATTTTTTTCCAACACTTAGTTGATGTAGGGATGATAGGTTTAGCGGGAGGACTTGTCGGTTTAGGATTAAGCCAAATTGGCTTGATGGGAGTGAAATCACTTTATAGTGATTATAACCAACTAGTTCAAATGGATATGACAATGATGATTGGCTCAATAGCAATTGCGATTACCTCTAGCGTATTAGCCGGTATGTATCCAGCATGGGTGATTTGTAAAACGAATCCATCCGTCTATTTAAAAATACAATAACCAGTCGATTAGAGCTACATGTTTTGAAGAGATAAAGGAGATATAAATGTTAGAAATACGACCGATACTGAGTGCGTTGACTAGACACAAAAGTTCAACATTTCTTATGATTTTACAAATCGCAATTACTTTTGCGGTCGTGATAAATTCGATAAGTATAATTAAGCAACGACTAGATTTAATGAATCGAGATACCGGGCTTGCTGAGAGCGAGATGATTGCCTTTAATATTAACCCGTTTGGTGAGAATTATGACTTAGAGCATAACTTTAAAGCGGATATTGAATTATTACGGAACACTCCCGGCGTAATTGATGCACTTGTTACCAATATGGTGCCTATCAGTGGAAGTGGCAGCTCTTCAACCGTTTCGGCGACGGAAGATGATGCGAACAATGATGAAGATAGAGGCGCAGGGTTTTTTCGTGGGGATTCTCACATTTTAAATACCTTTGGTTTAAAGCTAGCTTCAGGTAGAAATTTTAAGCCTAATGAGATTGTATACAGTCAAACGTTCGTCGAACCAAAGGTAGTCATGATCACTCAATCTTTGGCGGACAAATTATATCCAAAAAATGACGCGTTAGGCAATCAAATATACTTTTGGGGCACAAGTGCAACCATTGTTGGAATTATCGAAAAATTAGCGGGGCCATGGCCAAGTACGACGCAATTTATGGATAATTTAATCCAGCCAATAATAAGCCTTTCAAACTTTAATCGAATTATCGTACGAATAGAGAAATCACAGGTTTCTGAAATGTTGGTAAGTGTAGAAAAAACGTTACTAGCCAGAAATGCAAATAGAGTAATTTCCAACGTTCGCTCTTTGGATGAAATAAAAAGGAGAAGTTATAGCGATGACTACGCAATGACCAAAATCCTCTGGAGTGTAGTAATATTGTTAATCTCAATAACACTATTGGGTATTATTGGTATAGTTAGCTTTAATGTTAATCAACGGATTAAACAGATTGGAACTAGAAGAGCTTTAGGAGCACGCAAAATAGATATTCAGCGCTATTTTATAACTGAAAATATATTAATCACTTCGATGGGCCTTGTTGTTGGTACGCTAATCGCCATCGTATTTAGTCTGTACTTAGCTCAAACATTTAGTACTCCGCAGATAGACTGGTATTATTACCCACTTGGTACTTTAGTCATGTTGTTAGTTGGCATCTCAGCGGTGTGGGTTCCGGCACAAAGAGCTTCAAATGTTTCACCGGCCGTAGCTACTCAAAGTATTTAGGTAAGCTAAAAATGTTAATTGAAAGGTAATTTAAGAGAGTGAACCCAATCTAATGAATCGTATTTTAGTAATAGATGATAATAACGGCATCGCTATAGCGTTGGATGTTTTATTTTCACTTCATGAAATTGAAACGATACATGCAGATAGTCCAAAGCAAGGGTTGTTATTTTTACAAACTAGAAAAATTGACCTAGTTATTCAAGACATGAATTTTACTGAAGATACCACTTCAGGAGAGGAAGGTGTAGGTCTTTTTAAACAAATTCATCAATCGAACCCTGATCTGCCCGTTATTCTTTTGACTGCATGGGGTTCTATAGAGACTGCCGTCGACCTTGTTAGGTTGGGTGCAAGTGATTATCTTACTAAACCATGGGATGATTCAAAGTTAGTAGCAAGTGTTAAAAATTTAATTGAATTAGGCCAACTGCGTGTACAAACTAATTCAATGTTGAGTCAAAAAACGAAGCAGCATCAATCGCTTTCAGAAACATTTGATCTATGCGGAACGGTATTTAGTAGTGAGTCGATGTTACAAACTCTGACGATGGCCACTCAAATCGCACACGCTGATATTTCCGTTTTAATAACCGGCCCCAATGGTAGTGGTAAAGAAAAAATCGCAGAAACGATTCAAGCCAATTCATCTGTTAAGAATCAGTCCTTTGTTAGAGTAAATATTGGTGCACTACCTTCCGAACTTCTAGAAGCGGAGTTATTTGGTGCAGAAGTCGGAGCATTTACCGGTGCACAAAAAAAGCGCATTGGCAGATTTGAAGCTGCCGATGGCGGTACTTTATTTTTAGATGAGATAGGCAATTTACCTTTATCAGGCCAAGTTAAGTTATTACGTGTTCTTCAAACTGGAGAATTTGAGCGGTTAGGAAGTTCTAAAACAAGAAAAGTGAATGTTAGGGTCATTAGTGCGACCAATGCAAACTTGATTGAAGAAATTAAGTTAGGAAATTTTAGAGAAGATTTATACTACCGGTTAAACGTAATAGAAATTAAAGTAGCAAGTTTAGCTAAACGTATAGATGATATCTTGCCACTGGCTTTGTTTTTTATGCCATCTGACACAACATTATCAAACGATGCGGAAATGGCACTACAAGCGCACGATTGGCCCGGTAATGTTAGGGAGCTAGAGAACGTAATGAAACGGGCTAGCTTATTGGCAAAGGATAAGCGCATCACATGTGAAAGCCTAGGATTACCAGAATCACTCAATGCCGCTATAGAAATTAGAGCTACTAATGAACCCGACAAGCAATCACTGATTGACGCATTACAAAATAATAAAAACAATATTTCTCAAACGGCTAAGCTATTGGGTTTAAGTCGACAATCATTATATCGGCGAATGGATAAATTCGCTATCCCAAGAGATAAAGTTTAAACTCGATATAAGACCAGTAATTAATTCTTAACTTCTTTCGATTGCTATGATAGATTTTTATTTTGAAGATTAAACTCAGTCTAGAAGCCCAAATTTCAGTATTGCTAGTATTTATTATTCTAGTCATTATTTTTATTGTGAGTTGGCTTTCTGTTTTTTTAGACAATGTGTTTTTAGCAAGTTTTATTTCTGTCACTATTGTTGTGCCTGTTACTTTAATTATTGTTCACTCTTACATGGCGCCGTTAAACCGAGTGTTAAGCGCGCTTAATGATGGTTTTCAAAATTTTTTAGACAATGACTTTAGCGTATCTATCGCTAAAACTCGTGATGATGAACTTGGCGATCTTGTTCAAGTTTACAATAAAGTAGGCGCTGTATTGAGAGATGAAAGAATACATCTTTACCAGCGAGAATTATTGTTAGATACCGTTATCCAAACAACGCCACTTTCTTTAGTTTTAATTGATGATACCGGTGCAATTATCTATAGCAATAGTTCTGCACGAATTTTATTGTCTGATGGCGTTTCTATCAATGGATTAAATTTTAATGGCTTATTAGCTAAACAGGCAGAATCTTTTTCTCTTGCAGTAAGTTCAGGATTAAGCGGATTATTTACGGCTACTCGTCGCGGAACTAACGAAACTTACCACCTGACTCAAAATCAGTTTCTACTCAATGGACGAAAACACCAACTCTATCTTTTTAAAAGTATTACAAAAGAAATTAGTCGACAAGAAGTTAGTACTTGGAAAAAGGTTATTCGACTGATTAGCCACGAGCTTAATAATTCATTAGCGCCAATTACATCCTTAGCTCATTCCGGAAGAACTCTTTGTGAAAGGCAAGGAGAGGAAAAGCTGGCAACAATTTTTGATACAATGGGAGAGCGTGCGCGATACCTACAAATATTTATTGAGGGCTATGCTGAGTTTGCTAGACTACCTAAACCACAATGTAAAAGTATTGAGACGTTTACTTTTTTTGAAAACTTGCGACAAATAAAAACATTTAAATTGGAATGCAAAAAAGACAGCCTTCCCATTTATTGTGATCCGTCCCAACTGCAACAAGCTATTATAAACCTAATAAAGAATGCGCATGAATCTGGAACGCTAGTCTCTGAAGTGTCACTTTTAGTTAACGTGAAGGTAAGTGATTATGAAATTGTTATTGCTGATCGAGGTAAAGGAATGACAGAAAAAAACCTCAGTAACGCGCTATTACCTTTTTACTCAACTCGCTCGGGAGGCACTGGATTAGGGTTACCATTGTGTAGAGAAATTGTAGAAGCGCATGGTGGAAAAATCCTAATTAGCAATCGCCAAAACGGTGGATTAAAAATAACCATTTTAATGCCTAATAAAAATTAATCGTTTTTAGTCCTGAAGAAATTTTTTATTACAGAGACTCAATCCAAAAATTGATTTTTTTGTCAAGTACTGGCATCGGTAAACTACCATCAGTTAATAGTTGAGTATGAAATTTTTTCACATTAAAATCATTTTTAAGAATTCGCTCTGCTTTTGTTCTTAGCTGACGTATTTTCCTTTGCCCAATTTTGTAAGCTAATGCTTGTCCTGGAATAACGATGTAACGCTCAACTTCTGCCTCTACATCAGAGCGTGCCATGGAAGAGTTTGCAAGCATATAATCAATGGATTTTTCCCGCGACCAACCAAAGGCGTGCAAACCAGTATCCACAACCAATCGCATTGCTCGAAGTTGCTCATCAACTAAGCGTCCGTACCACATATATGGGTCTGTAAATAAACCTAACTCCTTTCCTAAGCTTTCTGCATACAAGGCCCAACCTTCATTGAAAACGGTATACCCACCAAACTTTCTAAAGTCGGGCAAACCCTCCACTTCCTGTTGTATTGCGATTTGAAAATGATGTCCAGGTGCCGCTTCGTGGATTGAAAGTGTTTCCATGATAAATTTTGGTTGAGAGCGCATGTTATAAGTATTAATATAGAAAACGCCTGGTCTAGATCCATCTGGTGCAGGCGATTGGTAATATGCGCCAGCAGAAGATGCTGCTTGAAAGTCTGGAACAGCTTTAACGACGTAATCAGCTTTTGGAAAGACTTCAAAAAGTTGTGGTAACGTAGCATCTACTCGTAATTTTGTATCTTCATAAGCCTTAATTAATTGTGCTGGCTCTTCAAAATAAAATTGATCATCGGTTCTTAAAAATTGAAAAAAGCTAGCCATATCTCCGCTGAATTTGACTTCTTCCTTAACTTTTTTCATTTCAGCTAATATTCTTGCTACTTCCGAGAGTCCAAACTTATGAATTTCCTTTGCTGTTAATGGGAGAGTGGTGTGAGTTTTGATCATATACTTATACCAAGCTTTGCCGTTTGGTAGTTGTGATAACCCAACACTTTGTCTTACATGATTCTTATACTCGGTATCAAGAAAGTAATGTACTCTTTTATAGACAGGGATAAGGGTTTCTTCTATACAGCGTTCATAGTCACTAACTAGTTTTGACTTTTCTTCTTTACTCATCTCTTCAGGTAATTTTAATAATGGAGCGTAAAATATACTGTCTTTAATATTGGATACAATGTGCGTTTTTAATTGTGGTAGCAATTTTTTGAATATGGATTCTGGCAAGACTATTTTTGCTTCAATACCGCTTCTCATTGCAGGTATAACACTATCCATCCATACCGCAAACCCTTCACTTCGTTTTATAAAATTTCGGTAGTCTTCTTCGTTATTAAACGGTTGAGCTGACTGACCTGAACCCAAAGTTGCAAAAAAATTGTGCATCCCATTCATTTGATCGATTGGTAAAAAATGAAACGGATGTTTATTACCTTCTATTGATTCCTCTTGATCGTTCTTAAAAATTTCGTAAGTTAATTTTGATTGATGATCAAGTTTGTTGATGTCGATATTGTTAATTTTAGCTAGATATCTTTCTCTAAACTCTTTTCTAATACTTCGATTTTTTTCACCTATTGGTAGAGGAAATTTATCGTTGAACTCTCTACGACTTTGAAAGGTGCCACTAATAGGGTTAAGAGTTAATAACTCTTCGCTGTAGTTTGAAACGAGTTGATCTAATTTTTGTTTTTCTGTCAGCCCTTTGTTGACTGTAGTACTATCTTTTGTATTTTCTTCAGCATTTTTTGATTTATTAGGGAGTTCTTGGTTTTGGCATGCCGTTAACAAAAGCACACACATTGTAAACAGTATTATTCTCATATTTCTAACAATCATAAACCTTTTCCTATCTTAATTTTCGTTCGTTAAATGATAACAAAATCGACGTACCTATTTGCTAAGAGATGTTATTCCTTGCTCTAATCCTTTCACCGATAATGGAAACATTTCATCTTCTACTAATTGCCTTACCATGCCAATACTTTGAGTGTAACTCCAATATTTTTCTTCTACAGGGTTAAGCCAGATCACTTTATCAAAAACAGCTTTAAGTCTTTGCATCCAAACGTAACCCGCTTCCTCATTCATATATTCTACACTACCACCTCTGTGGGAAATTTCGTAAGATGCCATAGATGCATCACCCACAAAAATGACCTTATAATCTTTTGTATAGGTTCTTAATACTTCTTCCATTGGTATTTTCTCAGAGTATCGTCTTGAGTTATTTTTCCAAACCCCTTCATAAATAAAATTGTGGAAATAGAAATACTCTAAATGTTTAAATTCCGTCTTGCAGGCAGAAAATAACTCTTCACAAACTCTAACAAATGGGTCCATCGATCCACCAACATCAAAAAATATCAATACTTTGACGGCATTATGGCGCTCTGGAACCATTTTTATATCTAGGTAACCGGCATTTTTTGCGGTACTTGCAATTGTGTCATCAAGATCCAGCTCTTCTGCAGCACCGCTTCGGGCAAATTTTCTCAACTTTCTTAAAGCGACTTTTAAGTTTCTAGTGCCAAGTTCAACGCTGTCATCTAGATCTTTAAATTGACGTTTCTCCCAAACCTTTACAGCACTTTTATTTCTACTTTCACCGCCAACTCGAATGCCTTCTGGATTATAACCGCTATGCCCAAAAGGTGATGTGCCACCGGTACCAATCCATTTACTACCACCGGCATGGCGCTCTTTCTGCTCTTCTAATCTTTCTTTAAATGTCTCTAGTAGTTTTTCTAACCCACCTAATGATTCGATCTTGGCTTTATCTTCATCACTTAGGTGCTTCAGAAATTCCGAGCGTAACCAATCCTCGGGAATTAATGCTTCAAGTATGTCTTCTAGGTTATCTAGTTTATTGAAGTGAGCAGAAAATGCGCGATCATAACGGTCAAAATATTTTTCATCTTTTACCATACACAATCGGGCAAGAGAATAAAAATCATCTAAGCTACAAAAGGCAAGGCGAGACTGAAGAGCCTCTAACAGAATTAAAAGCTCTTTTATAGAAACAGGAATGCCAACTTTTTTTAGCATATAAAAGAAATTAATTAACATAGCTGAACTCTAATCATAAGTACCACCTTCTAATTATCGATTTTCTCGGCGAATCATAAAGGCTAATTTTTCTAACAAGTGAACATCTTGTTCATTTTTAAGAAGTGCACCATAGAGAGGAGGGATGGCTTTGGTTGGATCTTTGTTTTTCAATACTTCATCCGGAATATCATCAGCTAACAACAATTTTAACCAATCAATTAATTCTGAAGTCGAAGGTTTCTTTTTTAGTCCAGGGACATCTCTTACTTTAAAAAAGATATCCAAAGCTTCTTTCAATAAGTCGGCTTTAATATTTGGGTAGTGAACGTCGACGATTTGTTTCATCGTTTCTCTGTTAGGAAAATTTATAAAGTGAAAGAAGCAGCGTCTTAAGAAAGCGTCGGGTAATTCTTTTTCATTATTTGAAGTGATAATAATAATTGGACGAGTTTTAGCCTTAATTAGCTCTCCTGTTTCATAAACATAGAACTCCATTTTATCTAATTCTTGCAATAAATCATTTGGAAACTCAATATCTGCTTTATCAATTTCGTCAATTAATAATACGACTTGCTCTTCTGAGCTAAATGCCTCCCAAAGTTTTCCTTTTCTAATATAGTTAGAGATATCTTTAACCGACTCATCACCTAGCTGAGAATCTCTAAGACGAGAAACTGCATCATATTCGTAAAGACCTTGATGCGCTTTTGTTGTTGACTTGATATGCCATTGAATCAGCTTCATCCCTAGAGCATCGGCAACCTCCTCTGCTAGCATGGTTTTACCTGTGCCGGGTTCGCCTTTTATTAATAATGGTCGTTCTAGCGTTTTAGCAGCGTTTACAGCCATTTGTAGATCATCTGTGGCTATATATTTGTCGGTACCAGTAAAATTCATTGGTTCTCCAAGAGATATTTTAAGTATAAATAATTTGAGGGAATTCTATCATAGGCTTGTGGGTGTTTAGTAAGAAATAAGTTCGAACTTACAGCACAATAATAGTGGCTGTGTTTGATTTTCCTAGCCAGTTGAGTTTGCCGTCTAATTTGATTATATTAAGAGCTTAGATACTTGATGTAAATTTATAGTTTGAGCCCAGTGCTCAATATTAGGCTTTTATAGCTCAATCGAATTTTCTGCCTCACTCCGTCACAAAAGGAAAGTTAAATGACGTTTATAGAAGAATCACTGTCAAAAGGTGAAAAAGTACATGAAGTTTATAAACTGCACTGGTTTTCAAAAATACCGATGGTTATCTGGATTGTTCTAGCGTTACCTACTGTTGGTTTAACTTTGATCCTCGCAATATATGAGTGGTTTAGACTTCGTAGCCTAGAGCTCGGAACGACTAATAAAAGAGTAATACTTAAAAGTGGCATTATTTCTCGTAAAACAGAAGAGATGAAAATAGGCTCAATTGAGACCGTAGAAATAGATCAAAGTATATTCGGCCGTATGTTTGGTTTTGGTAATGTGAAAGTCTCAGGACGTGGTATAAGCGACGTAGCCTTCAACAAAATAGATAATCCAATGGCAGTTAAAAAATCCATTGAGAGTATTGATACGTTCTAATAAGCGCAGATTGTCGGAAAAATAAATTTAAAATAGAGAATGTTTAACAGAAGGAAAAAAAATGAAAAATAAAAATATGATTTTGTTGGTTGTTGTCGGTTCGTTAATTTCTAGTTATTTGTGGTTAGACACAAGTTCAAACTCACTTACTCAACTAACAATTAACCAACAAAAACTACAAAAGAGCCATGATAAACAATCTCAAAAGCGTAATCCGTTAGCGCAAACTCCTAAAGGAGCTGGTGAATATTATGCCAATAAAAGACTTTCTAAAACGCAGTCTCAAATACCTTCTGAAAATTATGTAAATGCTATTAGAAATAAACGGCATTATCTTAAAAATAAAAACGAATTAGGCGCAGAGCCATGGCAAAACTTAGGTCCTGAATTTGTTGGCGGACGAACTCGGAGTATTATATTTCACCCCGATACGCCAGATATTATGTATGCAGGCGGTGTTTCAGGCGGTGTTTGGAAATCAACTGATGCGGGTGCTTCTTGGGTTCCAATTGCAGATGATTTAGAAAATATTGCAGTAGTAACATTAGCGATTATGCCCAGTTCCCCAAATATTATTTTAGCCGGAACAGGTGAAGGGGTTTATATTGGCAGGCCGATTGTTAGAAGCCGCGGAGTGGAAGGCAATGGCATTTACCGATCGATAGATGATGGACTCACATGGCAAGCGTTACCAACCACGCTTAATAATCCAGATTTTAAATTTGTAAACAAAATAAGAGCGGCTCAAGACGGAACCTTATTCGCGGCAACTATTCGCGGTTTATGGCGTTCATCAAACAATGGTGATTCTTGGTCGTTAATGCTAGATCAAGCTGATCGTGTTGGCGGTTGTCACGAAATTGAAATTCAGCCTTCAAGTAATCCCAATAGTTTGTTAGCGTCTTGTGGGAGCTTTGATTCATCGGTCGTTTATAAAAGTAGTGATAATGGAGATACTTGGAGCAGTGTTATTGAAGAAGATAATCAAGGCAGAACGACTATCGCCTATGCTCCATCAAACCCGCAACGTGTTTACGCTATGTCTGCACAAAATCAATTTGGTGAATTTCCCTATGGTTTAAATGGCCTTTATCGTTCAGATGATGCTGGTGATAACTGGCAACTAGTCGCTAGCCCAGACTCTACAAATCCTAATAGTCGTTCCATGTTATCAACCACTAATTATGTGTTTGATTGTTCCAATACAGGAGAATATCAAGCAGGTAGATTGGCCGGAGGTGGCTGGTACTACAATTTGATAGTGGTCGATCCGACTAATGAAGACAGTATTTGGACTGGTGGTTTAGATTTATGGCGTTCGGATGATGGCGGTGAAAACTTTAATTTAGGCTCATTTTGGTGGGCGAATGATAATGAAGCTAGTTACATTCATGGTGACCATCATTTATTGATTTACCATCCAAATTACAATGGTACCAGCGAGAAGAGGCTCTTTTCCGGAAATGACGGTGGATTATGGCAGACGGGTAATTCTGCTGACAGTGTTGCGACCAATAACTGTTCTCCATCAACAAGTACAGTGGATTGGCAAACCCTTAATAACAATTACGCGGTTACCCAGTTCTACCATGGCTCTGTTTCAAAAGATGGTGAAACTTTGATTGGTGGCTCTCAGGATAATGGTACGCAATGGCGTGCAGCGGATGGGCATTGGGAGCTTATTAATGGAGGAGATGGATCTTATTCTGCGATTGATCCAAAAGATCCAAGCAATGTTTACGTTTCATCTCAATACGCCTACCTTGTAAAGCTAAAAATTAAAGAGGGTGAAAATCAAGCAACGGATATCACTGGAGACTTTGTTAATGCTCCAGGGTTATTTATTACACCCTTCACTCTAGATAGAAATGATAACCAACGATTATTTCTAGCAGGATTGGCTTTATGGCGTGGCGGAACTGACGGTCAAAGTTGGGCCAAAATAAGCAGTGACGAATACACTATGAATTTTATCGATGGTTTATCCGCAGTTGCCGTTCAGCCGGGTAATTCGGAACTGGTTATTCTAGGTGGAACTGATGGTCATATTTTTCGACATACTGCTGCGCTATCAGGTGATGGTAACTTTGAAATGGAAAAAATCAAAATTGCGGATGGTTATGTATCTTCGGTCAATTTTGACCGAAATAATCCCAACAAAGTAGTGGCAACGGTATCAACATTTGGGCAGTTACATGCTTGGATCAGCCAAGATGGAGGACTATCGTGGACAGCTATTGATCAAGTTGGCGCAGAAGGATTACCCGACTTACCAACTCACGATATTATCGTAGCGCCACATGATACAAATATTTTGTACGCAGGCACTGATATTGGTGTTTATGTCAGTGAAGATAACGGCGCTAGTTGGTCGCCATTAACCAGCGGCATGCCAAATGTTCCGGTGGAAGAATTAGTCTATCGACGCAATAATCAACAGACTAGTTTATTTGCTTTTAGCTACGGTAGAGGAGTCTTTAAAAGCCAAATCAATGATGTTACCAATTTCGCACCTTCAGCCATAGAACCTTCCGTTAGTTTGTCTGTGGTACAAAATGTTTCATTAGAGTTTGACGCCGCTGTGTTTTTTGATGATCAAAATGAGGATACTCTAACCTTTACGGCAAATGATTTACCCGCAGGATTATCAATTCTATCGAATGGTTTGTTATCAGGATCGGTAAGCGTCTCGGGGAATTACACGGTTACTTTAGTCGCATCGGATAGTGATTTAACTGCTAATATGTCATTAAAAATTGAAATAAAAGAATCTATTGAACCTCCACCAACCTCATCTGGTGGCGGAGGAACTCTCTCATATTTAGTTCTGTGTTTAATTGGCTTTTGCCGTTTTAGTAAGCGCTAATAATGTGCAGTGAGCGGTTAGTACTATAAACTAAAGTATAAAGCCAGAATTAGGACCTCTATTTATAACGATTTTGTATTTATTCTCTAAGAGTTGAGCTTAATATTGTACCTATTTGAGAGACGTTCAACATTTGTGAGGCTGGCGGGAGGGCTTTATAGTTTAGGCTAAAGTTAAACAGCGACATAATTTGTATTATTAAAGAAAGTTTTAGCTATAAGGAGATATTAAAGGGTTTAATCGAGATGAATAAAAGTAGTATCTCGATAGAGTTCAGGCTTTGTTTCAATTAGCATTTCAAACCAGAAAGTTGTGCCACTACCTTCTTTGCTTTCAAAGCCAATCCGGCCGCCCATTAATTCTACAATGTTTTCGTAACAACCAAGCCTATACCGGTACCCGTTATTGAGGAGTTCTCTTTACCTAATCGATTAAAGGGTTTAAAAACACTCGACTGCTTAGACAATGGAATGCCGATACCAGAATCTACAATATTGACTCTTAGAAAATTGTCGTCAGTGGTAGAGCTGTCTAGCTTTACGTAACCATCTTTTTTATTGCATTTGATGGCGTTAGATAATAGATTAATGAGAATTTGTTTTAGTTTAGTAAAATCAGCCAAAACATAGCAGTTATCCATATCTTTGACATCTATTCTGATATTCGCTTTTTGCGCCACAATTCGAATTAAGGATAAACTTTGAGAGATTACATCGCTTAGTTTAATAGCATCATTTTCTAATAGTTCGCTAAAACCAATGATTGCATTGAGTGGAGTTCGCAACTCATGACTCATTGAAGAAAGAAATTCAGATTTAGCTTTTGAAGCTTTTTCTGCTTCAATTTTTAGAGTTTTTTAATTCTTGTTGTATATTATTATTGGAAATAGCTAGTCCAATCATTGATCCAATAGACTCTAAAAGCTCTATTCTAGATAGTTGTATTGAGGGATAGACTTCTGTATATAAAAAGAGAACACCTAAAACCACACCAGAATGTTTGAGGGAGATTATATAGTGCCCATGTGGTGTCATCTTCAAAAATATGATCGTGCTCATTATCTTCAAAACAGTTATTGGAGACTTTGATCTATCCACTCAAAGCGACATTCCCACATAAACAACTACCCAGTTTAACGCATTTTTCTTTATGTAAGAATTCATCAGAAGATTCACCATTAGTTACCAACAACTCTAATTCACAACCGTTAATTGGGAGCAGAAAGACGCCTGATTTATTTTGGGTTTTTAACAACTTAAATATATTTAGAATAGAAAGAACATCGCCTAGCCTTTTTTTTTAAGGATTTGCTCTCTTGAAGTTATTGGGAAATCTTGTAAGTAACTTGAGTATATTCCTTAATGATCGATTCTTCTTTTTGTGATTCTATTAGTGAGGTAATATCTGTTCCTATATAGATAAGATGATCGGCTCTATCCTTTTTGCCCTTGCGACCAATTACTGTAGCCTTCATCCAGTGAGTCTCTCTGGAGATAGATTATAACGTGATTTGACGGGACAAATTTTATTGAGCGAAACTTCTTTCCTAATGTTTATAAAAATTCTATTGAACCTCCAATGCCGAACAATTTATCTATATGATTACCGGCAGCATTAATTTTTAATTGACCGGTTAATAGGCACATTTTTTTATTCACACTCGTCACCATACTATTTTCATCGATGGCTACGACTAGAGCATGTTCATCGGTTGCGATTTCGTAGTGATAGAGCGTTTTATTATTTCTATCAGTTTCTAGTACCAGTTTTATATTAGACTTGAGGCTCTTGTATATTCTTATATTATTGAATAAAAAGATTAAATAAAACCCTACTAAAACAATCAAGTACTCAGATTTTAAGCGTGATTGTCTCCAAAAAATACAAAAAAACAGGACTGTAGTTCAACGTAATATAAACGTTAGCTATACGGCTATAAGATAAGCTCGAAATATAGGCTAGTGAAAGACCAATGACGGCAATAATAAAAAAGCTTTGGTGTATGGGATCGCCTGCTGGATAGAGTAAAAATAGAAAAACTGACCACGAAATTGCTGAAATAATTGTTAGAGTATTAAAATGCCTCTTCCCCGATAGGTAGTTTTTTTATGAGCATCTATTCTTAAATAAAAAGCTGCATCTATAAAGCGGATAGCATAAGAAGCTAGAACACAGAAGTAGGAAATCAAAGCCAACGATGGGTTGTTTGAATATTACGAAAGCACAAAGTAGGTAGTATAACCGGAAGATAGCGCGAATAGTGTAGAGTGATAAACTTGTGAATAAAGCTTATCAACTTGAATAGTCAAATAGGAATCATCCACATTCAATTTGTTATCCATCTTTTGCATAGGAACCTTGGTAAGAGATATTTACGAATTAGAACTTCCAATCGTTTAACCACTGGTTAGCGGTATTTGCATCCATAGGTTTTGAAATAAAGAATCCTTGTACTGTATCGCAATCTAACTCTTTGACAAGATCCCAGTCTTCTTGTGTTTCTACACCTTCTGCTACGGTTGAAAGTTGAAGATTCTTTGCAAGATTAATACTTGATTCAAATATGGCTTTTGATTTTATGTTTCGTGCTGCGCCATGGACAAAAGAGTAATCAAGCTTAAGTTCGCTAAAAGGTAATGTTTGTAATTGATTCATACTTGAATATCCGGTACCAAAATCGTCGATTGAGAGAGAAAAACCTAAACGTTTTAACCTGGCTAATACCTCCATGCTAGCTGCCATATCTTCAATTAGCCCGCTTTCAGTGACTTCAATAATTATATTATTAGAACTGATATTTAACGTTTGAACTTGGTCACTTAATGTTTCGGGCAGATCAAAATCATCTAGAGATTGTATAGAGAAATTAATTGCCATTTTTAATTTAGGGTTCTTTTGTAACCATTGTTGTAGCTGTGTGGTCGCTTGATTAAAAATAGTGGTTGTGAGATCAGCAATTAGCCCTTCAGATTCAGCTAGTGGGATAAATAAGCCAGGTGAAATAATTCCGTTTACAGGGTCAACCCAACGCGCTAACGCTTCAAACCCAATTACTGATTTGTCATGCATGTTAATTTTAGGTTGGTAGTAAGCAACAATATGATTGCACTCAATAGCATTTCGTAGAGCTGAAGCGGAAATTTCAACAGGTTTATTACAAGGAGCCGCCAAGTTATTCTTATTTTGTGTCTCTGACAAATACATTTTTTCAAATAGCGATAATACACTACTTGTTGAAATAGGTTTCTGCACACTACCTAATAGATTTAATCGGTGCTCTGAGGCTAGGTTAGATGCGGCGTTAAGCATACTAGTTTCCGCCCCACTATGAATGATGATGCCGCCAGAATATCCAATATCTGATAGATGTCCCAATAACGTAACACCATCCATCTTAGGCATGTTTAAATCACACAATATCATATCGATTGAATTCTTATTATCATCCAAAATTTCTAACGCAACAGCTCCGTGATCAGCCGTTTGAATATTGTTTACATTTAATTTATTTAAAAGCGCTTTCACATACTCAAGTATAAATAAATCATCGTCAATTACTAATACATTTACATTACTTGGAATAGAATAAACATGTTCATTTTGCTGATTATTAACGTGTTTGTCACTTTCATTAAAGTGAGCTTTAATATACTTCTCGATTTCGTTTATACTAGACTTTATCTTTATAGTTGAAGGCTTTAGGGCGGGCCAATCCGGTAGTTCTACTAATGACTCCATATGAATTACTGTCGCTAAATATTTATCAGCGCCTATCGTTTTTACGGAAGACTTCATTTTGTGTAAATTAAATTCTACTGGCTCTATGATTTGACTGTTACTAGCAGGACTGATTTCAGAAATAATTGTTGGTAATGATCTTAAGAATATTTGTAAAAACTCATTTTTTATTTCTAGGTCATCACTTAAAAAATCAGTTTGCGATGCAAAATCGATAATTGTTTTTTCATCGCTAGACGTCGTTAAATTTTGTTTTTCATTGCTAATTTTTTGATTATTGATTTCACCTTTGCTTTTCATTTTTTCAGAGGGAACCCAGCGATTTAGGAGATCTTTAAGTGCATTTAACTTTATTGGCTTAGTCAGATAGTCATCCATACCTCGAGCAATGCATTTTTTATCTTCGCCTTGCATCGCATTGGCTGTTAATGCAATTATTGGGATATGTCCACCCTTACGTTTCTCAGTTTCCCTAATTGCATCGGTTAATTCAAAACCATCCATTATTGGCATGTTGCAATCCGTCAGTAATAAATTGTATTTTCCTGTCGCCCATTTATTATAAGCTTTTACACCGTCTTCCGCCACATCAACTAAATAGCCCAAGAGCTCTAGTTGTTGAGTAATTAGTATTTGATTGGCGGGATTATCTTCTGCTAGTAAAAGATGAGTATGCAAATTGCTTTCTTCTTTGCCACTTTCAGAATCGTTTAGTTTGCCTGAAGCCACTAATTGGATTTTTTTAATTTCGTTATTTTGAGTATATATTTTTCTTTTCAACTTAGTATTTTCAAAAATGAGAATAATATTCTTTCTAATTAAATTTATAAAACTTGATAGTGGTGCCTTTACATTACACGAAAAACCAAGAATTCTTAAAGTATTGTTTAATACAAAGTTTGCATACCAGTAAATAGGAAGATTAATTAGTTGATCGGGGAGGATAAAGGCTTCATTAGTAAACTTACCAGCAACTTTTAGGGTATTTGAAGTTTGAATAGTTAAGTCATTTTTCTGAAATGAGTTTAAGTCAATTAATTCATTATTGTAGTTAAGTGACTTGATAGTATGTTGTTGTGTCAACTCGTTGTTAACACTGGTGGACTCAACAAGTAAAGTGTAAGAAAAACCTCCTTTAACCAACATTGAATAAATATCATTGCTAGGGAATGTTAAGTTAGATTTATTCATGTTTTATAGTCCGAATGATTTTACAATGATTTTAGAATGATTATGTTGATGAGGAAAATAGATTTCCGACGCCGAGCCTGCTTGTATTGAATTAGTCGTAGTATTTAAAGAGATATTAAACACTTGATCCCACCCATTCTCTTCTGTGGATTGACAGGTTTGCAGTTTCATTGTGATTAATCCTTATTTTTACTTAAAACAACGTACAAGGCTCATTAAAAATTAGTACAAAATGTCGACTTTGTCAAAGTGGATGGTCATAAATAGCAGTAGTTTGAATAATAAAATCGTCAATCATAGAAACGATTTATATTAGCTAGCGAGATCCACATAAAAATTAGTCAACCTATCTAATTACGTGATTGAGAGGGCGTGTTAGTCTTTAGGCTATAGTGTTAGTGTGGATAGTAACGAAAGTGCAGTGGTCTTTCCTGGAGATACTGGTTGATTTGGAGAGTAAAAAGGTGAATAGTTATTCATCAAGCTATCATCAACAGGTCTGTTTGAAGTGTTCATGATAGCTTAATGAAGGTTAGTTTTGTAAAATTGAAAGATCTAAGTACAACAAATTAAAACTATTCTTTTGAAGCAATATACTTATCAACATACTGAGCCAATACATTCAAAGGCAAAGCACCATTTTTGAGGACGACTTCATGAAACTCACGAATGTCAAATTTATCACCTAAAGATTTTTGGGCCTTTTCTCTAATTTCTAATATTTTAAGCATCCCAATTTTATAAGCCGTGGCTTGTGAAGGCATAATGATATGACGCTCTACCATTTTAACTGCGTCAGGTTGAGGATTTGGCGTGTTAGTAACATAATATTCAATACCCTTTTCACGATCCCACTTCATTGAATGAATACCAGTATCAACCACTAAACGACAAGCGCGCCAGAGTTCCATCGCTAAACGACCAAAGTCAGAGTATGGGTCGCTGTACATGCCGATTTCTTTTGGTAAATATTCAGAATATAAACCCCAGCCTTCAACATAAGCAGTATAACCACCAAACTTTCTAAACTTAGGAATATCCTCTAACTCTTGAGCAATCGCTAACTGCATATGGTGACCCGGAATGCCTTCGTGGTAAGCGAGCGCTTCCATTTGATAGGTTGGCATGTCGCTCATTCGATAAAGGTTCGCATAGTAAATACCAGGGCGAGTTCCATCCATCGAGGGGCTTTGATAAAAAGCTTTACCCGCAGATTTTTCTCTAAATGCTTCAACCGCTTTCACATTAATTGATGCTTTCGGCTTAACAATAAATAAATCGTCTAACCGAGTCTTCATTGTATTAATCAGAGCAGTAGCTTCTGATAAATATCGTGCTTTACCCTCTTCTGTTTCATCATAATAAAATTGTATGTTGTGGCGCATAAACTCAAAAAAGGCAGGTAAGTCTCCTTTAAATTCGACTTTTTTCATAATGACTTCCATTTCACCATGAATTCTAGCGACTTCATCTAAACCAATTTGATGAATCTCTGGAGCTGTTAAGTCAGTTGTTGTGGTTCTAGCTAATGCATTGTTATAAAAAGCTTCGCCATCTTTTAGTCGCCAAATACCATCAATTGATCCTGCTTTCTTTTGAATTTCTTCAACCGCTGCAATTAAATTTTCATAGGCAGGTTTTACGCTAGTTTTTAATGCTTGAGAGGCGCGCTCAATGAGCTTGTCTTTATCAACTTGATCAATGTTTAACTTTTCGATTTTTGAGTTAAAGTCTTCTAACAACGTGCTGTTGTCACCTTCATTAAAAGGAAAGCCAGTGATTAGATTCTTGCTGTCACTTATGACATAAGGATAAACAAAAGCCGGTGCAATAATGTCTTTTTCAGCGCGGATCTTTAAACCTTCTATCACTTGCTCAAATAAGGTTTCAATTCCACCTAATCTAGCGATATAGTCTTCTGCATCTTTTAAATGCATGATTGGGTGGGAGTTAATTAAAAGTGACGGTATTTGAGAATGGATCCCAAACATTTGGTTTAACGGATAATTGTAATGGCGCCACTTAAAATCCTCAATTTCTGCCATTAAATTTTGCTTCATTAAATCCAGACTAACCTTGGTTTGCGGGTCTAATTTGGTTTCATCAATTTTGTTAACTAGCGTGAGGTTCTGTTTTGATATCTCCAGCTCTTTAAGTGAATTGGCTTCCGATAAATCATCCCATTTGTCTTGATCGGTTGTTATACCTAGGTATGACTGAAACATTGGGCTTCGCATTACGCCATCCGTAAATATTTTTTCGAATAGTTCATTGGCTTTTTCAGACTCCGATTGTGCGACCTCTACTGTGTCCGTGGCTGATATTGCTTGGGTATCGACTGATTGGCTTGTTGTTGGTTGCTCACAGCCAAAAAGTGCAGCAGATATTGCGGAAACAATTAATAGACGGGTAGTTAAATACATATTGGAGTCCTTTAAATAAATTTATCTAAATAGTTTAACATAACATTTATATTTCGATAAATTTCGGTTATCTAACTTTGAAACAGATTGTGTATATTTGAGAGTGTAAAAGTGTTTGGATATTCTCGTGCTGAATCGGGACAAATTCTTGCTGCACTGATTAATTTTTGTAAAGATATTTCACTAGCAGAAGATTCCTTGCAGGATGCGTACGTTCACGCAATGCAACAATGGAAAGTTAATACCCCTAAAAATCAAACGGCTAGGCTTTTTACTGTCGCCAAACTACGGCTTATTGATAAAGTTAGGCACTCCAATTTACTTAATAAAGAATAAACATTACAAAAAATAATTGATTCAATTTCAGAGCAACCGCAAGATGAATTTAATCAACCGATACCAGGCGAACGTTTAAAACTTATTTTTACCTGTTGTCACCCAGCCTTACCTAAATCAACTCAGGTGGCTTTAACTCTTAAAACGCTATGTGGTATCAAAGTGAAAAAAATCGCGAGGGCTTACTTATTAACAGAAATTAGTATGCAGCAAAAAATCACGCGCGCAAAAAAAAATTAAACTAGCAGGAATTGCCTAGTAAAGTACCAGAGAAAGAGAATTTTTCTGAGCGTTTAGATAGCGTATTAAACGTCATTTATTTAATCTATAATGAATCTTACTCAGCCTACGACGGTCAAAGTTTAAGCAGAAATGATTTGGCGGAAGAGGCTATTCGGTTAGCTCGTTTACTTTGTGAGCTAATACCTCAAGCCAGTGCTATTTACAATTTGTATGCAAAAGAAGATGTACAAGTTATCGGACTTCATACAGTTTATGAGCACCATGAGGTTATGACTGTTGATGCGTTAAAGGTTTTTGTATCAGAATATAAAATTGCCTTTCCCATAGGGGTAGACAAACCATTAGAATCTGGCTTGATACCGAATACAATGGCTAGTTATCAGATGAGAGGAACGCCGACACTTATTGTGCTAGATAAAGAAAGTTAAGTTAGGTTGAATTATTTTGGCCGGATTAGTGATATGCAGGTTGGTAACCTTATTGGTAGTTTGCTAGCGGAAGATAGTGGTTTATTGAGTTCAGATACAGATAGTGAATCGAACAACCATTCGAATCCCGAAAAATGTGGAGATGATAGCTGTTCGATTTAGGCGTTTAAGCCCGGTTAAGGGGTGATAATACAGCTGGTTAAAATATTGAACAGAGTGAAAATAGCCCGATAACTTTGTCCAGCTTGAACAGATAGCTAGCTGTCAACTCTCAATATTTGATCCATAACCCAGCTTGTATGTGTAGCCGTAGAGCCACTTGATGGATGTACCTTTCCAGTAAAAAGTTGATCTTTAATATTTTGTACATGATAAAGCTGAATATTTTCTGGGTTTTCAATATAAATTTCTTGTTGTTGAGCGGAGTTGAAAATTGAAATAGGGTGCTCATCAAATATAGAAAATGATATCTCCCCTCTACTACCATAAATTATGACTTTATCTTGCCTTGAACAGCCACCAAAATTCCAACTTCCTGCTCCAGTGATACCATTCTTATGTACCCAACAGGCGGAAACTGAATCAAATGATGAATACAGGTTTTGTTGATTTAAACCAATGCCTTTAACAACATCGTATTCACCAAGTAGATAAGCAAAAAGATCTAAACCATGGCTAGCTAAATCGTCAAAATAACCTCCAGCCGCAATATTTTTATCTGTTCGCCAATTGTATTGCGGTGACAAATCAACCTCATTCGCGGCTTTATTTAAGTGCCAATTGATATGCCTAACACTTCCAATTTCATCATTATCTAATAATTCTTTTACTTTGTTAAAACGAGGTAATGATCTACGGTAATAGGAAACAAAAAGTGAAATTTGCGCTTTTTCAAACGCTTCTAATATTATCTTGCTATCCGAATAACTTGGAGCGAGAGGTTTTTCTATACAGCACACTTTACCTGCTTCAGCTACGCGTAATCCATATAACTTATGGGTATCAGGGGGTGTTGCAATATAGACGGCATCAATTGATTGGTCATTAATAAGGTCATCAGCATTAGAGTAGTATTTTTCTATGTTATGTCTTTTAGCGTAATCCTTGACTAACGTTTTATCTCTTCTCATTACCGCTGCTAAATGGAATCCGTCCGTTTTTTGATAGGCAGGACCACTTTTAATTTCAGTTACTGCACCACATCCAATGATCCCCCAACGAATATTTTTGTTATTTTTCATGAATACATATCCATTCTATAACTGACCACTAAAATAGAGCTAGATCAGCGCTGACAATGGTGCTGATCATTGATCATTGATCAGTTAGGTTAGCTAAATGTGTTATTTGGCTTTTCGGTTTTATGCATTAGCCTCGTCATTAATGATAACAACTTTACCTGTACGTTGGCCACCAGCAGCCACCGCTACAGCCTCCTTGATATCCCTAACGTTGTAGGTCGCATGAATCGGTGCGGCAAGCTTGCCAGCCGCGATTAAACTGATGATTGTTCCAAACACTTCTTTTTGTCGGTCAGGTGAAGCGGTACGGTACCACTTTGCTAACCAGAAGCCCCGTACGGTAATATCTTTGAATATGATGATTGTTGGTGCCAGTGTGCAAGGTTCACCGCTCATTGCGCCATAGTTAACCAGGGTAGCTCCTTCGCCTAGCGCTTCGCCTAGCCGGCTAGTCGCAGCACCACCTACCGCATCGATACCTAGTTTTATAACTGCGCCGCCCGTTGCAGCATTGACTCTTTCGGCTAAGCTGAGTCCATCGACTACGCCATCCACCAGAACGACATCTGCACCAGCCGCAAGTATAGGTTCCACGAGAGATTCACGACGTACTACGTTAACTGTTTTCAAGCCACGCAGTTTTGCTAAGGAAATTAGGTACGAACCGACTCCGGAATTGGCTGCATTTTGAATCACCCAATCGCCTTTCTGCAGGTCAACAAACTCGCTGAGCATCAAATGTGCGGTGGGCGGGTTAACCGTAATCATTGATAACTGAATTGGATCAACACCGTTAGGTAGCTGAACCAGCGATCTAGCTTTAGCGACCATATGTGTTGCCCATGTGCCGATACCTAAAGGGAGTAATACTGTTTGACCTAGCTCTGGAGCCGTAACACCTGGCCCATGTTCGACTACTTTGGCAACACCCTCGTTACCACCAATCGCGGGTAGCGGAGGTAAAATTCCGTACTGCCCAGTTAATGTAAGTACATCGGAAGGGTTTATTGGCGCTGCTAGCATCTCGAGTAATACTTGTCCTTCAGCTAGGACCGGTTTTTCAAAAGCGACGGCTTCGATGACGTCTTGAGGTACCAAGCTTCGAGTTTGATATTCTGCCTTTAACATGTGTTATCTCCTAAAAATCTGATAGTTGGTTATAGTGGTGGTGACAATGAGTTACACAATCCAGTCTAGTCATAATGTCTATTACACTCATTATTACATTCATTTTACGGTAGTTAAACAGGACTAAATGAGTTACTTTATTGTCTTAAAGACAATAATATAATCATAAAGTAATAAATAGGGCAGCAGATGGATCAAATCAGAGCATTACGCTACTTTAGTAAAGTAGCCGAAACCGGTAGTTTCACTCGAGCTGCAGAGACGTTTGCTGTACCGCCGTCTTCACTCTCTAGACGTGTCGCTGCCTTGGAAGATAGCTTAGGCGCCACTTTACTCAAGCGCAGTACCCGAGCTGTGCAGCTAACCGAAATCGGACAGCTATATTTTCAGCAAGTAAAGGATATACTTTATCAATTGGAACAGAGCGATGAAGCGGTACGAAGCTACCAAGCAAAACCAATGGGTCAATTGCGTATAAGTGCGTTGAGCGGTTTTGGCGAGCGATTGTTGTTGCCATTATTGGAAGATTTTAAACAACGATACCCAGACATCATAATCGATCTTAGCCTCAGTGACGTAGTGTCTAACCTCGGGCGGGATGAGGTAGACATCGCGATTCGTGGAGGCTATGCGCCAAATGAACGGGTGCAAGCTGTCCGCATAATGGACAATGAATTTATTCCCGTGGCTTCTCATGACTATTTGAAAGAAATGGGAATGCCAGAAAATGTTCTTGAATTGACACAACATAAAGGTCTGTTTTATCGCACGCCAATGGGGCCGACGCCCTGGCTATGTGAGATTAACGGCGAATGGCGCGATGTCGCAGGCATTCCTGTTGCTGTGTCGAATCATGGCAAATGGCTTGCTAAGTTAGCTCTAGAGGGGCGCGGAATAATGATGGCGCCTCGCTGGTCATTGACGGACTATTTAGAAAGTGGACAGTTACAAGAGTTGTTCTTCAATACAACGCTTCATGTCTCTCAAAATGCTGACATGGCAATTTACCTTTTATACCAAAAACATCGATATGCTGTGCCAAAGGTTAAGGCAGCAGTCGATTTTTTGGTGGCGCGATTGCAAGAGTCATAGTTAATAAAGAATAATAAGGGATACGCTATATCCCTATTGTGACGGCCACAATTTATTAGTTTCAATCATTTTTTGAGACAACGGTCATGAGAGTTACGAGTTAGTTATTTTACACAAATAAGGCTCACAATTTTTAGTAGATTCGCTAGATATAATAGTTGTAGAAAAAATTTATTCTAGACAATTCAGCTGATGAATTGTGAATTGTCCATTAATTAGTTTAAGCGCTTCTTTTCTCAACTGCTTTGGCTAAACGGTAGAGTAAATTTTCCGTTGCCTCCCAACCAAGGCAAGCGTCAGTAATACTTTGTCCATAAGTAAGAGCTTCCTTCGCGGCATTCTTTACAACACCCTTCACAACTTTTTGGCTGCCCTCGACTAAATGGCTTTCTATCATAACTCCCGAAATCTTATTTTGGCCCTGTTCAATCTGCAAGCAAACATTTTCTCCAACTTCAACTTGTCTGGCGAATTGTTTGAGACTGTTTGCGTGGCTAAAATCGATCATTAAACCACATTCAATAGCTGCACTTTCTAACTTTTGGCTACAGTCCAATATGCTTTCAGAATGATAATTAGGTGTTTTTCCACCCCGTAGAATTAAATGGCAGTCATCATTGCCCGATGTTTTGTAAATGGCTGTAGAGCCTTCCTGGGTTGGCGATAAAAAGATGTGAGAGTTATTGGCTGACTTAATAGCATCGAGTGCAATTTTGATATTTCCGTCTGTACCATTTTTAAAACCTACCGGACAAGACAAACCCGATGCCAATTCTCTATGAACTTGGCTTTCAGTGGTACGTGCTCCAATAGCACCCCAGCTAATTAAGTCAGCATAATATTGGCCGGTGACAATATCCAGAAACTCAGTACCCGCAGGAATACCAAGCTGATTGAGATCTAAGAGTAATCGTCTGGCTAACCTCAAACCTTTACTAACCTGGAAACTTTCGTCTAAATCAGGATCGTTTATCAAACCTTTCCATCCAATCGTAGTACGAGGTTTTTCAAAATAGACCCGCATCACAATTTCCAATTTGTCTTTCAATTTTTCTCGTAACTTGAGTAGCTTTTGACCATATTCTATTGCGGCATCAACATCGTGGATAGAGCAAGGCCCAACCACTACAAGTAAACGGGAATCTTGACCGCGTAATATATTACTTATATTGTCACGTGTTTGAGTGATCAACTGTCCCGTTGCTTTAGTTAATGGGAACTCGTCAATGACTTCCTGAGGCGTGACGATGTTCTGAATATCCAGAATTCTCCGGTCAGAAGTTTTGGCCATTTTATTTCCTTATTGCTATCTAGGACCCTGTTCGAGATTGGAAAACCTACTGCGGATAAACTTTTTCGGCCAGGCTCCCCAGTCACTTTTGTTAAAGAGAATGACTATTCGCTTCAAATGACCGTAAAATCTAATTCAAAATTGCTTTTCCTAGTTACGGTCTTTATTCTCGTATAGGCTCCTAGTAATTTAGGCGATTAAATATTGTCGATAAAATTTAACATGCGGTGTCGGTAATTA